>NZ_JBEYID010000006.1:0-402253 GCF_040635605.1 Streptosporangium sp. NPDC006930 | reverse complement strand
CGGCGGCCGAGATCTCGGCCGCCGCGACGACGCGTGCGTAGTAGTGCGGTCCCATACGCCTATGATGCCAGCAGGCACCGACGGTTCCGGGCCGAACACGGTGCCCGATCAGCGGGTCAGGGTGGTCTCTTTCCGCTCGGTGTTCCACCGCGAGACCTCGTCCCGGTCGAGCAGTGCCCGTACCTCGTCGGCCTCCGGCATGTCCCGCCGTACGAAGATCTCAAGCGCCTCGGTCAGGCAGGCCGCTCCCCTGCCCGGCCGGCCGAGCCGGGAGAACGCCTCGCCGAGCGCGACGAGCGCCTTGCCCTGGATCCATTCGTCGCCCGCCTCCGCCATGAGGCCCAGCGAGTCCTCGGCACAGTCGACGGCGCGGTCCGGCCGTCCCAGGGCGAGGTGGGTCTCGGCCATCCGCAGCAGGGTCGCCCCCTCACGGACGCGCTGCCTGAGCCTCCGATACGCCTTGCGCGTCTCCACGAGCCGAGGGAGCGCCTCCTCGGGACGCCCGGCGTCGCACAGCACGACGGCCGACCGGTACATGATGTCGGGGTCCGCCCCGCCGCCCGGCTCGCGGATGGTGCGGTCGGCCAGTTCCATCACCTCCACCGCCTCGTCGATCCTGTCGACCGACGCGAGGGCGAGCGCCATGTCGCCCAGACCGGCCGTCTCACCGCTTCGGTCGCCGAGCCCGCGCCAGGCCTCGACCGCCTCGGCGTACAGCGCGATCGCCTCGGTCGTCGATCCGCGACGGGAAAGGACCGTGGCCAGCAGGTTGAGGCTGTCCGCGTACCGTGCCCGGTCACCCTCGGCGAGGCTGAGGTCCCTCGCGGCGACGCAGTCCTCGAGCGCCGCGTCGAGGAACCATCGGTTCGCCCGGAACCCTCCGCGCACGCACCGGGCGTGCGCCTCGGCGCGGTGTTCCCCGCGGGCCGCCGCCGCCTCGACGAGGGCTCCGGCCGCCCGCTCGTAGCGCTCGGGGGTCACGTCGGTCTCCAGCACGTCGGACGCCATGTCGAGCAGCCGTATCGCGTCGGAGAGGGCGCTTCCCTGCTCCTGGGCGATCTGGTGTACGCAGCTGATCACCCCCTGCTCCTCGTCCTCCGCCCAGGTCACCGCGGCCTCCTCGTCCGCGAAGGACGGTCCCGCACCGGCCGGCCGGCCCGCGTCGGACACCGGGGCACCCGGATAGGTGAGGTGGTGGGCCGCGGTCATGCCCGCCAGGTAGTGGCCGAGCAGCCTGTCCAGCGCGGCTCGCCGCACGTCCTCGTCGTCCGGTCGCGACCGGGCGAAGATCTTGAGAAGGTCGTGGTAGCGATAGCGGCCGGGAGAGGGCGACTCCAGCATGCTCACGTCCACCAGCGCCTCGCACACCTCCTCCGCGTCCTGCTCGTCCAGACCGAGTACGGCCGCCGCCGAGCCCAGTGAGAAGTCGGACGCGTCGGGAACGGCCAGCAACCGGAACGCCGACGCGTGCGCGGTGTCGAGCTGGTCGTAGCCGAGGGCGAACGTCGCCTCGACGGCCAGGTCGTCCACGCGCAGCTCCGCGAGGCGTCGGCGCTCGTCGGCCATCCGGTCGCGCATCCTGGCCACACTCCAGGCGGGTCGCGCCGCGAGCCGTGCGGCCACGATCCTGATCGCGAGGGGCAGGTGTCCGCACGCCCCGATCAGGTCCGCCGCGGCCTCGCGCTCGGCGGCCACCCGTGCCTCCCCCACGATCGTGGCCAGTAGCACCGTCGCCTCGTCGTGGGACATCACGCTCAGGTCGACCTGGCGTACGCCGGACAGCCCGATCATCTTCGCGCGGCTCGTCACCATCACCGCGCACCCGGCGGCGCCCGGGAGCAGCGGCCGTACCTGCGCGGCGTTCGCGGCGTTGTCCAGCACGACGAGTATCCGCCGGTCCGCCAGGGTGGAGCGGTACATGGCCGCCCGCTCGCCCGGCTCCTCGGAGTCGGGTGGAACCTCCGCCCCGAGGGAGCGCAGGAACCGGGCGAGCACGCTCTCCGGTGCGAGCGGCCGCGTCCCGGAGCCCCCGAGGTTCACGAAGAGCTGGCCGTCGGGATAGTCCGGCGCGAGCCGGTGCGCCACGTGGACGGCGAGGGTGGTCTTGCCCATGCCTCCGGCGCCCGACACGGCCGAGATCGCGAGTGCCGAGATGTGCCCCGACCTCAGGGCGGCCACCATCTCGTCGATCTCGGACTCCCTGCCGGTGAAGTCGGCGGTGTCGGCGGGGAGCTGCCGGGGCACCTGCCTGAGGACCGGGCTCGCCGTCCTCGCCTGGCCGAGGGTGGGGTCCGCGGTGATGATCCGCTGGTAGAGCTCCGCCAGCTCGGGCGAGGGATCGATACCGAGCCCCTCGGCGAGCAGCTTTCCGGTGTCGGTGAACACGCCTATCGCCTCGGCCTGCCTTCCCGCGCGGTACAGCGCCAGCATCAGCAGCCCGCAGAGACGCTCCCTGGTCGGATGTTCCCCGCAGAGCACGGTCAGCTCGGCGACGACCTCGGCGTGTCTGCCCTCCTCGACCTCCTGGGCGAGCCTGCGCTCCAGCACGGCGAGCCGCCGCTCCCCGAGCCGCGCCCGCTGCCCCTCGGCGTAGCCTCCCTCCAGCCCCGCGAGCGGCTCTCCTCGCCAGAGCGCCAGAGCCTCGCCGTATCTCCCCTCGTTGGACAACCTCTCCATCGTGACCAGGTCGCAGGTCCCTCCCGCGAGGGCGTATCCGCTGCCGATCGAGGTGATCGCCTCGGCGCCGAGGGCGGAGCGCAGGCGCGAGACGTACGTGCGCAACGTGCTCATCGCGGCGCGGGGACGCTCCTCGCCCCAGACGGCGTCGAGCAGGTGGTCGTGGCCGACGGCCCTGCCCTCGGCCAGGAGGAGGACGGCGAGGACCAGCCGCTGCTGGGGAGAACCGGTCTCCACCTCCGCGCCGTCGCGCCAGGCGCGCACCGGCCCCAGGATCGAGAACCGCAACCCGGGATCACTCATCCGACAGCGCCGTCTTTCCTTTGTTCTCGAACGGTTCCATGGAACCGACGCCGTTCTCCCGCGCCGGGGCACCGCCCGGTCGGCTCGGGGCCGTTTCGCTCCGCTGTGCCGCACCGTGGCAGCTCGCCCCGATTCATCACGATGAAGCATCGTATGGCAGCACATCGACCTTCGCCGGGGAAAACACCCTCAATCCACTCCTAGATGGACGTGTCCCCTATAGGAGTTACAGCTGTCCAGATCAGGCCATTGGTGTCATCGCTGTCAACCGATCACCTTTACCCCCCGTCCCCCTTAAGCCCTATCTGTCGTACGCAGGAGGCGAATCGAAGCGTCAGAGTGCGTTCTGCGAGCCGAAGCGCAGGAACACCGCCGCGACCCAGAGCCATCCCGGGATGATGAACGCCCGCTGGATGAGTCCGGCCCTCGGTGAGTCACGCTCCCAGGCTTTGCCGAACGCGTAGGAGGCGGACATCAGGGCGGCTGCGGCGATGGCGGAAAGAACCTTCCAGGCCACCTCCGGCAGGACGAACGCCGCCACCGCCGCCGTGACGGGCAGCGAGAAGAACACAACGGCTCCGGCGTAGTCATGCAGTTTGTGGTAGACGGTGACGTCTGCCGGATCACCCTCCGGCGTACCCGGCGGATAGCCCCGCATCGGGTCCATCCTGAAGCCCGATGCCACAAGGCCCAGCCCGAAGATCGCCAACATCCCGCCCAGCAGCGGCTGCCGTCCCGCGGTGGCGATCGAGACTCCGCCGACGGTGATCGCGGCGCCGGAGACGACGAAGTTCGAGATCTGGATCCACCCTCGGGCACCGAGGGCCAGGGCGCTGACCGGGTGACGTATCGGCGAATAACCGGGACGGGTCAGTCCGTCGATCAGGAAGACGAGCACAAAGAACAGGGCACCGCTCGCGCCGATGACGTATGCCACTTGACGTCCTCCGTTGTCTCGCACGCCATCGGTAAGGCCTTACCGCGAACCAGCCGGCCGGCCACGGCTCGACGCCGGCGCTTCGGCGGCCTCGGCCTCTCGAAAACCAAGAAACCCCAGCTCGACGTACGAGCTGGGGTTTCCGTGGGTGCGCCGCCAGGGACTCGAACCCCGGACCCGCTGATTAAGAGTCAGCTGCTCTAACCAACTGAGCTAGCGGCGCTTGACGTTGACAAGCCTACCGGACCCGGCGCCGTGGTCCGTACATGATCGGATATATGCCTATCCGGAAGTCTGGAGATGAGCTGACATATGCCCATCGGAAGCACCAGACGAAGAAACTTCGCCCCGCGCCGGGCGGGGCGAAATCCCGCGATGACCTGGCGCCGAAGGCGAAAACAGGGCGGAGCGAACAGTGTTCCGTACCGGCTGACTTGGGCAAATGCCGTTTAGGGCTTCTCTCTCGGGTACGGGATCCGAAGCCCGAGGTATCACATCAAGGGAGACATTCAGCTATGCAGCCTGAGATCTGGAACTATCGAGCCGACGTGCACACCCAGGAAAAGACGCTCGACGTCGCCGGGTACCACGTCGAAGCCACCGACGGGAAGATCGGCTCCGTCGACGAGGCGACCTACGAGGTCGGTGAGAGCTACCTCGTCGTCGACACGGGCCCCTGGATCTTCGGCAAGAAGGTCCTCCTGCCCGCGAGCACGGTGACGCAGATCGACCCACAGGAGAAGAAGGTCTACGTCGCGCGCACCAAGCAGGAGATCAAGGACGCCCCCGAGTTCGACGAGGCGAACTTCAAGGAGCCCGCGTACCGCGACCGTGTCGGCGAGTACTACGGCCGCTTCCCCTTCGGCGGACCCGGCACCGTCTGAGCGTTCTCCGATCCCGGGACGCCGGGCAAACGACATGAGAGGGGGGCCCGCCAGATGGCGGGCCCCCCTCTCATGTCGTCCTGAGAACCGCCACGTCTCAGAAGGTCAGGTCGTCTCAGGCGCGGGCGCGGGTCGGAGGCGAGGCTCAGGGCCAGGTCGGGTCGCCCGAGGGGTCGACGGGGTCGGGAATGACATCGAGGCGTTGAAGGAGAGTGAGAAAGGTGGAGGCATAGGGGGAGTCCCGCACGACGGCGGCGACGCGGTTCCAGTCGACCTGCTCGCGCAGGGCACGCACCTGCGGCAGCAGCGAGCCGTAGTCGCAACTGTGCTCGGAGAGCGGCAGCAGCCACGAGATGACCAGGTCGGTGGCCTCCAGGACGGGCAGGATCACCGCCGAGGCCTTCATCGGCTCCGCGCGCTTCAGCAACTCGGGCGTGACCGGGTGGTCGCAGATCGAGAAGATCAGATCCACCAACCTGCCCTCGTCGAAGGCCTTGACCAGCCAGTCCTCCGGCGGCTGCCTGGAGGTCTCGAATCCCAGCTTGCCCAGCGCCTCAAGCGCGAGCGGCACGTCCTCCTGGGGAAGGACGAAATCGACGTCGTGGAGCGAGGGGGCGGCTCCGCGGGCGTAGGCCGCACAACCTCCGGCGAGCGCGAACCTGACATCCGCGTCCTTCAACCCGCTGCTCGCCCGCTTCAGCGTTTCCAGGATCGCGTCGGTGACCTCGTGACTGTGGCTTCCCATAACCCACGCGTACCCCATAGCCCTCCAGGTAGGCATGTCAAACCTTTCCTTGGGTAAATGATGCGCATGATTCACCCCGAACCCTCGCAAAAAGAACAACCAGCGCCCGGAGAGACACACAAGGAGCGGGTCGACCGCGAACTCGGCGAGTTGTTACAGGGCCTGCGCGTCGCCGTCACCGGCGTGCAGGTGCTTTTCGCCTTTCTCTTCAGCCTGCCATTCGCGGCGGGCTTCGAAAAATTGGACGACCTGGGGCACCTACTGTTCTTCATCGCCCTGCTGAGCGCGGGCGTCGCGTCCGTTTGCTTCATCACCCCGGCCGCCCAGCATCGTCTCCTGTTCAGGAGCAACCTGAAGGAGAAGATGCTGCACCGCGCCAACACCCTTGGCATCGCGGGGGCCGCCGGACTCGCGGTCGCGATGACGAGCACGGTCGCACTGGTCGCCGAGACGGTACTCAACGCCTGGCCCGCGGCGTTGTTCGCCGGGGTTGTAGCACTGCTGAGCGCCTGGCTGTGGTTCATCCAGCCGCTGGTTGATCTGTACAGAACCAAGGATGAGGAAGATGTTAAGTAGTGAATTGTGAGGGCAGAGGCCGGTTATGGCTACTTTGCTTTGGATCATCGCAGTCGTCCTCGTCATCTCCGGGATCTACGTCATCCTGGCCCGTCGCGACCTCCTCTGGGGGATCGTCCTGATCGTCCTCGGCTTCCTCGTCGGCCCCGGGGGTGTGAGCATCTTCAATGTGTGACGCGAGCCTCGCGCTCGCGACAACACAGATCGGTGTGAGCCGAGAGCTCGCACACCGTCCAGGTGCGGGCCACCCGACCCGCACGCCGGTTCCGTGCGGTCCGATGTCCGTACGCCGTCCGGTGCGGCCCTGAGGCCGGCACCATTTCTCGAAGCGGGTTTCACACCCGCGAGAACGTTCGCAGGAATGTAAGCGCCCCGAACTCCCATAAGAAGCCTCGCGGGCCGGGTATCCCCCGGCCCGCTTCTTCTTGTCCAATTGTCCGGGATACCGGTCGGCCGAGATATGGGCCCGCCTCTTCCTGTGCCGGGATAGGCCCGCTTCTCCCTAGGCCGGGATATCCGAGATACCCGCCGAGATATCAACGGATATTTGCATCATTCGGCACCCGAACGTGAGGCTCCCGTCAGAGGAGATACACCCCGTACGCCCGGCCCAGCACCGGCAGCGCCACATTACGCACCCTGATGCCTCCCGGCGTCACGCCCTTCTCCGTACCCGAGTGGGCGTGACCGTGGATGATCAGGTCGGCGCCCTCGGCGTCGACCGCCTCGGCGAGCAGGTAGCTGCCGAGGAACGGATAGATCTCCAGCGGTTCCCCGGCGAGGGTGTCCTTGACCGGCGAGTAGTGGGACAGCACGACCGTGTGGTCGGCCTGCAGCTCCTTCAGCGCGACCCGCCAGCGGTCGGCGATCCGCCTGGTGTGACCGACGAACGCCTTGATCTCCGGCTCGCCGAAGTCGCTGGCGCACTTGCCCGCGTATCCCCCGCCGAAGCCCTTGCCGCCGACCACGCCGAGCCGCACGCCGTCGATATCGAGCACCGTCGCGTCGTCGTGCAGCACCTCGATCCCGGTGTCGCACAGCAGGGCGGCGATCTCGGCGGGCTGGTCGGAGTGGTGGTCGTGGTTGCCGAGCACCGCCACCACCGGAATCGGCAGGTCGCGGAACTCGTCCGCCACCACCCGCGCCTCGTCCATGGTGCCGTGCCTGGTCAGGTCCCCGGCGAGCAGCAGGACATCGGCCTTCTCCCCGATGTCGTGGAGCCGCTCGCGGTAGCTCCCCCTGCGACTCTCGTCCAGGTGTACGTCCCCGACCGCCGCGATCCGCACGTCTCTCACAGCCTCTCCTCCCCCACCGGGCCCCGTACGTCCACGATGTCGATCTCGTTGTGAACCTTCAACCCGGGGGCCGCCTCACCTGCCACCTCCGCGATCAGCTCGCGGCGCTCGGAGCCGACGACCTGGCCTCGCAGGTAGAGCTGATCGCCTCGAATGTCCACCCGGATACCGAGTTCCGTGGTTCTCTCGTCCTCGGCGAGCGCGCGCTGCACGCGCGCCGCGACGTACTGGGGAGCCTCCATCGCCGAACTCCTTTCCGTCGGAAACTCCTCGCCTTCCCGCGAATTCCAAGGTCAAACACGTTTAAAACCCCCGGTCAGGGCAGGGTAGAACCTCATGCCCAAGACGCAGGCACGCCTGCCCCGTACACCCGGTGGAGACGTGTCCATGAAGATCGCGATGGTGTCAGAGCATGCGAGCCCCCTAGCCACCGTCGGCGGAGCCGACGCCGGGGGTCAGAACGTCCACGTAGCCGCCCTCTCCCTCGCGCTCGCCGCCCGCGGGCACGAGGTGACCGTCTACACCCGCAGGGAGTGCCCCTCCCAACCCGACGAGACCTCCCTGGCCCCCGGGGTCACCGTGGTCCACGTACCGGCCGGACCCGCGATGACCCTGGCCAAGGACGATCTGCTCCCCTGGATGCCGGACTTCGGCCGGTGGCTCGCCAGACGGTGGAGCGCCGTACCCCCCGACATGGTCCACAGCCACTTCTGGATGAGCGGCCTCGCCGCCCTCGCCGCGGCGAGGGACGCCGCCGTCCCCATCGTGCACACCTTCCACGCCCTCGGCACGGTCAAGCGCCGCCACCAGGGACCGGCCGACTCCAGCCCGCGCGAGCGTCTCAGGATCGAGGCGATGGTCGCCTCCCAGGTGGACGCGGTGATCGCGACCTGCGCCGACGAGGTGGCGGAACTGCGCCGGATGCACATCCCCCGGCGCCGGACGAGGATCGTGCCCTGCGGCGTCGACGTGCGGTCCTTCACCCCCTCCGGTCCGAAGAGGGACCTCGGGCCGGGGCCCGTCCTGCTCGCCATCGGCCGCCCCGTACGCCGCAAGGGCGTGGACACCACGATTCACGCCCTCGCCCGCATCCCCGGCGCCACCCTGGTCGTCGCCGGGGGTGAGGTCGACGACCCGGAGGCGAGGCGGCTCTCCCGGGTGGCCGCCAGGTGCGGCGTCGCGGACCGCGTGAGGTTCCTCGGCAAGGTGAACAGGCAGGACGTCCCCACCCTGATGCGTTCGGCGGACGTCGTGGTCACCATGCCGTGGTACGAGCCGTTCGGCATCGTTCCGCTGGAGGCGATGGCCTGCGGTGTTCCGGTGGTCGCGTCCGCGGTGGGCGGGCACCTGGACACCGTCGTGCCCGAGGTCACCGGTCTGCTGGTCCCACCGCGCGAGCCGTACGCGCTGGGCGGCGCACTGCGCCGGCTGCTCGCCGCGCCGTCCGTGCTGGCGGCCTACGGCGCCGCAGCCGTCGCGCGGGCACGGTCCCGCTACGACTGGAACCGGATCGCCGCCCAGACCTCCGCCGTGTACGCGGAGGTGCTCTCCTCCCGCGTCCCGGCGCGGCGGGCGACCAACGCCCGCCCGTGTCCCGGAGCCGCCTGACGGTTTCGGACGTGCGGAGGCCCCCGGTCCCTCGGACGGGATCGGGGGCCTCTCGCGCGAGGTCGGCCGCCGACGGTGACGACGGCCACCTCACAAAGTCACTTGCCGGTGGCTCTGTGGATGCTCCGGGCGGCGGAACGATCGATCGCGGCCCTCACCACGCCGAAGATGGCGCCCTGGATGGCGGACGCCACGAGGATCTCGCCCCAGCCGTACTCGTCCGACGTCGCCTGGGGGGCGTCGTCCTTGCCCGACGCGAGCTTCCAGACCTGCTTGAAGATGACTCCGGCGATCGCGCCACCGAGCATTCCGCTCACGGCGCTCGCGCCGCGGGATACGACTCTGCTCACGTCCTCTGCCCTCCGTTCGCGTTCACTGAAGCGGCCCGCCTACCCACGCGAACCAGTCCATAACGGATCCGGAACGACGGGCGACACCCACTGACGGTGCGGCTCCCCTGCGGGAGAGATCCGCGGTTCACACCACCGGAGGGTCGTTGTAGTGACGCTCCTCGTAGGTGCGGCGGTGGGTGACCGGGTCCTCGATCACTGTGGTGGCCGTGGTGTCCGCCACCGCCCGGCGGGCGAGGCTGAGCCGGTACACGGCGAACAGGAGCCACGCGAAACCGCCGATCATCAGGATGACACCGACGACGTTGATGTCGAAGCCCGCGATGTCGAATTCGACCGCCCACGTGAGAATGGCGCCGAGCATTATGAGAACGATGCCGCCTGCGATGGTCATGGGATCTCCTCCTTCGAGCCAACGCATCCCCTCTATCCTCCGTACGGATCTCAAACGTCACCCGGTGGCGACAGACGCGAACCCCGGCTTCTCGCACGTCGTCACAGGCATGGACGGCCCCCGAAAAAGACCGGAAAAGACTCGGCCGCGCCCCCCGCGACGGTGGGGGCGCGGCCGAGGGCATCGCGCGGAAGGTGACGGCACTCCCCGGTGAGGGATACCGGACGGTCCACCGCCTCGGGTGGGCACGAGCGGCGATCCCCCGAGGCGGGGCACCGGGCGGCCTACTCCGCCGGCAGGACCGCGCCCTTGTACCTGTCCTCGATGAACTTCTTGACCTCGGGGCCGGTGAGGAGTTCGGCGAGCTTCTTCACACGGGGGTCCTCCACCTTGGCCGGGACGGTGACCAGGCCGTTGGCGTACGGGTTGCCCTCGCCCTTCTCCAGGATCAGGGAGTCGGTGGCGGGCTGCAGCCCGGCCTCCAGGGCGTAGTTGCCGTTCACGATCGCGGCGTCCACATCCTCCAGGGAACGCGGCAGCTGGGCCGCCTCAAGGGGCTTGAACTCCAGCGCCTTGGGGTTGTCGGCGACGTCGCGTTCGGTCGCCTTCACCCCCACGCCCTCCTTGAGGGTGATCACGCCGTTGTCGGCCAGGAGCTTGAGCGAGCGGCCGAGGTTGCTCGCGTCGTTGGGCAGCGCCACCTGGGCGCCCTGGGCGAGCTCGGAGACGTTCTTGATCTTCTTGGAGTACAGGCCGAGCGGCTCGATGTGCACCGGGGCGACCCAGCTGAGCTTGATGTCCTTGCCCTTGGAGAACTCCTCCAGGTACGGGATGTGCTGGAAGTAGTTCGCGTCCAGGTTGCCCTCGTCGAGCTGGGTGTTGGGCTGGACGTAGTCGGTGAACTCGACGATCTCCAGGTTCAGCCCGGCGTTGGCGGCGAGGTTGTCCTTGACGTACTTGAGCACCTCGCCGTGGGGCACGGGGTTGACCCCGACCTTGAACGGCGCGTCGGCGTTCGGTGTGCCGCCGGCGGGCTGGGCCGTGTCGGTGGACGTCCCTCCGCACGCGGCCAGGGTTCCGGCCAGGATCAATCCGGCCACGACCCCAAAGATCTTGCGCATGACTCCCCCTAAATTCCTACACATCAAGTAGGAAATATATCTCACAAAAGGGAGTGCAAGGACAAATCTCTACTGATCCGTGCAGATCTTTACTCTCCGCGCAGGCTCAGCATCCGCGCGATCTGCGCCGTACGCGAGACGTCGACGAGCCTGGCCATCTCCGTGACCTCGGGGTGCAGCCCGGTCGCGACCTCCACCTTGGCCATCTGGGCGGCGTCGTCCTGCTGGGCGATCAGCATGTCGAGGAACCTGCGCTCGAACTCGGCGGGCGGGGCGGCGATCAGCGCCGCCACCTCCTCCTCGCTCACCCCGGGCATCCCGCCGTGGGCGGCGTGCTCGTCGTCCTCCGCGGTCGCGGGCTGCCCCCATGCGTCCAGCAGGCCGGACATCGAGACCGACTCCCGCTCCTGGGTCACGCCGATCGCCTCGGCGAGCTCCCTGACCTCCGGGCGGACCTGCCGTTCGCGCACCAACCGCACCAGCCGTACCCCCTGGGCGTTGTGGGGCACCATCATCTGCAGGAACATCACGTCGGGAGGGTTGAAGGCGACTCCGGCGGCGGTCCCAATGGGCGGGGCGGGCGAGGGAGTGGGCACTCCCGTACCGGCGCTCCGCACCGAGTGATCGGCCCCCTGGGCGGCCCCCTCCCCGGAGCCCTGGCCCGAGCCGTGTGCTGGGCCGCCGTGCGTCTCCTGGGTGGGCGTTGGCCGGGCGGGAACGCCGGCGGCGCCGTGTGCACCGTGTACCCCATGACCGGCGGGACCTCCGCGGAGCTCCTGGATGCTGTCGGCGCCGCAACCGGAGAGCAGGAGGGCCCCCAGGACCACCGCCGGGACCGCTGTGACCGCACGCTTCAAGACGAACTCCTCGGTTCTCGGGAGATTCCCGGAAAGAACGACGGGTCCGGCCGGGGTGGTGATCACCACCCCGGCCGGATCTCACCGGATCAGAGTCGTCGCCACAGGGCGGGGACGTTCGGCGGCTCCCAGCCGGCCAGCGCGGTGTGCGCCTGCAGGCACTGGTAGGTCGCGCCGCCGTAGGTCACCGTCGCGCCCACCGCGTAGGCGGTGCCCGCCTTCCAGGTGCCGCCCGGCTGGCTCGTCGGGGTGGGCGTCGGGGTCGGGGTCGGCTGCGTGGGAGTCGGCGTCGGGGTCGGAGTCGACGTGGGGTTGGGGTTGCTGCCGCCGAAGTTCACGTCGGAACAGGTGTAGAAGGCCTCGGTGCTGCCCACGACACGCTGCCAGATCGAGAAGATGAGCTGGCGGCCACTCCGCTGCGGGAGGTTGATCGTCCAGTTGGTGAACTGGGTGGGGTTCTGGTTGTTGAAGGTCCTGATGTGCTCCAGATCCGACCAGCGCAGCGGCTGGGTGGGACTCCAGCTCTGCTTGGTGATGTAGAACTCGAAGTTGCTGTTCGCGTGCGGCGCGGTCGCGTGGTAGGTGACCGTGAGCGGTCCCGGGGAGACCGAGGTGGCGGGCCAGTCGGCCCTGGCGAGGTTGAGCCCGCGATACTTGTCACGCCCGGCGCCGCACAGCTGGCCGTCGGGGATGATCTGGCGGTGGTTGCCACCGGCTTCGAGCCGGGACACCTCGTGCCAGTCGTAGAAGGCCTGGGTGCCCCCGGCCGCGACGGCCGCCTTGCACGCTGCCGACTTGGGGGTCTCCGGGCCTTCCGTCTTGCAGACGTACGCCCGACTGGGCGGGTTCGACATGGACCCGTGGGCGACCGCCGCGGTGGACGGCAGCAGAGCGAGCACGGACCCTACGCTGATCGCGGCGGCGGCACCGGTGGCCACCTTGTGTCGCAGATGCACGTGGACTCCTCCTGGAGAGAGAAATGGGAGGCAGGACTGTCCAACGAGCCGACGGATAGCACGTTATTAACAAGAAACCTTACTAAGGATTTCGGTCACAACGCCAGCGGTACGCAGATATCAGTCCGTGACCAGCACGACCTTGCCCTGTCCGTGCCTGCCTGCGACCTCGCGGTGGGCGTCCGCGGCCCGCTCCAGCGGATAGGTCCTGCGCACCGGAAAGACGAGGTCGCCCTTGGCGTACAGGGCGGCGAGCTCGGCGAGGCGGGACGCCTGCCTCACCCCCTGGGTCACCTGCACCCCCAGCTCCGCGGCCCTGCCGTGCTCGACGAGCGTGACGATGCGCTCCCCCTTCACCAGTTCCAGGGAGACGTCCAGCGCCTCGCCGCCCGCGCCGTCCACGACCAGGTCCACCCCATTGGGAGCGAGGGCACGCACCCGCTCCGCCAAGCCCTCCCCGTACGTGACGGGGGTCGCGCCGAGCGCGCGCAGGTAGTCGTGGTTCTCCTCGCGGGCCGTGCCGATCACCGTGGCCGCCCCCCAGAGCCGGGCGAGCTGGACCGCCGCGGTACCGACCCCGCCCGCGGCGGCGTGGACCAGGACCGTGTCCCCCTCCCCCACCCCGAGCTGCCGCAGCGCGATGTGGGCGGTCTGGGTCCCCGCGGTGAAACCGCCCGCCACCTCCCAGGGCATGTTCGCGGGCTTGGACGTGACGTTCTCCGCCGGTACGACCACGTACTCGGCGTAGCAGTTCAGCAGGTCGAAGCCCAGGACCTCGGCTCCGACAAAGACCCCGTCCACGGATCCTTCCACCCCCTCGCCCACCTGGTCGACCACCCCCGCGAACTCGTTGCCCGGCACCCGGGGCAGCTCACCGCTCACCCCCTGCGGGGTCCACCCCTCCCGAATGGCGAGGTCGAACGGCTGTACGCCCGCGGCCCGCACCCGCACCCGCACCTGCCCCTCGCCCGCCTCGGGCGTCGGAAGCTCCGCCACCCGCAACACCTCGGGACCGCCGAACTCGAAAAACGCGGCTGCCTTCATGGGATTCCCCTTCGCTCGCGTACGCCTTCGCTCGCGTACGTCGCCGCCCAGCCTGCAACCTCAAGCTTGATCGAGGTCAACTCACCCGTGCCGGGCACCGCCGGGGCGTCATGTCGGCCGCCACCGCGGCCATACCCGTGGTCGCGGCGAACAGCTGTCGACGGGGCAGTCCCAGCTTGCGCCCAAGGGCGCCGCCGCCGACCCGTGTGGGCCCGGGTTCGCACATCCCGTCCTCGCCGATGCAACTGCTCCAGTAGGTGTCGATCTCCCAGAAGTTTCCGCTTCACCGGGCGCCTTCGGCTTCTGACTTGACTGTGCCGTAGCGGCATGGTTTGTGATGCGTCCATGAGTCGAAGTACCTGGGTTTATCTGGGGTCGTACAGTCTTTCCCTGCTGGGGAACGGGGTCGCGTCGGTACTGTTCCCGTTGCTGGTGCTCGCGAAGACCGGTGACATCCTCGCCGCCGGTGTCCTGGCGTCGGTGACCGCCGCGGTTGCCGCGGTTGTGGGGATGCTCACCGGGGTGGTCGTCGACCGGGTGAACCGGCGGACGGTGTCGATCGTCAGTGACGTGTTGTCCGCGGCGTCGGTTGCCGCGGTCCCGGTCGTGGATGCCCTGTGGGGGTTGAACCTGACGTGGTTCATCGTGCTGGGTGTGATCGGCTCGTTCGGGGACATGCCGGGGATGACGGCGCGGGAGACGCTGCTTCCCCGCCTCGTCCAACTCGACGGCGGTAAGCCGGGTGCACTGGATCGGCTGGTAGGTGTCCGCGAGTCGCTGGCGGGCGCGCTGATGCTGATCGGGCCCGGCCTGGGCGGGCTGCTGGTGTGGCTGGTCGGTGTGAGTGCCGCCGCGTTGTTCATCACCGCCGGAATGAGCCTTGCCGCGGCGTTGCTGTCGTTCGCGATGTCGTCCCGCGTGGGAGAGATCACCCTGACCGATGTTCGCACCGCGGGGGCGGGTGTTCGCGGGGTGTTCACCGACCTGGTGACCGGGTGGCGGTTCCTGCTCGGGCACCGACTGGTGCTGGGTGCGAGCCTGCTGTCGGCGGTGTTCGTCGCGGTGATCGTGGCGTTGCAGGCGACGATCATGCCCGCCTACTTCACGAGCGAGAACCTGCCTGAGTTCAGCGGGTTCGCGGCAACCGGTATCGCGCTCGGCGGCCTTCTCAGCGCGGGCGTGTACGCGGCGACCGTGGGAAAGGTGTCGCGCCGCGCCTGGTTCGTGATCGGGATGGTCGGCATAGGCATCGGATTCACCGTGATCGGCATGATGGCGGCGCCCTGGACGGTTCTGGCCGCGGCCGTGTTCATCGGCCTGACCAACGGCCCCATGTCCGCGGTGCTGGGGGTGGCGATCATCGAGGCGACTCCGGATCGGATGCGCGGACGTGTGCTCGGTGCGCAGAACGCTCTCATGCTCGCGGCACCCGCCCTCACCTCGGCTCCCATCGCCGCGATCGCTTCCGGGTTCGGGCTCGTGACGGCGGGGATCGGGATCGCGGTCGTGATCGTGGTGACCGTCGTGGTCGCGCTGTGCGTCCCCGCGTTCCGGTCGTTGGACACAATAGGTGTGGCAGTGGACGCGAAGGAGGGGTGATCGTGGCGTGGAGCACCAGGCAACTCGCGGACCTCGCCGGCGTCACGCTGCGCTCGATCCGTCACTGGCACGACATCGGGCTCCTGCCCGAACCCGAACGGCTCGCGAACGGCTACAAGCAGTACACCGCCCAACACCTCGTACTCGCGCTGCGCATCAACCGCCTCGCCGGCCTCGGTTTCCTCCTCGACGACGTCGCCCGGATGCTCGATTCCGAAGAGGACGGCCAGAAATCCCTGCGCGGACTGCGCACGGAACTCGACACCAGAATCGCCGACCTCGAACGTATTCGATCCGAGGTCGACGAGCTGATCAGTCTCGGGGTGTCACCTGATCTGTCTCCCGAAGCACTCCTCGCGATGGAGGCACTCGGCAACGATCCCGCCTCACGCAACGTCGCCCTCTTTCTTACCCACCTGATACCGAAGGAGGACACGCTCACCTTCGTCAGGGCCCTGAAAGACGCACCCGAGGACCTCCTTCACGTCAACACCGCGATCCAGGAGCTACCCGCCGACGCCTCGGAACACGAGATCGTCCCACTCGTCGACCGTGCGGTCGCCGCGATCCGCGTATTCCTCGCCGCCCACGGCAACGCGCTCCCGGACTTCCCCGACAGCGCCAGGGACCGAACGAACACCGACGCACTGACAGCACTCATAACGGAGCACATGAATCCCGCCCAGCGGCACACCATGCGACTCATCGGCGAACACTTCGACCGCAGCCCCGAGTGGGACATCATGTTCGGTGCCGCCACGCTGTCCCCGGCGGAGGGGCGATGCGCACCCGCGACGGTGCCAAGCGGGTCCGATCCTGGTCACCGCGCTAGACGAAGGCCGTGACGCCCTCGTATTCCGCTGTCGGGGCGGCGCCGGCGGTCTCGTACTGAAGCAGCAGCAGGCCTTTCGCCGTCACCTCGTGGCGGACGAGTCGAAGGCCGACGGGTCCGCTCGGACGGTCGAACAGCCGCCGCCCCGAACCGGTCACGGCCGGGGCGACGACGAGCCGGAGCGTGTCGACGAGGCCCGCCGCCAGCAGGGCGTTGCCGAGCCGGGCACTCCCGTGGATCTGGAGTTCCCGTCCTGGCCGCGCCCTGAGTTCCCCGACGGTCTGGATCGGGTCGCCGCGGAGCACGGTCGTCGGATGCCAGCTCCCTTCGGTGAGGGTGTTGGTCACCACGTACTTCGGCAGCGAGTTCATCCGCGCGGTGTACGGGTCGTCCGGGTCGGTGATCTGGGGCCAGTCCCGGGCGAACGCCTCGTAGGTTCGCCGCCCGAGCAGCAGACCGTCGGCGAGGTCCAGCCAGTCGGAGGTACGCCGGACGAAGAGTTCGTCCAGGTGGGGCACGAGCCAGCCGCCGCGGGCGAAGCCGTCGCTCGTGTCCTCGGTCGGCGAACCGGGACCCTGGCTGACCCCGTCGAGGGTGACGAACTCCGTGAGAACGATCCTCACCGTACGGCCTCGCTCTCCGCGACCACGGCGAGCTGCTTGACGACCGAGCCCACGCCGTCGAAGAAGCCGAGTTCCTCGTGGCGGGCGCGGGCGGCCGGATCGGCGTGCCGGACGATCATCCGGTAGTCCGTGCCGTCCGGGTGGTCGTTCAGCGTGACCTCGGCTGTCATGAGCACCGGTGCCGGGTTCGCGGGGCGCCAGGCGCTGTCGATCGCGTTCGTGTACGCGATCCGCTCAAGCTCGTCGACGACGAGGAAGCTCGCGTCGAGGTGCGGGACGAAGTCGACCCCGTCGTCGCTCAGTCGCGTCACGAGCGCGCCGCCGGGCCGGACGTCGAGGCGGTCGACGCGGCACACGGTCGGCGCCGGAACCCACCATTTCTCGAAGAGGGACGGATCGGTCCACGCGCTCCACACCGCGGCGCGCGGGGCGCGGATGACCCGCTGCAGGATCAGGTCGAGATCGGGATTCACGGTTGTTTCTCCTTTGGATCGGTGACGAGGCGTTCGAGCCGGTCGGTGCGCTCTTCCCAGACCTGGCGCTGCTCTTCGAGCCAGCCGTCGACGAGAGCGAGACGGTCGCGGTTGAGCACGCAGGTGCGCACCCGGCCGAGCTTGACCGTGCGGATCAGGCCGTTCGCCTCCAGCGTCCGCACGTGCTTCATGAAGGAGGGAAGGGTCATCGGGAACTCGCGGGCGAGATCGCCCACGCTCGTCGGACCGCGGCCGAGGCGTCGGATGACGCCGCGGCGCGTCGGGTCGGCGAGGGCGACGAACACACCGTCGAGCTCGGCCGAATACTGTGCCATGCGGCTAAGTATTGCCCGCAGAAACACTTAGCGCAAGGGCAAAGTATTCAGGTCCTGTCCAAGCAAACAGCCCTCGGGGCATGGGAGGAATCCCGGACGCGCGGAGGCCGGGCGTCACGTGCGTGACGCCCGGCCTCGCGGTCCGGTTACCGGTGGGACGGCCTGGCTAGCCGATCAGGTGTCTCATGTCCGCCCTCCTGTTCGGTGATCCCGGCGGAACCGAAGCCACCCGTGCGGAGTGAGACAGGATGCCGGCTCACGTGGCCCCGCTCCACAGGCCGGTGACACCGTCCTGATGCTCGCCGTACAGGCGAGAACCACCTGCGGGTCACACCCACCTCGGTCAGGGTGCCTTCCTCGGGAGGTACAGGTCGACGGAACTGTGGATGATCAGGTGGTCGGAGCAGGGGTGGGTGTCACAGTTACCGGCGTCGACGATGTCGACGCCGGCGATCGGCACGCTGAAGTGGTCACGGCTGAGGAAGGTGTAGTCGATCTTGCGGTTGCCGCCGACCCGTGTGGGCCGGCCGCCCCTGACGGGCTCGCACATCCCGTCCTCGCCGATGCAACTGCTCCAGTAGGTGTCGGTCTCCCAGAAGTTTCCACTCCCCGCCGGGTAGTAGAGCGTGCCGATCGCGGCGTCGTCCGGGGTGAGGTTGAGGTCGCCCATCAGGATGAACGGCCTGGAGTTCGCCTCGGGGCCGAACACGCGGGTCAGCTCCCGGGTCTCGGCCTGTGCTCCGGAGGCGTCACCGTCGGCCAGGTGTGTCGAGCAGGCCTTCACCGACTGATTGGCCGGCGGGAAATTGGCCACGACGCAGGCGACGCTGCGCTCCTCCGTGACCACGGGCTGGTCGCGCTCCTCCAGCTTGTGGTCGCTGGTGAACATGTATCCCTTCTGCTGGGTCACTTCGGCGCGCACCAGGATGGCGTTCCCGGCCTCGTTGCGGGTGTCGGGGAAGACGATGCAGTCGGGGACGAACGTGCGGGACTCCTGGAAGTATCCCTGCATCGCGTATCCGGCCGCCGCCAACTGGTCCACCAGATGCGCGTACTGACGGTCACAGATCTCGTTGAGGGAGATCACGTCGGGGCGGCGCGCCTGCACCTCCCGCACGATCCGCCCGATGATCGGGTAGGTACCGTTGTTCAGGATGCCGCCGGACAGGTTGAAGTGCATCAGCTTCAGCGGCGTGACGGGGTTGAAGCGCACGCCGCTGGTGGCGACGCCACTGGTGTTGCTGTTACGCAGATGCCACTGGAAGGGGCCGTTGGTCAGGGGCAGCGCGACCGCGGGGGTGTCGGAGCCGTTGCCGTCCCAGTCGCCCGTGGCGAAGAACACCGACGACGCACTGCCGCTGCCGTAGGTGAACGTCACATTGGCCGATCCGGCGTTGTTGGTGTTGCGCAGCTGCCAGGTGAAGGGGCTGGTGGCGGTGTTGACGAACCCGATGGTGTCGCGGCCGTCGTTGTTCCAGTCGCCCGCGATGGGCTTGCCCGCACCGCTGCCGTAGGTGAAGGTGAGGTCGGCGCTCCCGGCGGTGTTGTTGTTGCGCAGCAGGTAGGTGTTGGGACTGCCCGGCCGGAACAGGCCCGGGGTGTCGTCGCCGTCCTTGTCCCAGTCTCCGACCAGGGGCTGGGTGTCCGAGGCCGCGCCGTAGCCGAAGGTCACGTTGGCGGATCCCGACGTGTTGCTGTTGCGCAGTCGCCACGACGGCGTTCCGCCGGTGCTTACGAAGACCCCCGGGGTGTCGATGTCGTCGTTGTTCCAGTCGCCCACGATCGGGGTCGCGCCACGGTCGCCGTAGGTGAAGACGGTGTCGGGGACGAGGTTGTCGACCCAGAAGTTGTCGTATCGGTCCGTCAGATACCACGTCATCGGGTTCGTGGACGTGTCCACGATGCCGTACGTGTCCGTACCGTCACCGTCCCAGTCTCCCGAGATGATGACCCTGTCCTGGGATTGCGCCGCGGCCGGTGCGACCTGCGACACGACCGCCATCGGCACCACGGTGAAGAGCGCCGAGACGATAATCGTGACAATCCTTCGTAACACTCGAATACCTCTTTCGAATTCCTCGCGAGGTCGAGGTGAGTTCATGCTGGGTCGGCGAATCACGCAATCAATGAAGCGCATGATTCTCGGCGGACCGGCACGGTCTCGTAGCTGCGGGGCATGAGACGGTGGAAATCAGTCCGCTGAGGCTCCGTTCGGTGATCCGGCACCGATGCGGAGCGGTGAACCCTCAGGCGGCGCGGGCACGGGGGACGATGTCGGTGTCGATGCCGTGTTCGGCGACGGTGCCACGGTGAGGGGGTGTGGTGAGAGCCGTCGGCCTCGCCACTCGCGATCGGAGCGGGGGTGCCGGCGAGCCGTCATGGATGTCGGCGGCGGTGACCTGCACCGCCCACGACGTCCGGGAGCACCGGTGACGATGCCACGTCCTCTGTCGACGCTTCCCCTTCTCAGCGTCGTTTTCCCAGGTGGCAGCGGGTGCGTTGGCCGAGGATGTGACGCCCGGGCGTCGGTCACCCGGGAAGTCGGTTCGAACTCGCACCTTCGGGCGACGCGGACCGGTCGGCGCGGCGAGCCACTGAAGCAGCACCGGGCGAGACGGTTGCCCGCCCCGGCCGGGGACGGATGGTCGTCGCGCCGGGTGGTGCCGGGGCACGGCGGTACGGTCGGGACGAGGAAGGTGCGCAGGTCATGCTCACGCGGTCGGCGCTTGGACGAACCAAAGCCATCAGGCGAGCTCCAGATGTATCGAGGCGAACGCGACTTTCATTCGAACTTGATGGCGAAACTACATTGCCAAACTCCAGGCTGTAAAGCCTTTTCGATCCTGGTCGAAAAGCGTTGAGTTTCCTCACAGGGTGTGCGTCTCATCGGCCGGGAAACGGCCGGAATCCTCGCCGCCGGAACGAAGGAGCACACCCGGCGAGATGCTCAAGGACTACTGGGACGACTCACGGGACTGAACGCGGCTTTTGGGCGACGTCAGCGTGGCCGGTCTTCTTTCATCGGCCGGCAACGCCGGGCTCGGCGGGTTCCCGTCCGGCATCCATGACCACTGTGAATCCGGTGACTCAAGCGCGAAGGCCGGGCGTCACGAGGGTGACGCCCGGCCTCACGGTCGGGGCCGGTCGACGGGGACACCCGTCAACCGGGGATACCCGTTACCGGCGGGAGCCGGCTAGCCGATCAGGTGTTTCATGATCTTCTTGATGGTCGCGGCGCGCTCGGCCGGGGAGGCCACCTGCTCCAGGCCGAAGCCGAGGAAGACGGTGTCCTTCGTCGAGACGGCCGCCGTCTTGTCGGCCTGCGCCCTGGCGAAGTCACCGGCGCCCGTCGGGCTTCCCGGAGGCGGTCCGGGGATCGCCCAGGCGCCGAGACCGGACTCGAAGCCCTCGGCGGCGAGCTGGCCGCCGCTGGTGGTGACCTTGGTGTCGTCCACGAACGCGCCGGCACCACCGGTGGCGGGGTCGGTCACGTAGCTGACCGACACCTCGACCTTCTTGCCCGCGTACGCGGACAGGTCGAAGGCGACCGGCTGCCAGCCGCCGGAGCCACCGGTGAAGGCGTTCCAGGAACCGCTCGTCCCGGTCGGCGTGCAGGGGTCGCCCGGGGTGAGGTAGCGCAGCAGCCACGGGTGCTCGTCCAGCAGGAAGCCGGCCTCGCACTGGGCGGGGACGTCGGCGCTGGTTCGGCCGTTGAGGTCGGGCAGGGTCGTCCAGTCGTCCTGGCCGACCGTGTGCGCCTCGACGATGACGTTGTCGTAGCCCTCCTCGGTGTCGTACGAGAGCTGGAACTGGAGCTTGGGCTGCTGCGCGGCGGGGACAGCCGCGAGGTCGATCGTGCGCGTCAGCCTCTTGTACGCGTCGTCGGTGTGCGGGCCCGCCACGTACCAGTCGCCCTCGACCGGGTCGAACGGGCCGGTCGCCCCGACGTAGTCGCCCGAGGCCCAGCTCTTGAACTGGGGGAACTTCGCGGGCGGCAGCGTATTGCTGGTCACCTGCAGGTTGCCCGCCTCGTCCAGCGGGTTGTCGGCGAGCGCCGGGCCGCCGAAGGTGCCGCTCGTGCCGTTCAGTCCGGGGCCGGTGCCGGTGAACCCGGTCGGCCCGACGCGCGGGTTGCGGCCGTAGACACCGAGGTAGTACTGGGCGAAGTCGTCGGCGAGGATGAGGCACTCCTCGAAGAAGCCGTCCTGGGTGCTGATGACGCAGTCGGAGTCCGGTGCGCCGTCCAGGCCGTAGTAGATGCCACCGAGGCTGCTGCCGAAGAAGCCGAAGTATCCCGCGGTCTCCCCGGTGTAGAGCAGCTTGCCTCCCTCGTTGAGGTAGTCACGGACGGAGACGGTCAGATCCTGCTGCTCGCGCTTGACGTCCATGTCGGGAAGCGGGCCGAACGGGGTCTCGGTCTCCACGTCCTGGGCGTCCATCGCGAGCCGGTCGTCACCGAGGTACCAGGCCACCGCCTTGAAGTGGCCGAGCACCCCGAGGTGGTGCGGCACGCCCTGGGCGTCGACGTCCCACGTCTCCGAGGCGTATCCGGCGGTCTGCAGCGCCTGCCTGTACTGCGCCGCGTACTTCGGCGCGGTCACCGACGCCGGGTAGTCGGGGTTGAATCCCGTGTAGTCCTCGTTCGCCACGATGAGGACCTTGGCCTTGGACTTCTTCTCCAGCTTGTACGTGAAGTGCTCGCTCTCCACGGTCCCGACGCCGGGCTTGTGGCCGGTGAACCAGACCTCGACCTTGTCTCCCGGTTTCGCGCCCTCCACCTTGGAGCGGTACTCGGCGAAGTACAGGTTGTTCTCGTCGCCGTACCGCTCGCCGCCCTTCCACTCGCTGAGGCCGCGCAGGCGCACGGGACCGCCGTTGATGCGGAAGCGCAGCTGCTTGGTGAGCAGGGACCGCCGCATGGTGACGGCCACCGGCTGCGGGTCACCGTACGAGACGGTGAAGCTGTCGGGCCGGAAGTCGGGGACCGTGCGGCCCACCGGGGAGACCGGGGCGTCGGGGGTCTTCACGGACTTGGCGAGGTTGACCGCGAGCGGGACGTTCTTGGCGAACTCCGCCTGGATCAGGGCCTCGCTGTCGGGGAAGGTGAAGCCTGAGCCGCCCGCGCAGTCGGCGAGCGTCCACTCGTCGTCGGGGACGCTCTCGACCGCGACCTCGCAGGTGCTCATCTCCGGTGTGATCGTGAGCGCGTCGTGCTTGTTGGTCATGTGACCGTCGGTCTCGCCGTTGGTCGTGTAGAGCTCGGCGCCGATGTCGGGGTCGTAGCCGGGTACGGCCGGGGTCGCGTCGTCACCGAGCAGCGCCTCGAAGACGAGGTCGTCGGGAGAGGGGGTGGCCTGCTGCCAGCCGATGCCGTACAGCAGCAGCTGGGCGGCCGAGTGGTAGTTGAGGATGTAGGTGAAGTCGACCCGCTTGGCGAGGTTGTCGACGGCCTTGGTCTCGGGTTCCGACTGCGCGCTCGGGCCCCGGTAGGTCTGGCTCGCCGGGTTGTCGGAGGAGCCCTCGTTGTCGTAGCCCCACTTGTAGGCGAAGTTACGGTTCAGGTCGACGCCGTCGGCGCTGGTGATCTGGCCGTCGCCGTTGTTGTCGCGGAGGTTCTTGCGCCAGAGGCGGTTGCCCGCGGTGAAGGTGTGGTCGTAGCCGTCGGGGTTGGACACGGGGATGAACCAGAGCTCGACGTTGTCGACGAGCTGGGTGATCTCAGGGTTGGTGCCGTAGCCGTTCAGGTAGTGGAGCAGGAGCCTGCGGTTCATCTCCGGGGTGATCCACTCACGGGCGTGCTGGGCGGACATGTAGAGCACGGCCTTGCGCGCCCCGTCCTTGAGCTGCCGCGCGTTCTTCGTCACCTTGATCGCGGTGAGCGGCTGCCCCTTGACCGTGGTGCCGAGGTCGACGACCTTGGCGATGTTCGGCTTGGCGTTCGCCGCGTTGACGATCTGCTCGCGGATGCCGCCGGCGCCGCTGTACGGCTTGAAGACGCCGTCCCCCTTCGCCGCCTGCCTGCTCGCCGCCGCGAGCCGCTGGACCTTCAGGTCGAGGCCTACCTTGCCGAGCTGCTCCGCCTGGGCCGCGCCGAGGATCGCCTCGACGCTGACCTTCTCACCGTTCGCGGACCTGGTGATCCGCAACTCCTCACGCTCGACGCCCGACTTCAGCAGCTCGTCCATCTGCTGCGGGGTGAGCTCGCCGACGTAGACGCTCACTCCGTCGTCGCCGTCGGCGGATGGATCGGGTACCGCCGCCGCGGGCGTGCTCACCATCAGGCCCAGAAGCAGGACCGCGATTGCGAGAACGACCGATCTCGCATGTTTCATTGCGACCTCCGTACATCCCCCGAAAGATAGGAATGCACGAAATCTGGGGGATAGTCGGACCTGAGTCAACGTCAACCCTCGCCATGATTCCGCGCTGACCTGATCTGGTCAGGACGCGTCCGGGGCTTCCGGAGTCACGAGGGGCGCGCGGCGTGCGAGTCCCCGAAGACGCCGTCCGGAGACGTCTCCGGTGAGGAGGGTCCCGGCCGGGCGAACCCCCCCGCCGCCCCGCCCAGCAGTCACAAGCAACACCGCGGCACGGGACAGCGACCCGTGCGACCCCGGCGCCCGGCCCGGCCCCGGGTGCGCCGGCCCCCGGCCGCCCCCCCCCGGCCGGGACCCTCCTCACCGGAACCGCGAAGCCGTCAGCTCCCGAAGTCGCCCGTGGCGACCCCGGCCGCGTAGCGAAGCCCGCCGTACAGGTGGGCGCGGAAGTTCGGCTCGCTGTAGGACTCGATGGTGTGGCCGAGACCGGTGTACCAGGACCGGCCGCCCTGGTACGTCCTGTACCAGGCGATCGGGTGGTCGGCTCCCATCGACCCGCCGGAGTAGGTCGACTCGTCCAGCGTGGCGAGCACGTGGACGGTGGAACGGGGGTTGGTGCGGTAGTTGTACAGCTCGTCGGTGCGCACCCAGGTCGTCGGCAGGTGAGCCGTCGAGGGGTGCGTGCCGTCCTCCACCCGTACGGTCGCCTGCTGGATCTCGGGGTGGGAGGAGAAGTAGGCGCCGACGAGTCCGCCGTAGAAGGGCCAGTCGTACTCGGTGTCGGCGGCGGAGTGGACGCCCACGTATCCGCCACCGTCCGCGACGTACGACTCGAACGCCGTCTTCTGCCCGGCGTCGAGCACGTCGCCGGTGGTCATCAGGAAGACGACCGCCCGGTATCGGGCGAGGTTCTCGGCGGTGAAGACACCGGCGTCCTCGGTGGCGTCGACGGTGAAGCCGTTCTCGGTCGCGAGTTCGCCCAGCGCGGCGATGCCCGCCGGGATGGAGTCGTGCCGGAACCCGGCCGTCTTGGAGAAGACCAGAACCTCGTATGCCGGATCAACGGTCATAAACGGAGCACCCACACCAATCGTGACGACGAACATCGCGGTGATCACCGCGATGATGTTACGTACCCTAAATCCCCATTTTTCACAGGAAGTAGGCGTATCGCGTAGATCGCTGGGTGCTGTACTCCCGCGCGTGGCGGTACCGGACGCCGGGATCCCGCTCGGCGGGGCTCACCGGCGCCGGTCGGGGCCAGATGGCCGCGATCGGATAAACCAGTCGAAGCCGGGGCGGACCAGCCGAGATCATTGCTTCCATGACGTTCCACGACGACAAGGACAGCGGCCGATCCCGCCGGGAAATCCTCGCCGAGTTGCACGACTCACTGGATCGGCGGTACCGGCCCGAGGACGTCGCCGATCTGGTGCTGCGAGCACTGGACGGGCAGCTGTCGCGGCGCGAGCGTGTGGTGTTGGAGCGCGCGGCCAGGTACTCCTCCCGTCGCGCGGACCGGTTCTCCTCGATGTCCACCGATTACGCGAGGCCGGTGGGTGGTGCCCGGCAGGTCGCGGCGGCGAGCCGTCTGTTCGAGCGGTCGGTGGAAGTCGACCCCGACGTTCCCGAGTCGCTGCTGGAGTTCGCGGCGAACATGGGACGCGAGATCCGGTGGACGCCGGACCGCGGTGACTTCCTGGCCGACCGGCTCAACCGGGACGCCCGGGAGGCCGCGGGCATGGATCTGTCCAAGCGGCAGTACAACCGCCGGTTCAGGGTGCTGCGCCGGGTCGCCGCCAAGGCGGGCACGCTGGGTACCGAGCAGGTCAAGCGACGTCTGCTCATGGTGGGCGTCACGGGATTCGGCGCGGACATCCCACTGGAGCGGTTCGTCTCCGACGTCGACGCCGCGTGCTTCGTGGCGTACTACACCGCGCGCCGTAAAACGCGCCGGAAGTTCAGCAACGGTTCGCCGGGATCCCCTGGGCTTTAGCCCTGGGGAGGAATGGCGTGCGGCGCCGCACGTGCCGGTCCGAGCGGGTAGATTTCACAGCGTGAAATTCGTTGTGCAGGTCCGGCTGTTCCCCACGCCCGCCCAGGAGGCGGCGCTGGCGGACACGCTGCGCCTGTGCAACGACGCGGCCAACCTCGTCTCCGGCATCGCCTGGCAGACGAAGACGTTCCGCAACTACGACCTGCGCAGGCACACCTACGGCCAACTCAAGGACATGGGCCTGTCGGCCCAGCCCGCCCAGCACGTCATCAAGAAGGTCTCCGACGCCTACACGACGGTGAAAGCCCAGGTGAAGGCGGGGCTCCGCAAGCCGCTCGACAGGCCGATCGCCTTCCGCCCGGACGCCGCCCAGCCGTTCGACGACCGGTGCCTGTCCTGGCAGGTCCAAGAGCGCACCGTGTCCATCTGGACCACCGGCGGCCGGATGAAGGGCCTGCGGTTCGGCTGCTCCGACGACCAGGCCCGCGCGCTGGCCGCCTACCGCAAAGGCGAATCCGACCTCATCCACCGCGACGGCCTGTGGCTGCTGACGGCCACCTGCGACGTCCCCGACGTCGATGTCACCGAACCGGACGCCTTCCTCGGCGTCGACCTCGGGATCGCGAACATCGCCACCACCAGCGACGGCACCCGGCACTGCGGCAAGCACCTGAACGCGGTCCGCCACCGCAACCGGGAGTTGCGCCGCCGCCTTCAGGCCAAGCAGACCAAGTCCGCCAAACGGCTGCTGAAGCGGCGTCGCCGCAAGGAGGCGCGCTTCGCCCGCGACGTCGACCACGTGATTTCCAAGACCATCGTGACCGAGGCTGCACGCACCGGACGCGGCATCGCCCTGGAAGACCTCCAGGGCATCCGCGAGCGGGTACGGCTCCGCAGGCCCCAGCGGGTCACGCTGCACTCGTGGTCGTTTCACCAGCTCGGTGCGTTCGTCGCCTACAAGGCCGCCCGGAGCGGGGTCGCCGTGATGTACGTCGACCCCGCTTACACCTCCCAGGGGTGCTCGGCCTGCGGGCACATCGACCGGCGCAACCGGCCGAACCAGGAAACCTTCTCCTGCACGTCGTGCGGCTTCGCTGAGCACGCCGACGTCAACGCAGCCCGCAACATCGCCGCACGCGGTGTCGCGGGCTGGGCTGCCGTCATGCAGCCGCACGCGGCCTGAACCCTCACATCCGGTGAGTGGCGAGGAGCTGCAAGCCCCCGGCTTCAGCCGTGGGGTCATGACCCTGTCCGGGCGGGACAACCCGTTCGACGAGATCGCGTCGATGCTGCTCGACCGGTGCGCGGACCGGAGCGACTGGTGGATGATCGCCCAGGTACGCACGACTCCTGACATTCTGGGACGCCTGACCGACGAGGAGCGTGGACGGCTGCTGGGCCAGTGGGCGGCCGTCATGCGGCACAGCGCCGACGTGCTACGCGCCTGCTGGAACCCCGGCACCGACCGCACCACGATGATCGTACGGCGCGGGCACGACTCCACGGAAACACGGGTCGAACTTCGCGGCACCACTTCGACGAATGACAGATCCTGCCGCGAAAGAACAGGATTCCAGAAAAGGCGGATCCGGCCGGGTCAGGCTTTCCCATCGCACATCCGCCGAATCGAGGCGGCCTTTCTGGCCGCGCGTCGACGGCGCCTTCCCGAGATTTCCGGTCATACGGCGACGAGGCGGCGGCGACTTTCCGGTCACGCGTCGGCGCAGGACCGGAGATGGACGCCGGACCGCCGTTCCCCCCTTCAGCATCGAACCAGAATTAGAATGATATTTCGTACTATTCCACCTAAATCACCTTATGGATCTTTGTGATCTCGCACTGACACGGCCCTCACATCGGCGGCCCCGGCACGCGCGAAGGCCGCGAAACGCGGCCGGCCCCTCGGCTCCCGCCGCGGTGAGACGGTCGACTCCCCGGGGGAGTGAGCACCTTCACGACCTGCGGCGACACGAAAGCCCAGCCCCAACCCCGTCGGAAACGAGACATCTCATCCGAAGGACCGACGGCAGGAGAATCAACCGAGCCGTATTCCAAAGAAAGCACATCAGTGGATATGGTGACGCACGCCGGCATCTACGGCAGAATCAATGACCTGCCATGCGGCACAACGAACAACATCGATCTCCTGTGAGGTTTCATGGTTGTGGTGGCGGCTCCGACTGCCTCCGGTCACGGGGTCATCAACATAGAGCTCGACGAATTCGAGACGAACGACCACGCCTCGATCTACGACGACGACACCCGGGGGGCACTGGAAAAGCCCTTGGAAATCAGCCGCCACCTGTTCAGCGAGGCACTCCAGATGGTGGCGAACTGCGCCTACGAGGCGCGCAACCAGATCGAGGCCATGGAGGAGAAGACCCGTCCCGACGAGTTCGAGATGCAGCTCGCCGTGAAGGTCGACGGCAAGGTCGGCGCGAAGATCGTGGAGTTGAGCTCGGGGGCACAGATCATGGTGACGCTGCGCTGGAGGAAGCCGGCTCCATGACCAAGGTGCGGATTCTGCCCTACAGCCACGTCGTCGGACAGACCGACCTGCTCCGATGCCTGGAGCTGGCCTTCGTCGCACCGGGCATCGGCGGCGTGCTGGTCAGCGGCGAGCGCGGCACGGCGAAGTCGACCACGGTGCGCTCCTTCAGCCTGATGGCCTACGGCGAGCTTCCCGTCACGCTGCCCATCAACGCCACCGAGGACCGCGTGCTGGGCGGCTGGAGCATCGACGCGCTGATGGCGGGCAAGCCCGAACGGCAGCCGGGCCTGCTGGAGGCCGCCGACAAACAGGGCCTCCTCTACATCGACGAGGTCAACCTCCTCGACGACCACCTGGTCAACATCATCCTGGACGTCACCTCGACCAACGTGCTCGTGGTCCACAGGGAAGGGCTCGACCGGCCGACGATCGCCGTCAAGTTCACCCTGGTCGGCACCATGAATCCGGAGGAGGGGTGGTTGCGCCCGCAACTTCTCGACCGGTTCGGCCTGCTGGTGCCCGTGAGTGCCGAGACGGCGGCCGAGCAGCGGCACGAGATCCTCCGCACGGTCCTGCGGTTCGAGGAGGAGATCACCAAGCCTGACTCCTCGTGGCTGGAGAACGGCGCCAGGCAGGACCGGGAGATAAGAAAGCGGCTCAACCGGGCCAGGGCGAGGGTGGGAGAGGTGAAGATGCCGGACGAGATCCTCGGCCTCTGCTCCCGGATCTCGGCGAAGTTCGAGGTGGCCGGACACCGCGGCGAGAAGGTGATGGCACTCGCCGCCAGAGCACGGGCGGCACTGGACGGACACGGCACCGTCACGTCCGACGACGTCCGCGCGGTCGCCGAGTTCGCCCTCGCGCACCGCCTTCCCGAGGCGGTGTACGGCGAGTCGATCAAGTGGACCGCCAAGGAGCGAGACCAGCTGGACACGATCATCTTGGGGTGACCATGGCCATGCCGACCGCGTCGCGAGTGAGGTACGCCCTGGCGTGCGCGGCGCTCGATCCACGGCTTCGCGGGGTGCTCCTGTTCGACCTTGAGCCCGCCCTGCTGCTCGACGTCGGGCAGTGGCTCGGCTCACTCCTCGGAAACCCCCACCCGTACGTGCTGGGAGCGTCGGCCGTCGCGGACAGCGCGTGGATCGGCCTGTCCTCCGGGCCCACGTTCGGCGTCTCCCCCGGGCCCCTGGTCGACAGGCCCGGCGCTCCTCCTCTCACCGTCCTCGTCTCCGACCTCGCGAAGCTCTCGCTCACCGGGCAGCGGGCCGCGCTCACCCTCCTGGACACCGACGTGGCCCACCTGGAGCGCGAGGGGCTCGGCGTGACCTGGGCACCGCGAAGCCGGTGGGTGGCCGTCTGCGCCCGCGCCGACATCGGCCGGATCCCGCCACATCTGCTCGACCGCTTCCCCCTGCGCATCGACGCCTCAGGACTCTCCGCCGACCTGGACCCTCCGTCGGAGAAGTGGCGTCGCGCGCTGGCCGGGGGCCGGCCGGCGACCGTACCCGACGAGGTGGTCACAGAGGTCGTCGGCCGTACCGCGACAGGCACGGCCGGTGCGCGCCGAGACCTCGCCCTCGCCAGGATCGGCCGGGCGCTGGCGACCCTCGACGGCCGTGCGCGAACCACGGAGGCCGACGTCGAGCGAGCGGTGTCGCTCCTGCGTCTCCCCCCACCACGCGGCCGGGGTCACGGCGACGACTCCGGCCCCGGCGGTGGCGTCCGGGGAGATGACGCCACCGTGGGAGGCGGAGGGTCCAGGCGGCGGCGCGACAGGGAGGAGCGCTCCCCGCAGGCGCGAACGGACGGATTCGACGTCGTCTCCCCGGCTCCCGCCGAGCCGCTCGCTCCGGGCCCCGCCCCGCCCGCCGACCTCGGCGGCCCCTACCCGGAGGACGACATCGAGCCGGAACGGGACCCGGGGTCGCTTCGCTCCCAGACGACGCGGCACTCCTCCTCACGGCCGAGCCACGGCAGGTCCATCGGATCACGCCCCGGCGCCTTCGGCGACCTGGCGATCGTCGCCACCATCCTCGGCGCCGCTCCCCTGCAGGCCCGGCGGTGCGAGGATCACTACTCGCGCCCCCCGCATCCCCTGCACCTGATCCCGCCGGATCTGAGGGTCCATCGCCGAGGCGCCGACCCGGCCAGGCTCCTCGTCCTCGTCCTCGACCACACGTGCAGGGCGGGCTGGAACTGGCTCGACGCCCTCGCCCCCTATCTGCAGTGGGCCTATACCGGCAGGGCAGGTGTCTGTGTGATCGAGGTCGGCGCCGCGGGCGTCGCCAACGAGCTCCGCGCCCAGCGGTTCAGCGCGTCCAGCCTGCTCGACCCGCGGGTCGTACGGGCACTGGAACGGCCCGTCGGCCGCTGCACCCCGCTCGCGCACGGGCTCGACCTCGCCGTCGAGACGCTGCGCCACCGGCTCCACCTGGGGAGGGTGCCCGCCGACGACGTGCTGCTCGTCATCGTCACCGACGGGCGCGGCAACATCCCGTTGCGCGCGAGCGCGACGGGTGAGCTGCCCGACCTCGTCGGCAGGGAGGGAGTGGAGGACGCGCTGGCGATGGCACGAGAACTGAGCAGGATGAAACGGATCCACGCCGTCGTCCTCGATCCCGGGCCCCGACCGGGCGCCACCCTGACCCGCGCGCTGGCCGAGGCCTGCGGCGCCCGGCTTCAGCACGGCGGTGAACCCCGGTGAGCGGCATGCCGAACGGGCTGCGCAGGGCGCTGATCAACGGCGGACGTCCCTTCAACCCGCACGCCGCCGGACCGGCGCGTCCGCGGCCCCCCGAGGATCCCGGGGTGGCGGAGGCACCGGTCGGCGCCTCCGGGGCGGAGGTTTCCACGACAACCGTCCTTCCCTCCACCTCCGTCGACCCGACCGCCGGTCTGCCCCCCAGGACCGCCCGCCTGAACGTGTGGCGGGAGAGCGGCACCGGCAGGGAGAGTTACGGACTCGCGGGGATCTGCTGCTGCGGCATCGCGCTCACCTACCAGAGACAGCCGCAACAGGTGAGGCCTCCCAAGCTCGCCCTGGGAGACCTCATCCGTCGCGGCAGCGGCGGGGAGTCTCCGGTCGAGACGTTCTGGCGCCTCAGAAGCTGGTCCAAGGACGCGAGCGAGGGTCTCAAAGGCTTCATCTCCGCGATCCGCCGGGCGCACGGCGACGACGTGCGCATGATCATCGAGGATTTCACGGGCTACGACCTCCCCTGGGAGTTGCTGCGGCACCGTGACAGGGGCCTGGCCGGTGAGTGGCTGGGCGCGCTGTTCCCGATCGCGCGCTCGGTGGGGACACCGCCCGCCGCGGTGACCGACTGCACCGGAGAGATCCTCGCCTACGTCGCTCCCGACATGTCCGACGACCGCGCCCTGCTGGATCGATTCCGGACGACCACCACGGACGTCACCCTCAAGGACCTGCTGAATCTTCTGGACGCGGAGGGCGACCCCGTCTCACTGGTCTACGTGGCCTGCCACGGAAGATACGGGAACGCCGACAAACCCTCCTTGGGAGCCGAGATCAAACTCCTCGAGGGCTCTCGCGACTCGAAGCGCGGGATCAGTCTCCGCCAGGTCCACGCGCGCGACCTGCTCCGCCTGGAACGAGCCGGCGGACTCGTCTTCCTCAATGCCTGCCACTCCGCCAGGGAGAGAGTCGACCCCGACCTCGACAACACCGTCCTGCGCAGCTTCGCCAGGGTCTTCCTCGACGCGGGGGCCTCCGGGTTCATCGGGACCATGGGAGAGGTCGGCCTGAAACACGGGTACGACCTGGCGAAGGGCCTGCTCGACGCGCTCTCCGAGAACCCGGAGACGCCCGTCGCCGTGGCCCTGCGCGACCATCGAAGAAGGGTGTCGGCCTCGATCGGGGACGACCTTGACGAGGACGACAAGGGAGCCGTCGGGAAGCTGCTTCCGTTCTTCTACGCCTTCATGTACGCGTACTTCGGAAGCCCGGAGACCACCCTGAGGCCGACGCCACGCGAGGAGACCCGGTGAGTCCGCCCACCATCCAGCTGGAGCCGCTGGTCAGCTGGCCCCGGACCATGACGGTGGGCCAGGAGTATCTGGTCACGGTGGACCTCAGGCTCGCGCGGCCCGGCGACGAGTGGCCGTACCGGGAGGAGGAGTTCGTCTTCAGCTGCATGCTCGACGGCGGGGAGCGGATCGCCGTCGAGTCGGTGGACGACATCTCGGTGATCCTTCACCGGTTCGGTGGCACGTACGGGCCCGCCAGGTTCGTCGTGACCGCGCGAGGAGAGGCCGGGGACCACAGGCTCCGGCTCAGCCTCAGCACCCAGAGGGGCGCCACCGTGAGGACCGACATGCTGCCCGTACGCATCACCGCGCTCCCGCCCGGGGAGAACCGTCGGGTCGACCTTCAGGCGATACCCGGGATTCCCCTGCCGGGAGACCGGACAAGGCGGGAGAGGACCTGGATCGCCGCGATCCATCGGGGAGACGATCCCAGGCCGGTGGGCGCCGGAGTCCTCGTCGGCGAGAACCGGCTGCTCACCTGCGCCCATGTCGTCGTCCCAACCGGCCACCGACCCACGGACCGGTTGTGGGTGACCTTTCCCAGGTCGAACACGCCGACGCGCCGATACGGCGCCTCGGTGATCTCGGTGGCGGGGACCTCGGGCGCGTTGTCGGGGGCGTCTCCGGGCGACCCCGCGTTCCTGCTGCTCGCGGAGCCCCCTTCACCGGAGGTGGTCGCGGCGCCCCTGCGTCTGGAGGAGGTGGACGACCTGGTGGGGCGGCGGTGGCTGGTGGAGGGGCCGGTCGGCGTCGAGGGCCGGAGTGTGATCGTCAAGGGGATGGTGGATCCCGCTTTCGCTCACGGGAACGTCACGCTCACCACCGACCCCGGCCATCGGCTGGATCCCGGCCTCAGCGGCGCCCCGGTGTGGTCGCCGGGCTACGCGGCCGTCGTCGGAATTGTCGCCTCCGCCGACGGCCTCGGCGGCGGGGTGGCGATCACGATGCGTGAGGTGAACAGACTGCTTCCCGGACAGCTGCCCGAGGCGCCCGGAAGCAGACCGGGCGGTCCGGACCGGATGAACGGCCCGAACCTCTGGGGACGCCCCGCCCTCGTGCCGGACCCCATCACGTCGTACCTCGATACCGATGCCCCGCCGCCTGTCGACGTCGATTTCCTGGACGAAGCCGCCTACGTGCTGGATGAGATGGACGCCCGTCCCGCTCCCGTCCCGCCGAAGCGGGCAGACGTGATCTTCGCCATCGAGATGTCCGGGAGGCACGAGGCGGTCCAGCGACGCAGGCAACTGGCCGCGGACACCATCGAACGGCTCGCGGTCACCTATCCCGGCGAGGTGAACGTCGCGGTCGTCGGCTACACCTACCACGACTACAAGCGCCGCGGCGACGGGCGCCGGCCGGTGGTCACCGGCTCCTGGCTGGAGCCCGCGGAGGACGCCCTGGAGTCACTGGCGAATCTGGAGTCGACGTCGGCGGTCTTCCCCGGGGCGGCTCCCCTGGAGGACGCGCTGCATTACATCGACGAGCGTCTTCCCTCCGGTGAGCAGGACCGGCCCGTCGTCCTGCTGGTGCTGGCGGGGCAACCGCCCCACCCGGCCAGGGCGAGCCGAGACACCGCGCTTCCCTGCCCGAACCGCTACGACCATCGCAAGCTGACCGATCGGCTCGCCGAGCGCGGGGTGCGTCTCATGGCCGTCACCGACGACCCACCCGGCCAGGTGTCCCCGCACCTGCGAAGGATCGGCGCCGACCACGCCGTGGAACTGCGACGGGCCGACCCCGCCGCCCTCGTGGACGCGATGGCCATCCGGCACGTCGCCTCCGCCGGGAGTCCCGCGCTCACGCGCGTACTCGCGGCCGGGCGCGATCTGGCAGCCGAACCCGAACACATCGTGCGCCGTATCGGGTTGCTGGGCGCCGTGGGCAGCGGCAAGTCGGCCTTTCTCGGCGCGCTCAACGTGGCGGTCCTGCGCCAGAACTCCGGCCTGTCGGTGCTGGGCGCCGACAGCGCGGCGGCCACTCGGCTCGTCGCACTCACCGACGTCCTCGTACGGGAACACAGGTTCCCCCCGGCGAGCGCCGACCTGGACGACGCGGAGGTGACGATCCGCACGAGCCGGTTGTCCCGGGGCTTCATGGGGATGGGGCGCCGTGAGACCGGCGTCGTCCTCCACCTCGGCTCCATGACCACCTCAGGTAGGCCGCGCGAGGACATGGCACGATGGCTCGCCGCCTGTGACGATCTGATCTATCTCTTCGACCCCCTCCGCGAATCCGGGTGGGACGACGCCACCGGCTTCTTCCTGAGGACGCTGCCGAAGCTCGGCCTGCCTCTCGACGAGACCGGTCGCCTGCCGCACCGTCTCGCGGTCTGCGTGACCAAGTTCGACGACTACAGGGTGCTGGAGACGGCTAACCGGCTGAGACTGCTCACGACCGACCCCGAGGACCCCTTCCGGTTTCCCCGGGTGGTCGGCGAGGACGCCGAGGAGTTGTTCACGCAGCTGTGCGGATTGTCGGACGTATACCCCGGCATGTTGCCGAACGTCCTGAGCCGCCTGTTCCACGAAAACCGGACCAGATACTTCGTGACCTCGTCGATCGGCTTCTATCTCGATCCCAGGAAGAGGCTTTTCGACATGGAGGACCACCAGAACATCGTTCCGGCGGCCCCCGGACGCGAGGGCGGTCAACCGGCCTCCTCCACCGAATCCGGTACCCACCCCGCCGGTGAGGTCCGGGTACGCGGCGAGGTGCATCCGATCGACGTGGAGAAGCCCTTCCTCTGGCTGGCGCAGCCGTGAGGCGGAGCGCTCCGGGGTTCTTCTCTCCCCGGTCCGAGGCCGGAGGCGTGCGCGGTAGGTGATCCGAGGCGGCGCGTGAGCGTGCTGCTTCCGTGACAGGGGAACGTGCGTGCGCGACGGATCGGGATCCTCCGGGTTGTCATCGCTAGAGCTGGAATTTCTCGAAGGTCTTTGATGTGATGCCCCCCTGGACGAGTAGCTCGCGGAAGACGAGCTGCGCGAGCAGCTGTCGGGCGGGGGCGTCGCACAGCAGTGCGAGCGCGGCGAGCCGCGGCACCGGCAACACCTCGGTGTGAGAGGTGAAGGCCTCCCGCAACTCGTCGGAGTCGATGGACGAGCCGTAGTCGGCCACCAGCAGGACGAGGCACCTCTCGAACCGGCTGTCCGCGTCGGTCCCCTCAAGCCGCTCGATCGCGGCCCTGAGACGTGCGCGGCCCCGCAACGCCGTGCCGATGCCGGCCCGCTGTGAGGGCTTGGCGCAGCGGGCCGCGAGTTCCGAGCACACCAGCCGCACGACGGAGGTGTCGATCGGCTCCCGGTCTCCCGCCTCGACCAGTTTCTCGACGGAGAGCGACGCGAGGGCCGGCGCGGACCGGCGCGGGTCGAGGCGGCCGGCGAGCCTCACCGTGACGGCCGGGTCGGCCACCGGCATCCGGGACAGCGCGGTCAGAAGCCGCGCGGGAACCGGATCCACGTCCCTGAGGATCTGCTCAAGCCCGTCCACGGTGAGCTTGGGCCCGTAGGCCACGCTCAGCACCAGGTCGTAGAGATGCTCCTGGACCGACGGGACCAGGACGGGGCTCCTGGCCAGGAGGCGGCGGTCGCTCACGATGTTGCGGCGGCGACGCACGCCGCCGTTCACCGCGGCCGAACCCCGCAGCGCGTCGAGCCGGGCCAGGTGATCGGGGATCAGGCCGACCTGCTCCTCCTCGATGCTGTCGGCGCAGGCGATCAGCAGGTCGTCGATCGACGTGTGGGTGGGCTCGCCACCGGACTCGACGATCGAAGGGACGACCTCCAGGTCCTCCGTGGAGAACCTCCGCTGCCCGGTGTCACGGGCGAACCGCGCGATCAGCCCGGCGAGTCCCTTCTCCATCCCGCTCGCCAGCATCTCGTGATAGCGGTGGGCGACGGGATGGCTCTCGGGAACGCTCACCCCCTGCTTCCAGGTGATGGTGAGCGCGTTCTCCGACGGGTGGTCGGCGAAGAACAGCCTGCTCCGGTGACCGGTCGCGAGGGGAGCCCACGTCGAGGCGATCAGTTTGGTCCTGAAGCCGTACGGGAGCAGCGCGGCCACCGTGTCCAGGAACCTGAGCCGGTCGAGCAGCGACGCTCCGCCGCCTTCGACGACGCAGACCTTTTTCCCCGTGAGCAGGAGGGCCGCCGCGCCGATGACGGTCTGGTCCACGGCCTCCGCGGTGACCTCGGCGTCCAGTGCCGGCGGGTCGATGACGAGCGGACCGCCGTCCGGCGGTCTCTGATCGTTCAGCGCCCGGTAGAGCCGCTCGTAGGAGACGGGGCCGAAGGCGGCCTGCGCGTAGGGCACGCAGAAGCAGCGGGTGACCGCTATCTCCCGGCCCAACCCGTCGAACGTGCCGGACCACTCCTGGACGGCGAGGAAGATGTGCGCGTCCTCGGCGGCGCCGGCCCAGGCGATCGTCACCTGGGGGAGCTGCCTGGGGGTCGTCATCGCGTACCGCTCGACGAGCTCGGAGAAGCCCGAGCGGGGGATCCGTCCCTGACCGCAGGACAGGACCTCGGGCAGGCCCTTGCTTCCCGGGGACATGCCCCACAGCGCCCACTCGACGGTTATCGGCATGGCCGGCCTCCCACTCAGAAGTCCGGGAAGAGCAGGAAGAGCTCCACGAGTGCGATGATCATGAGCGCGACGATCACGGAGTACAGGGTGAAGGGGGGCACGGGATACTCGGCCCTTTTGCCTCGTCGCCCGCGCCCGAACCACTGCCTCCGCTTCTTCCTCGGCGGATCGGCCGCGATCAGGTGGCCCACACCCGACTCGGATTCGAGCAGCGACCTCTCGATCTCCTCGATGACCTTGCGGTCGAGTCCCGAATCGCGCACGAGGTTGATGGCGGACTTCTTCAGGGCGTCCCCCGCGCCCTTGCCGAACAGGAACGCCGCGGTGGCGAACAGCGGCGCCGACTGCCAGCCCGAGGAACGGACGACCTCCTCGAACTGCTTGGGGCCGAACTCCGGCCCGTAGGCCGCCCTCAGCAGGCGGTAGAGCCTCTCGAACCGGGCCCGGTCTCCGGTCGGATGAAGCCCGCTGATCGCGTCGGCGAGATAACCGTACTCGCGCAGGGCCTCGGCGATCTGGGGGTCTTCGGCATCGCCGCCACCCCGCCTCACGAGCTCGTCACAGGCGATCTCCATCACCCGCATGTCGTAGGGCTGCCGTGCGGCCATCGCGACCAGGTCCCTGGTCTGCAGTGGCCTGAGTATCTCCTCCAGCTCCTCCCTACCCTGGTCGTGCGCCGTTTTCATGGAGGCGACCGGATCGGGAGAGGGCCTGTGGACGATCGCCGTCGTCGACACCCTGACCGGCGGGGCCACCTCCCGGGCGACCTCGTCCGTCCGCGGCGCGGACGGGGCCGGCGGACCGTGTCCGGCCATCTGGATCACCGCGAGCAGGTAGGCCCGCAGTTCCTCGGGCAGACCGTCCTTCGGCGGCAGCAGCCGGCGGTCCCTGATGATTTTCTGGTACCGGGCCCGCTCGTCGTCCGAGATCGCCGACCCTCGGTTCGCGACAGCGTCGTCCAGCCTTTCGAGGACATCCCTGATCTCGGCCGTCCCGCCGCGTTCGAGGACGTCGGCGCACTCGGTCAGCAGCCCTTCCACCGAGTCCTGAGCGCGCGGGGACACGGGCGGGGGCATGAGTGCGGGTACTGAGGGTTTGAACCCCCGTAGGAGGTCCAGCGCACGGGCCCTGCCGTTCTTGCCGAACGTGAGCGGTTCGGTCCGCGAGGCGAGCCAGTCGACCAGATCGGCGTCCGGATCGTGACGCGCCAGCAGGGTGAGGTAACGGTACGCGTCCTCCTCCCGATCGGGGATCTCCGCCGGCCGCCCCCAGACGACCGGGTATGTCCCCGCCGGGACGTGCTGGGTGAACGCGAGTCTGATCTTGTGGTCGGCGGTGCTGCTCGCCCAGGTCGACGCCGTCAGCCTCGCGCGCATGCCGTACGGGAGCAGCGCGGCCACCGTGTCGAGGAATCGCAGACGCTCGATCATCGGAACGGCCTCGCCACCCACGACGCAGACGTGCTGACCGGTCATGAGCAGCGCGGCCGCGCAGATGGCCGTCCAGTTGATCCTCGCCGCGACCGCGCCGGAGTCGAACGCGGGCACGGGGACCACGAGTTGCCTCTCCGTGTCCATCGGGAACGCCCCGAGAGCCTGGTAGAGATCTTCGTAGGACACCGGGAAGGCGGACTGGGCGATGTGGGCGTACGGCACGCAGAAGTAGTGGGTGCGGGCGATCCTGCGGTGCCGCCTGTCCTCCTCGTCCGACCAGCTCTGGATGGCCAGGACCAGGTGCGCGTCATCCCCGCTGCCCACCCACGCGATCACGACCTGGGGCAGCTCCTCGGGAGTGCCGATCGTGTAGACGGTCCTGATGTCCTCGAAGTCGTCGCGGCTGAGCAGCCCCTGGCTGCAGGCGAGGATCCTGTAGTCGTCGCCGCTGCCGGGGAGCTTTCCCCCGACCGCCCATTCGAACGGCAGGCGCACCGTGCTCATCGGCCAGTCCTCCTGATCGGCTACGGCGCGGAAATCCGCTGTCCGAGCCAGAGCATCGGCTCCATCACATTGATGGGGCGCACTTCGCCGCGTATCCGGATCTCGGTGTTGTATCGGGTCTCGGAGGCCGGCTCACCGTCCGCCGGCCGGGAAATCATCGGAACAAGATTCTGATAGTCGTCCATGTCGAAGAGCTTGTTCTTCGGGCCGACGTAGAAACCAATCGATGACGTGACAAAGTACCTAATTCGGTCTTCACGGAAAAATCGCCCAATAGCATTCAGTACCATATCCGCGTTTCCGCTCGCCGACACCCTGCACAGCTGCTGGAACAGCTCTTTCGCGTCGTCGTTCGCCACCCGGGGAAACCCGAAGGGATCCTCGGGGTCGGTCGTGAGCAACCTCAGCCGCTTCGCCGTCTCCAGCACCTTGAAGTCGTCGAACTTGGTGATGCAGACCGCGAGATGGTGCGGCAGCTTGCCGTCCGTCACCGCGGATCCGGCGATCACCTGCTCGGCGAGCTGGGCCAGGGCCCCGTAGAAGTATTCGAACGCGTCACCGTCCTCGTTCTCCCTGATGGGATCGAAGAGGAAGACGATGCCCCTGCTGTGCACCAGGTTGCGGAGCAGGTCCTGCTGGGAGGCGCCACCCCCTCGCTGGTTGCCGAACGCCCCGCCGGGCGGGTCGAGAAGATTGATGCCGATCTTGAGGGCACGGGTCGTCCTCGACCTGCGGAACCAGCGTGCGCGCCGCCTGTGCTGCCCCACCAGGAACCAGTTGTAGTTGTCCAGCCCCTGCGTCGCCGGAGGGAACACCTTGTCCCGCGACAGTGCCGTGGTCTTCTCCGTCAGAAAGCTGGTGGACTGGGCGTCCGCGCCCACGACGCTCCAGTCGCCCTCCTGGCGGAGCAGGGCGATGTTGAGCGCGGCGAGAAGCGTGGTCTTCCCACTGCCCGGAGCGCCCCACATCGCGATGTTGGGCAGCGAACGCTCGGATCCGAGGTCGGGAGCCACGCGCTGCCCGCTCCACATGTTCGTCATGGCACCTCAATCAGGGGGAAGGGGATCGGTTGGTCCTGAGGCGCCGTCAGACCGAGCTCGGCACCGAACTCTCTGATGTCCAGGGCGTCCAGCCAGGTCAGCGCGGTGGCGCCCAGGCGGGACCAGACGGGGTCGGCCTCTCCGACGTCTCGGTCGCAGATCGCTCCGAACGCGATGCCGGGGTGCTGTCCGAGCCGGCGCAGCAGCGCGCGCCAGTCGTGCCGATACGGGCAGGGCAGGATCGTCCCGTTCACTCTGGCCGGATGCGGCGGCCGGTCGCCGACCGTGAGGAGCACCGTCCGCTCGGCCTCTCCCTCACCGATCCGGCCGGCCACCACGGCGAGCATGTCCTCCAGCTGCGCACCGTGCGGGTGGCCTTCGGGCGCCGGGTCGCGCTCCTCCAGGCGGGACAGCGAGGCGAGGGCCTGCCCGGGAGGAACCAGCCAGTCCGCGACCTCCACCTTCACCTCGGGAACCCTCCGGTCGTAGGAGTGCGCACCGTAGGTGACCAGTGAAACCTGGAGGAAGCCCGAGGGGTCCGCGGACATCCTTGTGATCATCTGACGGATGCGGTCGAGCCGCGTCGTGACGTCATCCGGAGCACCGCTGATCTCCACCGCGCAGATCAGGTGCCGCGAGCCGTCCCGGGTGTCGAGCCGGCGCGGGACCGCCTCGACCAGGTCGGCCCAGCTGCGGTCGTCGTCCACCAGCCCCGGCAGGCCGAGGAAACGGACCCGGCCGGGTCTCTCCAGCTCGACCGTGAAATCGTGAAGGCCGGGGACGAGCCTCGCCGACTGCACCGACAGCAGCAGCGGCCTGTGCCCCCAGGCCACCACGGCGAACGCGGTGCCCCTCTCGTCACCCGCCTCACAGCGAGCGCTGACCTCGACGACCGCGCCTGGCCTCGCCCCGATGCCGAACAGCTGGTGAGCGGCGAGTTCGAGCCCACCCGTCACCGCGCTCCGTCTCAGCACGACCAACTCGTACGGGCGGTCCAGCGGGTCGTTCCTGACGACCTCGCGCAGCAGCGCGTCGACCCGCACGTCCGCCTGGACGAAGGCCATCGCCTCCGGGCACGCCGCGTGCAGCCAGGCCATCGCCTGCCCGGCCAGAGGACTGTCGGGGAAGGAGCAGACAAGGATCAGCACGTCGTGGGAGTGGACGCCCGCGGCGCGGAGGACGGCTTCCTCCGTGGGGTCCTGCCTCGCGGCATCACGCCGCGCGGGGTCCTGCCACGTGAGGTCACCCCGCGCGAAATCGCGCCCGCCCTCCCCCGACAGAGAGGTCCACGGGATCACCGGGGTGAACCGGCAGCGCGGCCTGCCCAGGTCGTCGCGGCGCAGGTGGAACGTGGTGATGCCGTCGGCGGCCACCTCCACCACGGTCAGCCCCCCGGACTCGTCGAGTCCCGCGACCGCCCCGGCGAGAGCCTTGCGGAGCGGAACCTCACCCGGCTCGGTCACCTGATGGCCTCCGTAACGCGTCTGAAGAAAGGCACGGAGCACCATCGGCGCGACGACTCCGCCCGCCTCCCGAAGCCCCCGGCGAATTCCCGAACATCTGCGGCGTAATTCCCTTTCCGCCTTTTGTCAAGGTCGCGACGGCCTCACAATGATCATCTCCGGGACGCTCCCCGGGCTTGATTTCCCTGCGGTATAAGGAATCACACCTTACGGAATTATAATAGTGTCCATGTCATGGCGACGCCCCGCGCTCGTGATCTAAAGTTCATAGCCGCCGGTTCGAGCGCCATTCGGAAGGGGAATAGATGAGGACACTCCTGATTGCCCTGTCCGGCGCACGCCCAGAAATCCTGAAGCTCTGCCCGACCGAGCAGGGCAAGTTCGAGGGCATCGGCGGGGCGGTGCTCACCACCAGCGTGCTGGCGGTCGTGTCGATGACATTCGCCCTCAACTCCGCGCTCGGCGTCTCCCTCCTCATCGCCATCCCCGCCAGCCTCGTCTGGGGCCTGGCCATCATGAGCCTCGACCGCTGGCTGGTCAGCACCATGCACGCCGACGGGTCGCGCCGCTGGCGGGTGGCCCTGCCACGGATCCTCATGGCCCTGCTGCTCGGCATCGTCATCTCCACCCCGCTGGTGCTGCAGATCTTCAAATCCGAGATCGACGCGCAGATCGTCCAGATCAAACAGCAGCGTGCCAACGAGTTCGCCACGCGGCAGAGCGCGGGCAGCGTCGGGCGTGAGGTCGGCGACCTCCGCAAGGAGGTGACCGCTCTCCAGAACGTGATCACTTCGGAGGGCGACGTCCCGCTGGATCCCTCCAAGGACCCGAAGGTCAAGTCACTGACGGCCGAGCGCGACGCCCAGCAGAAGCAGGCGGAAAAGCTCTACGACGAGTGGCAGTGCCAGCTCTACGGCGGCAAGACGTGTCCGCGCAAGGGCAACGGCCCCCTCGCCCAGGCCAGCGAGAGGACCTACGAGAAGGCAAAAGGCCGGGTCGACCTGCTCAACCGGCAGATCGAGGAGCGCAAGGCGGAGCTCACCGCCACGGACGAGAACAGCAGGTCAGAGCGCCTCGCCCAGGCGAGGCAGGCACTGCCCAGGACCCAGGAGTCGCTCGACGCCGCCGTACGGCGTCAGAGCGACCTGCAGAACGCGTTCGACGCGGAGAACCGGGCCACCGGCGGGCTGCTGATCCGGCTGCAGGCCCTCAACGAGGTGTCCGGTGAGGACATCACCCTCAGGGCGACCCACCTCCTGCTGATCCTGCTGTTCCTGCTGATCGAGTGCCTGCCGGTCGCGGTCAAGCTGATGCAGAAGCCGGGCAACTACGAGAAGATTCTCAACCTCGCGGCGAAGCAGGAGTTCCGCGACGCGCGAGACAGCTACAGCTCCCAGTTCGGTTCCGCCATCCCCTCACCGGGTTCCGCGACACGGCAGGACCCCGACGACCCCGCGTCGATATGGGATATCTGGGAGGAGCCAGACCCGTTACGCGCCGCTCACAGGGTGCAGACTCCGGCCGGGCCGTCGAACACCGCGCGTATGACCGACCCTCGCACCCTGGACGGCGACCACTACTCCGCCGAGGACGACATGCTGCGCGCGATGCCGAACACCCGGGTGTTCGGCAGATCCGACTCCGGCGACGGCCCTGCGGGCGAGCGGCCCGGCAGGATCGAGCTGTTCCCCGATGACGACGACTGATCCTGCGTGACCCCCGAGACGAACGGCCGCGTGGTCAACGGCCGCTACCGGCTCCTGTCCGTGATCGGCAGCGGCGGGATGGGCAACGTGTGGCTCGCCGAGGACGAGGTGCTCGGCCGCCGCGTCGCACTCAAGGAGCTCGTCCTGTCACCGAACGGAGAGCCCCTGTCCGTGCGCCGCCAACGCGTGCTGCGCGAGGCGCGGGCCGCGGCGCGGATCAGGCACCCCGGCATCGTCGAGGTCTACGACGTGTTCGTGGAGGACGATCTCTCCTGGATCGTGATGGCCCACGTCAAGGGCCACTCGCTCCAGGACCTGATCGAGCAGGGTCCCCTCGACGAGCGCCGGATCGCCGAGATCGGCGGGCGGGTGCTGGCCGCGTTGACCGCCGCACACCGGGTCGACGTGCTGCACCGCGACGTGAAGCCCGCCAACATCCTCCTCGGCGAGGAGAACGAGGTGTTCCTCGTCGACTTCGGCATCGCCCATATCGTCGGCGAGAGCCGCCTCACCTCGCAGAACGCCTTCGCGGGCACCCTGGAGTACATGGCGCCCGAACGGATCAACGGCCTCCCCCCGGGGCCGCCCGCCGACCTGTGGTCCCTGGGTGCCACCCTCTTCCACGCCCTGGAGGGCCACTCACCGTTCTTCCGCGGCAGCGTGCCGGCCACCATGAAGGCCATCACCTTCGACGCCCCTCCCCCCCTCACCCGTACGGGGCCGCTCTCCGACGCCATCGTCAGGCTGCTGCGCAAGGCCCCCGAACGGCGGATGGACGCCTGGGAGCTCAGGGAGGTTCTGAGGTCGATCGTCGCCACCCCCCGGAGCCACCCCGCGCAGCACCGATCCAGGTCCGCTCCCGCATCTCCTTCTCCCGGCTTCGCGCCCTCGCCTCCACCGCATCGCCGCGAGGCGACCCCCGCGTCTCCCCCGCCGCACCATCGCCAGGCGTCCCCCGCCTCTCCTCCACCCGATCTCACCCCCTCGCCTCCATCACCCCGTCACGAAGCGAACCCCTCACCTCCCTCCCCCCACCTCACCCGCTCCCCCTCGCGCCGCCCCGTGCCCGGAGTCGCGGATCGCACGCCGGAGAGGTCCGTGGATCTCGGAGGGATGGATCCGGCGGAAACCGCACGGGTTCTCGGCGCCATGGCGGCCTCACCCGCGGCGCGGCTGCTCGCCCGCCTTCCCACGGAGAGCGCCCAGCGGGTGCTGATCCGGATGGAGCCGGACGTCGCGGCGGCGATCCTGCGGGAACTGTCGGCAGTGAGGGCCGCCTCGATCCTCGACGCGGCTCCGGCGAGGACCGGCGGCGCCGTGCTGAACGTGATGGCGGCCAAGCCTCAGGAGGCCGCCGCGATGCTGCGAGCGATGGGGACGACCCGCGCGGGCCAGGCACTGAGCCACATCGATCCCGGGCGGGGCGGCGCACTGCTGGGCGCCGTTCCCCCCGGTGAGGCCGCGAAGATCCTCGCGTGTACGGACACGCGGACCACGGCCGGAATCGTCCGCGCCCTCTCGGCGAGCCCGCTCGCCATCCGCCTGATCGAGACGATGCCGGTGAAAAGGGCGTGTGGCGTGCTCGGCTACCTGCCCCCGGCCGTCATCGCCGGACTGCTCGGATCCTCCTCCGACGGCCGCGCCGACCGCCTGCTCAACGGGCTCGACGACGCCGTACGCGCTCAGGTCCTGCGCCATATGCGTCCGCCGAGGGAGCAACGGCCGCGCGCGGGAGGGGCACGCCCGGAAAACCCGGGCGGTGGCCGGAGGTGACCGCCGGACGATGGCCGGGTGAGGACCGGGTGAAGGTCTGGTGGGAGCCGGACGACGGCCGGATGAAGGCCTGACAGGGACCGGGCGGGGCCGGAAATGACTGAGGGCACCTCCGCGATGCGGAAGGTGCCCAGGTCATCGGCTTGAGCCGGTGGTGCGCCGCCAGGGACTCGAACCCCGGACCCGCTGATTAAGAGTCAGCTGCTCTAACCAACTGAGCTAGCGGCGCTTGCGACGGAGGTAACTCTAGCAGCAGCCTCAGCGCGCTCGCACCCCGATTGATCCCGGTCGGCCCCTGTCCGGATCCTCCCGTGAATCGCCCGGAATCCGAATCTGCCCCTGAACAGACGCGGGGCCGGACAGTCCCCCAACTGTCCGGCCCCGGCCTCTTCGCGGGCTTTGCCGTCGTCTCCCCCAAGACTCGGGCGGCTCCGCTCAGGAACGCGATCCCCCTCGCGTTCTTATCCGGTGAAAAGTCTCTGCAACGCTCCCCCCGGGCTTCGCAGACCCCTCGACCTGCAACAACACTACCTAGTCAAATGCAACGAGCGCGTCATCCAAAGGTTGATTTTGCGCCTACACCCAACCTTGACCCGGTATCACCGAAGCGCCGTCAGCCCTGCGGGCATGGGGAAGCGTGCCGTCGAGGAGGCGATCGCATTGGTTGGGGGTCGGTGGCGCATCGGCTGGGGCGCCCGGCGGGGTCGTCAGGGGAGTTCGAGATTGATCTCGGTATTGTCCTTCAGAGCGCGGCTCACCGTGCAGTACTTCTCCTCGACGCGGTGGGCCACGGCGCGGAAGACCTCGGCGGCCTTCTCGTCGCCCTCGGGCAGTTCCACGTCGTAGGTGATGGTGATCGGCCCCAGCCTGGAGGTCTCGATCTTCTCGGCCTGGACGGTCATGGCGAGACGGACCATGCGGTGGCCGCGCTGGGCCGTGAGCGGCTCCACGGTGACGATGTTGCAGCCGCCGAGCGCGGCGAGCAGCAGCTCGACGGGGGTGAACACCCCCTGCTCGTCACCGCCGCCCATCGCGACCTCGGCTCCGCGGTCGTTGCGCGCCACGAACCCGTCCTCGGTCCGCTCCACTCTCACCTGTGCCATGGCGTCCCTCCCCTGAGAACCTGCCGATCACCCTACAGAGGCGCGCAGGTGGAGGAACGCCCGGGTTGAGGCAGGAAGGAGACTCCCTCAGGCTTCGGGATGTTTGGAGAGGTATTCGATGTAGAACGGTCGCAACGCCTCTCCCAGCTCTCCGTGGCCCGAGGCCATCGCATCGCTGAGCAGGGCCGAGACCTTGCTGAGGTCGTTGGTCGTCTCAGTCTCGCTGCCCGTGGACGCATTCGCCGCGGGGATCAACGTGAGCAACTCCCACAGAAAGCCGAGATCTCCGTGGTGCACGGCGTAGTGCACCGCGCGATCATGCAGTTCCTGGGCCGACAGCGTCTCAAGCTCGTCCGTTTCCAACAGACCCACCCCCTCACGCCCCTTCTGCCCCGAGAATATGACCATCATGCGCAATTGACGGTATGCACCGTCAACGCGTCGGCCGGAGCGGTGTCTTTCCCGTGGTGGCGCCGCGAAAGCATGTCGATGAACGCCCGAAGAGCGGTCTCCGGCCGTCGACCACGGTCCCGACTAAGGTGATCTTGGTTTCACGGAGTCATATACCCTCTTCATCGATCATGTCCGCCGGCCTGGTTTCCGTCTCCGGCCCGGCTTTCGTCCCCGCCTTGGTCCCCGGGCCCGGCTTCGGAGGAGGCCCCGGCTTGGGAACCGGCCCCGGCCTGGGTGGAGGTCCCGGCTTGGGGACCGGACGTGATTCGGTCCCGGGTTCCGCACCGGGTTTCGTTTCGGGCTTCGTTCCGGCTCCCTCCTCGGGGCCCCTCCCGAAACTCTTCCCGGGTTCCACCCCGGGGCTCCTCCCGGTTCGTGCGGACGGCTCCCCCTGTCGGCCGGCGGACGATCGGTTGTCGGACATGATGAGGCCCTCCTCGGCGATTCGTGCTCCTCACCTGGGACTCTCCCACCCGGCGGAGGTCCTTCCCGCCGAGGAACGGCACGCCTGACAGGATCTCGCCACTTTCATGACCGCATACGGTCACGGATGCGAAACTCTCCACGGGAGCCGGGGGCGGCTCGCCGTCCCGCCGATCGGGGCGACCGGTGCCTCCGTGTCACCCGGTGACGATCGGAGCCGCAGATGCCGGGGCGATACAGCAGACTCCCTGTTATACGCATATATCCACTCTCAAAACGTGGATCTATCACCCGTCCCACCATCCATGCGAGGATGCCGAAACGTGAAAATACTCATCAAAATAGTGGTTGTAGCAGCCGCTCTATGGGCGGCGACCCAACTCGTGAGCGGTATCGCCGTGTCCGCGGCGACCCCGACCAAGGAGATCGGCACGCTCGTCGCCGTCGCCCTCATCTTCGGGGTCGTCAACGCGGTCCTGAAGCCGATCATCGCGACGCTCGGCTGCGCCTTCTACATCCTCACACTCGGCCTGTTCGCCCTGGTGGTCAACGCCGGCCTGCTGTTGCTGACCAGCTGGATCGCCGAACAGCTCCATCTGCCCTTCCACGTCGACGGCTTCTGGGCCGCGTTCTGGGGAGCGATCGTCATCGCTCTGGTCAGCTGGCTGCTCGACCTGATCTTCGACGCGATCGTCGGCGACTGAGCGGATGACCCTCGTCCTTGACGGCGCCCACCTGACCTGCGAGCAGGTCGACCGGGCGGCCCACGGCTCCGGGATCGCGTTGGGCTCCACCACCCGCGCGCAGGCGGCGTGGCGGATGGCCGGCCTGCTCAACGGACCCGTGTACGGCCGGACCACCGGGGTGGGCGCCAACAAGGACGTGGAGACCGAGGACACCGGCCTGGACCTGCTCCGCAGCCACGCGGGCGGCGCCGGGCCGACGATCGAGGCGTTCCGCGCCCGCGCCACCCTCGTCGTCCGTCTCAACCAGCTGCTGGCCGGCGGCTCGGGAGTCGACCCGGCCCTTCTTCCCGTTCTCGCCGCCGCCGTCAACCTGGGTCTCACCCCGCCGATCCGCACCTACGGCGCCATCGGCACCGGCGACCTCACCGCCCTCGCCACCACCGCGCTCTGCCTCCTCGGCGAGCTTCCCTGGACCCGGCCCTCGGACACCGTACGGATCGAGGCACGAGCCGGGGACACCGGGAATCCCCCGACCGAGTCCGAGACCAGAGCCGGGCCCGGGACCCGAGCCGGAATCGGGGCCCGAGCCGGAATCGGGGCCCGAGCCGGAATCGGGGACACCCGGTCCTGGGAACGAGCCGAGGGCAGCCCTCCGGGGACGCGGCCGTGGGATCCCGTGCCCCGGTTCGCGCTCGCCTCCGTGGACGCGCTGCCGTTCATCAGCTCGGGCGCGGCGACCCTGGCGGACGCGGCGCTGGCCTGTCACCGCCTGGGAGTCCTCCTGTCCGCCGCCACGGCGGTCGCGGCCCGCTCCTTCCGGGCGATCGAGGCCTCGCTCGAACCGCTCTCCCCCGTCGTGCAACGCGGCCCCGAGCAGACCGAGGTAGCGGCCGGGCTGCGCGCCCTGGTCGGCCCCACCAGCCCGCGCCGCGTCCAGGACCCGTACGGCTACCGGGCCTTTCCGCAGGTCCACGGAGCCGTGCTCGACGCTCTCGGACGAGCGGAACGAACGATCACCGAGGAGATGAACGCGGCTCCCGAGAACCCGCTGATCGCCGGCGGCCGGGCCTGGCACAACGGCAACTTCCACTCGGCGCGGGTCGCGCTCGCCCTCGACGCCCTGCGGGCCGCGCTCGTGCAGACCGCGACGCTGAGCGCGGCCAGGCTCGCCACCCTGAACGACCCGGCCCACACGGGCCTGCTCCCCTTCCTCGCCGAGCGTCCGGGACTGTCCGGGGTCATGATCCTCGAATACGTCGCGCACTCCGCCCTGGCCGAGCTGCGCCACCTGGCCGCCCCGGTCACCCTGGGCGGAGCCGTGCTCTCCCTCGGCACCGAGGACCACGCGAGCTTCACCCCACAGGCGGCCCGCTCCGCGCTCGCCGCCGCCGAACCGCTGGAGATCGTCCTGGCGTGCGAGCTGGTGGCCTCCGTACGAGCCCTGCGGCAGCGCGGCCTGCCCTGCGACCTGCCACTCGATCCGGCGATGCGCGACCGCCCCCTGGACGCCGACCTCGACGCGGCACGCGGGCTCCTGCCCGGTCTCGTCCCCTGAGACCTCCGAGTTCTTCACGACCCGCGAGGTTCACGTGACCGGCTCAGCCCACCGAGCCGCGTTCGCGGAGCTGGGGGGCCTGGACGATACGGCGGCGGCGCGTGGCGGTGCCGTCGGCGGCGGCCACGACGATACGGACGGCGGCGCGGACGATGCCGTCGATGTCCCAGTCGACCGTGGTCAGGCCGGGGGTGAGCAGGCCCGACATGGGGTGGTCGTCGTAGCCCATCACGGACACCTCGTACGGTATGCCCAGCTTCCGCTCGGCCGAGGCCGCGTAGACGCCGTAGGCGATCGAGTCGGCGAAGCAGAAGAACGCCCGGTGTCCGGCGTCGAGCATCTCGCCCGCGACCCTGGTGGCCGGTCCCAGCGACTGCGAGGCGGTGACCATCTCGATGTCGAGTCCCAGCCGCCCGGCCTCGGCCATGACGTGCACGTCCGCGGGCCGGTCGGGGGTGCTGGCCCGGGTCGAGGTGAGGACGGCCAGGCGCCGGTGACCCCGCTTGCGCAGGTGCTCCAGCGCGAGGGTCACCCCGGCCCGGTTGTCGAAGACGACCTCGCCCGCGGTGCGTGCCCCGGCCAGGGCGTCGCCGATCGACACCACCGGCAGCCCTTCGCACAGCTCGGCCCAGAGCGGCGCCGCGGGGTCGACCGGCTGCACGATCAGCGCGTCCACCCGCTGGTCGCGGAGCTGCCTGGCGAGCGTTTTCTCCCTGGCGGGGTCTCCGGCGGCGTCCAGGATGAGGGCGTACCGGTCGTTGTCCTTGAGCGCGCGGCCGATGCCCACGGCGAGCGCCTGCTGCCAGAGATCCTCCAGGGAACCGCAGAGCAGTCCGATCATGCCGGTCCTGCCGCTGGCCAGGGCCCGGGCGATCGGGTCGGCCTCGTAGCCGAGCTCGGCCGCGGCCCGGCGCACCCGCTCGATGGTCTCCTCCGACACCTGCATGCCGCGCAGGGCGTAGGAGACAGAGGCCGGTGACAGACCGGTGGCCTTCGCCACCTCACGGATGGTCGCTCGTTTCCGGGGCTGGGGCATCGGTCCACCCTATTCCCCGGGACCTTCGGGGGCGTGCTCCTCGCGCGATCAGAGGCGTCGAAGGGCGGCGGGAGGTATTGACACGATACGGGGTGAAGCGGTTCACTGAAGCGGTTCACTGAACCGTGTCACTGTTGGATGTGGCAAGGTGAGAGTGTTTACCCGTATTCTAGGTAGGGAATGCCGTGAAGCGTGGAAGGAGGAGATCCGTCGTGACCGTCGACGTTCACCAGCATCTGTGGACGCCCGCGTTCGTGGACGCGCTCAGACGGCGCACGGCCGCGCCCCGGCTCGACGGCTGGACCCTCCACACCGGCGGCGAGCCCGCCTACGAGGTCGACCCCGCCGATCACGACCTCGCCGGGCGCCTCGCGCTGAACGCGGATCTCGACCTCGCCCTCGTGTCGCTGTCCAGCCCGCTCGGCATCGAGTCCCTGCCTCCCGAGGACGCCTGGCCGATCATCGACGCCTACCACGAGGACGCCCTCGCCCTGCCCGCGCCCTTCGGCGCCTGGGCGGCGACCTGCCTCAGCGAGATCGACCCCGCCAGGCTCGCCAAGACCCTCGACACCCGAGGCGACGCGCGAGACGACACACGAGATGTCGCCCGGCGCGACGTACGGAGCGCGGCGGGAGACGACACGGGAAACGGCGTACGAGACGACGCGAAGGACCGCGAGACGGAGGGCGGCACGCGGGGCGCGCGGCCAGGATTCGTCGGGCTCCAGCTGCCCGCGACCGCGGTGCGCGACGCCGCGGGCCTGGCGAGAGTCGCCCCGCTGCTCGACATCCTCACCGAGCGCGACCTGCCGCTCTTCGTGCACCCCGGTCCCGCCACCGATCCTGAAGGGCCCGGCTGGTGGCCCGCCGTCGTGCCGTACGTGCAGCAGATGCACGCCGCGTGGTACGCCTTCACCGCCTTCGGACGGTCCCGCCACCCCCGCCTGCGGGTCTGCTTCTCGCTGCTCGCCGGGCTCGCCCCGCTCCACTCCGAGCGCCTGGCCAACCGGGGCGGCAAGGGCCGGGGACAGGTCGATCCCGACCTGTTCCTGGAGACCTCCTCCTACGGCCCGCGCGCCATCGACGCGATCGTCCGCGAACTCGGCGTCGACATCGTGGTGAGCGGCTCCGACCAGCCCTACGCCATCGCCCCCGATCCCGCGCTCGGCGACGCCGCCTGGCACGCCATCGCGGTCACCAACCCGAACCGCCTGCTGAACGGAAAGGAGTCGCGCAAGTGAACCAGTACCAGGGCCGCGAGAGCTGTGCGCTCCCGGCGACCAGAGCCGCGAGCCCGCGGCGCGCACGAGCCGCCCGGCCCGCCGACCGCACCGGTCACGCCATTCACCCCGGACGAGTGGACATCGCGGTCTCCGGACCGTTCGGCGGTGAGACCTCATGAGCTACGAGGCCCTGCCCGCTCGCGCCCTCGACCGGCGCGAACTCCTCGACCTGGTCAACGAGCTGGCCGCCGACCCGTCCCGGTGGGCGGACCAGGTGGACTTCCCCGAGGAGGGCGGGCGCCACTTCGCCTCCCTCTACCGCGACTCCCACGTGGACGTCTGGCTGTTGTGCTGGCGGCCGGAGGACGACACCGGCTGGCACGACCACGACACCTCCTCGGGGGCGGTGCGCGTGGTGGCCGGGACGCTCCTGGAGTGCAACCCCCGCATCGGCGGCGAGCACCTGGAGACCGTGATCTCGGAGGGCGAGTCCTTCTCCTTCGGCCCCGACCACATCCACCGGCTGACCGGCGCGGTTCACGGCAGCGTCTCGATCCACGCGTACTCGCCGCCGCTGTGGCGCCTGGGCCAGTACTCCATCAGCGACAGCGGAGTGATGCGCCGCGTCTCGGTCAGCTACGCCGACGAACTGCGTCCGATGGACGACGCCGAGCAGATGGCCGGCGTCGCCTGACGGGAGCCACCGGGTCGGTCCTCGCCGACCGACTCGGGGCCCGAGTGTCCCCGCCCTCACCGCCGCACCCGTCGTTCACGGGTGCGGCGGTCGTAGGACCGGACGCCTCACCGCGGACTCATACCTTCGTTACAGCGGCTTGACGGTCTAGAAGACGCGCGCCCTGACGGCGTTGGCCATGCCCGGGTCGTCGGCGAAGACGCCGTCGACGCCGAGGGAGTAGAGCCTCTCCAGCCAGCCCATCACGTCGCCGGTGGCGCGCGGGTAGGCGGGGCTCGCCGGGTCACCGAGCCGGAAGTCCACCGGGAGCTGCGCGTTCTCGTTCCTCACGGTCCAGGTGTGGACCTTCAGGCCGGTGCGGTTGGCGTCGCGGATGAGCGTGGTGGGCAGCAGGAGGCGGCCGTCGGGTCCGGCGGGCACGATCCGCCTGGTGTCGACGCCGATGCCGTCCGCGTAGCCCGCCACCTCGCGCAGCCCCGCGGGGGTGACCATGGTGTCGTAGGTGCGCGGGTCTCCGGCGGCGACCCAGTCGTACGGGGCGCCGGTGGCGGTGACGAGCTGGATCAACGGCAAGCTGGTCTTCTCTCTCAGCTCGCGCAGGTTGGCGGTCTCGAAGGACTGGATGAAGACCGGGTCGCCGCTCCCGCGCCAGCCGTGGCGGCCGAGCACCGCCAGCAGCGGCTCCTCCAGGGAGAGCCCGATGGAGTCGAAGTAGCTCGGGTGCTTGGTCTCGGGGTAGACGCCGACCCCGCTCCGCTTGGCGAGCGCGACGACCTCGTCGAAGGTCGGGATCTCCGCGAGGCCGTTGAAGGCGGTGTTGCCAGGACGCAGGTCGGGGATGCGCTCCTCGGCCCTGAGCGTCTTCAGCTCGGCGAGTGTGAAGTCCTCGGTGAACCAGCCGGTGATCGAGACGCCGTTGACGGTCTTGGTCGTCCGGCGCCCCGCGAACTCGGGGTGGCTCTCGACGTCCGTGGTGCCGCCGATCTCGTTCTCGTGCCTGGCCACCAGCACGTGGTCCTTCGTCGAGACCAGGTCGGGCTCGATGTAGTCGGCACCCAGCGCGATCGCGGTCTCGTACGAGAGCAGGGTGTGTTCTGGCCGGTGCGCGCTGGCGCCCCTGTGGCCGATGATGACGGGTTTACCGGCGCGGGACTCGGCGATCGCGGGTTCGGATTCTGGCAGCACGAAGGCGACGGTACCGGTCATGAGGACCGCCAGCAGCACGCCCTGAAACCTACGGATCATGTTCAGGACGGTAGAGGCACCCGATGACCAACGGGGCGACGACTCGCAAAGGAAGTCAGCCACAGTCAGCCACAAGGACAGCGGGTCACAAAGTCAACGGCCTCGGGGCACCGGCCTGGGGTCTTCTTGAAGCTCGCCATGATTGACCCGGTGGCCCGAACCTCAGGTGCGCGAAGGTCACACGGGGTTGCCGGGCATCTGCCCCCCGAAGGCGTCGTGCCCGTCGTGAAACGGGAGTCCGGAGGGTTCTGTGAGCGGGAGCCGCAGCACGAAACACGCGCCGCCGATGGGGGAGTCCTGGACACTGAGGGTTCCCCGATGGCCCTCGGCGATCTCGCGGGCGATCGCCAGGCCGAGGCCGGTGCCGGTGCCGCCGCGGTCGCGGCTGCGGGCCGCGTCCAGCCGGGTGAACCGTTCGAAGATCCGTTCCCGGTCGGCCTCTGCGATCCCCGCTCCGTCGTCGGAGACCGACAGTTCCGCGGTGTGCGCGTTATGGGTGACCTCGACCCGCACCACTCGTTTCGCATGCCTCTGGGCGTTGTCCAGCAGGTTGGCGAGCACCCGGGCGAGCTGGAGACGGACCGTGTTGACGTTCACCCCGGGTACGAGCCGCAACTGGACGCCGAGCCGGTCCGTCCGCCGGAAGATCTCCGTCTGGACCAGCTGTGCCAGGTCCACAGGCTCCCACTCGATCGGCGTGTTCTCCCTGGCCCTGGAGAGCGTGAGCAGGTCGGCGATGATCGCCTCAAGTCGATCTACGTCGCTCAGTGCGCGCCCGAGCACCTCGCTCAGATCGTGATCGCCGGGATGCAGTTGAGCCTCCTCGAGCTCCACGCGCAGCGCGGCGACGGGGTTGCGCAGCTCGTGTGAGGCGTCGGAGGCGAACCGACGCTGCTGCTGCAGCGCCTGCCTGAGTCGTTTCAGCGTGCGGGCGACGGTCTGGGCGACCTCGACACCGTCGGAGAGCTCGGGGGTCTCGTGGCACCCGTGCCCGAGGTCTGAAGACGCATCGAAATCATCGACGCAGTCACACAGACCGGCCATGTCCCTCATATCAGCTTTTCCTTCCCGCAACCAAGCCTTGGCAGTGTGCGGTGCGTGGTCACCACGCTAGGAGGACGGCGAGCGGCCCCGCCACCCCCAGGCGGTCCGATGTTCACCCCCCAGATGGGGTGGATCGGCGACCTCCTCCGGAGGGGACCCCTGCGTGTCGGATCTCGGCCCCGCGGCTCGGCCGTACGCCTACCGGCCTGGCAGGAGACCCGTCCGGGTAGCCACGACGACCGCCTCAAGCTGACTGTGCACGCCCAGCTTCGCCATGACGTTCTTGACGTGGCCACGAGCGGTGTGCGGGCTGACGACGAGCCGTGCGGCGATCGCCCGGGGGGCGAGCCCCTCCCCCATCAACCCGAGGACCTCCAGTTCGCGCATGGTGAGCCCCGCCCGGTTCTCACGGCCGTCTCGGGGCGGCGTATCGGGTGAGGGGCTCCGCAGGAGCACTTCGAGCGTCTCCCCCTCAACCATGATGATCTTCTCGTCGACCGAAGCCCTGATCACTCTGAGGATGGCCGGAAACGTCGCGTCCTTGGCGAGGAATCCGGCGGCACCCACCGCCTCGGCGGCCGTGAAGAGATCAGGAGTGGCGTCTCCCGTCAGAATGAGGACGCGGGTATCCGGGTAGGCCGCCTTGATCCGCCTCGTCCCCTCGATTCCGTCGACGTCGGGCAGGTGGATGTCCATGAGCACCACGTCAGGGTGGTGTGCCTTCATGAGGGGCACGGCATCCTCGACCGTTCCAACGGCCCCCACACAGTCCAGATCCGGCTGGATGTCGATCGCGATCTCAAGGGCGCCGGCAAGCGCCCGCTGGTCCTCTACCACGAGGACTCGGGTCATCGGATGACTCCTGCTCACTTGGACCGTGAACGCCTCCCGGCTCGTGGGCGGCCCTCGCCGCCATACGGTTCCCCGGGCCCGTGGCCCTGCGGGCGAATCAGGGGTCGGGGGCGTAAAACAGGCCGAACGGCCGACACAGCCTGTCCGAAAACCCTGGTCACGACGCTACTCGTGGCGCGGGGCGGTGGGCAAGGCCCGCCGGACCCGGTCATCGGGGTCGCGGGAGTCGCGGGAGTCACCGTGCGGCGGGTGTGACCGCGGGGACCGATGAGCATGCGAGGTACCGGGGAGGGTCGTGCTCATCTGATCCAGGTGCGCGCTGCGGCCCTTCCGCACCCCCGATGGGGCACGGGCGGCGGCACATCCCCCGGGGGCGCCGTTTGGGATTCGCGCAGGCTGGAGACGAGTTTCCAGGTGACCACCTACTCGTTCAGACTGTACGTGGCCGGCAACACGGAACGGTCCAAGGCTGCGGAGGTGAACCTGCGGTTCCTCTGCGACGCCCGCCTGTCCGGCACGTACGAGGTCGAGGTCGTCGACGCCGCCGAACGACCCGACCTGGCGGAGGAGGGACGGATCCTGGCCACCCCGACGGTGATCAGACTCGCGCCGCCCCCGCAACGACGGGTGATCGGGGACCTGTCCGACCATGACCGCGCCGCCGTCGCCCTCGGCTTCCCGGTCCTCGAAGAACCGCCCTCGGAAAGGCCACGACGATGAGCGGCGGCGCAACGATCGAGCAGATGCCCACGGGGATCAACGGTTTCGACCACATCGCCCTGGGCGGGCTGCCCGCCAACCGGTCCACACTCGTGAGCGGCACGACCGGCAGCGGTAAGACACTGTTCGCCGTCGAGTTTCTCGCTCGCGGGATCATGCGCTTCGACGAGCCGGGGGTGTTTGTCACCTTTGAGGAGACATCCAGCCATATCCGGCGTAACTCGGCCTCGCTGGGCTTCCCCATCGAGCAGTGGGAGGACGAGGGGAAGTGGGCCTTCGTCGACGCGTCAATGGGCATCGGTGAGGAGGAGCCGACCGTAGGGTCCTACGACCTCGGCGCGCTGGTGGCCCGCGTCCAGCACGCCGTCCGCCAGACCGGGGCCCGCCGTGTCGCGCTCGACTCGCTCGGCGCGATCTTCACCCGCTTCACCGGCGTCGAGACCATCCGCCACGAACTGGTCCGGATCGCCTCCGTCCTCGAAACGCTCGGGGTCACCTCGGTGCTCACCGCGGAGCGGCCCGCCGAGTATGACGGCGTGACCCGCTACGGGGTCGAACAATTCGTGCTGGACAACGTCGTCATCCTGCGCAACGTCCTGCGACAGGGGCGGCGGAGCCGTACCGTCGAGATCGTCAAGTTCCGCGGCGCCCCGCACAGTTCCGGGGAATGGCTCTTCACCATCGACCCGCAGGACGGGATCGTGGTCATTCCCCTCGCGTTCCTGGCGTCCTCCGGCCGCGCGTCACCGGACCGTGTCTCGTCGGGCAACGCCGAACTGGACAAGATGTGCGGCGGCGGCTTCTACCGGGACGCGATCGTCCTGATGTCCGGCCCTACCGGCACGGGCAAGACGCTGGCGGGTCTGCGTTTCGCCGCCACCGCCTTCGAGGCGGGCGAGCGCAGCCTGTTCTGCACCTTCGACGAGACCGATGAGCAACTCTTCCGCAACGCCGAGGGCTGGGGCCTGGACATCAGGTCCATGCAGGCGTCGGGTCTGCTCCGGGTCATCTCCAACTACCCGGAGGTGGCGTCACCAGAGAATCACTTTCTCCAGCTCAGGCGGACCGTCGAGGAGTTCGGTCCCCGTCGGCTGGTCATCGACACGCTGTCCGCGCTCGAACGCGTCGTCACACCACGGGCACTGCTCGACTTCGTCATCGCGCTGGGAGCGGTCCTTCGCCAGAACGAGATCACCACACTTATCACCGCGAGACCCACGGGGCGGGTCATGGCGACGGGCACGCCGACGACCGCGGAGATCGCCGGCTTCGCCGACGTCTGGGTCCTGCTCGAATACGTCGAGCGTGTCGGGGCGATCCAGCGTGCGATAGCCGTACTCCAGACACGGGGTTCCGCCCACGACCAAGGCATTCGCGAGGTGACGATCGACGGCACCGGCATGCACATCGGTGAGCCCTTGCGGGGCATCTCCCAGATCCTCGCCGGGGACATCAGTCCCGCGACCCTGTGGGTACCCGGATCCGAGGCGGCAGAAGGGCCCCCGGGGTGAGGATCGGAGGGGATCCCTCAGCCGAGGGCGGGGCCGCCGCGGGCTCCGAGCCGGGGCGGCCCGACGACGCGGGAACTCCGGGCAACATCAACCAGGTAATCGTGTCGGCCTCGGCGGACGGGATCATCGCGGTCGACGAGCAAGGCGTGATCCGGCTCTGCAACCCCGCCGCCGCGGAACTCTTCGCCCGCACGGCGGAGGAACTCATCGGCACCCTGTTCGGCTTCCCCCTCGTCGCCGGCACGGCGACCGGGATCGACCTGATACTGCCCGGCGGACGCAGGCGGGTGGTCGAGATGCGGATCACCACCACGACCCTGGAGGGCGAGCATCTCTACGTGGCGATACTCCGCGACGTCACCCGCCAGAGGCGCGAGGAGCGAGAGATGGAAGCGGCCCTGGATCGCCAGAACGTCGCCGTGGCGATCGCGGCCCACGAACTCCACAATCCCCTTGCGGCGATCAGCGTGCTGGTGGACGTGCTCCGTGACCGCCTGGTCGCGCTGGCCGAGGAGCAGCGGGCCGAGATCATCGAGCGCATCGCCGATCGCACGGCCCGTCTCCAGGGGCTGGTCCGGAAGCTCCTCACCGCGTCGACGATCGACGCGAGGGGCGCGTCCGCCTCCCTGGAACGCGTCCCCGTGCTCGAATTCATCCTCGAACGGCTGGGCGAGCTGGAGGAGCGATCCCAGGACGTGCACCTGTCCTGCGATCCCGAACTGGTGGCCATGGTCGATCGCAAGGAGTTCTCGGCGATGCTGGAGAACTACCTGGAGAACGCCTTCACCTATGGGCACCCACCGATCGAGATGTCCGCGTTCGGGCGGTCCGGCTGGGTCCAGGTGCGGGTGTGTGACCGGGGGGCGGGTGTACCGGAGGGTTTCGTGCCCCGGCTGTTCGAGCGCTTCAGCCGGGCGCCGGCGGTCGAGCAGGAGACGGAGGGAACCGGGCTGGGGCTCTGGATCGTCCGCAGCCTCGCCCAGGGCAACGGCGGCGACGCCTGGTACGAACCCGGCAAGAACGGGGGCGCCTGCTTCTGTCTCCGCCTGCGCCGAGAGCCGACGTCCTGAGCCGCTCCGCCGATCCCCAGGGGGCGACGGGTCAGGCCGGGGAGGGCGAATCCTTGGCCGCCCGGGTTCCCTGCGGGGCACCCGTACCGGTCTGCCCGGTAGGGCGCCCCGCCATGAACCCGACCCCCAGTTGCAGGGCGCACGCGCCGAGCCCGGCCAGCAGCGGCAGTGTCCAGCCGTCCGAGAGCTGGTGGAGCGCGCCGATCAGGAGCGGTCCGAGCGCGGCCAGCGTGTAGCCGACGGACTGGGCGACGGCCGACAGCGCGGTCACCGAGACCGGGTCGGGCGCGCGGAGCGTGATGATGAGCAGGGCGAGCGCGATCGAGGCGCCCTGCCCCACCCCGAGGACGATCATCCACAGCCACGGCAGGGCGGCGGGCGCGACCAGCACACCGAGGTATCCGGCGATCGTGAGAACGGTCGCGGCGGTGACGTACGGCACCTGGGAGCGGGCACGTCCCGCGAGCACCGGGACGGTCAGCGTGGCCGCCACCTGGGCCAGGTTGGTGAGGCTGAGCATGTATCCGGCCTGGTCGGCGGGGAGTCCCGCGTCCTTGAAGATCGTCGGTATCCAGGCCAGCATGATGTAGAAGGTCAGCGACTGTATGCCCATGTAGGCGGTGACGTACCAGGTCACCCGGCTGCGGAGCAGCAGGGCGAACGGCCTGGGCGCGGCCTCCTGGCGGGCGGGGCGGCGCAGCGCCTGGGGCAGCCAGAGCGCCGCCGCGGCCAGGGCGGGGATCGCGGTCATCGCGGTCACCTCGCGCCAGCCGAGCCCGGTGGCCCGCTCGATCGGTACGACGGAACCCGATGCCAGGGCGGCGCCCAGCACCAGGCCGGAGACGTAGATCGCGGTGAACGGCCCGACCCGCGAGGGGAAGTGCTGCTTGACCACGCCGGGCATCACCACGTTCATCACCGCGATGGCCGTACCGGCGACGGCCGCGCCCGCGTAGAGGGCCGGGACGCTTCCCTCGGCACGCAGTGCCACCCCAGCCGCCAGGATCAGCAGCCCTGCCAGGAGTGTGCGGTCCAGGCCGAAGCGGCGGGCGAGCAGGGGGGCGAGCGGGCCGAGGATGCCCAGGCAGACCACCATGACCGTAGTGATCGCCCCTCCCCCGGCGGCGCTCAGCCCGAGGTCCTCCATGATCTCGCCCAGCACCGGGGAGATGCCCGCGAGCGCGGGCCGCAGGTTGAGCGACGCGAGCACGAACCCCGCGATGAGCAAAACCCGCGACATCCGCGACATCGGCGACATCGACGCCCGTGACACACTGACTCCCCGTTCGGACATTGCCCAACTCTCCCATAAGCCTCACGACGCACCGTCAGGGAAAGTTGGGTCATCACAGAAAGGTGCCAGGACACGGCCTACCGCCGTCACGACGCACCGTCAGGGAAAGTTGGGTCAGGCGATCAGAAGGGGTAAGTCGCGATATTTCCTTGCATCGTCACCCAGCGGGTCTCGGTGAAGGCCTCGATGTTGGCCCGTCCCCCGCCGAAACGCGCGCCGGTGCCCGAGGCCCCGACCCCGCCGAACGGGGCCACCGCCTCGTCGTCCACCGTCTGGTCGTTGACATGCACGATCCCGGTGGGAACGAGGTCGGCCAGCGCGAGGCCCCGCATCGCGTCGCGCGTGAGGATGCCCAGCGACAGTCCGTACTCGCTGTCGGACGCCAGCGCGGCGGCCTCCTCGATCGTGGAGAACGGCACGACGGGCGCCACCGGGCCGAACACCTCCTGGACGTAGGCGGGAGCGCGCTCGGGCAGGTCCGCCAGGACCGTGGGCCGGTAGAAGAGCCCTTCGTAGGTGCCGCCCGCCGCCAGCCGCGCCCCGGCGTCGACGCTCGCGGTGACCAGGCCGTGCACCTTGTCCAGCTGGCCTGAGTCGATGAGCGGACCGAGCGCGACCTGCCCGCTCGCGGGGTCGCCGACCGGCAGGTGGTCGGCCTTCTCCGCGAGCCGGGCCACATACTCCTCCGCGATCGAGGAGTGCACCAGGTGGCGTCCGGTGGTCATGCAGATCTGTCCCTGGTGCAGGAAGGAGCCCCACGCGCCCGCCGAGACCGCGAGGTCCAGGTCCGCGTCGTCCAGGACGATGAGCGCGCTGTTCCCGCCGAGTTCCAGATGCGCCCGCTTGAGCAGCCGCCCGCACGCCTCGCCGACCGCGCGTCCCGCCGAGGTCGAGCCGGTGAAGGAGATCACCCGTACCAGCGGATCGCCGACGAGCGCCTGCCCCGCCTCCACCCCTCCCGGCAGTACCTGAAGCAGGCCGGACGGCAGTCCCGCCTCCTCGAAGACGCGGGCGACGGCGACACCCCCGGAGACGGCGGTGCGCGGGTCGGGCTTGAGGATCACCGCGTTGCCCAGGGCGAGCGCCGGGGCGACCGAACGGATGGCGAGGATCAGCGGGAAGTTGAACGGCGCGATCACGCCGACCACCCCCACGGGTACCCGCCTGGCCAGGCTGAGCCGCTGCTTGACGGTCGGCAGGATCTCCCCCAGCGGCTGGGACGCCAGCGCGGCGGCCTCGTAGCACTCCTGGGCGGCGACGTGCGTCTCCACACCCGCTTTGGGGCGGATCGACCCGGCCTCGCGAACCAGCCAGTCCTGGATCTCCTCCGCGTGATCCTCGAACAGCCTCCCGGCCCGTCGCAGCACGGCCGCCCGCTCCTCGAAGGAGGCCGCCGCCCACTCCCGCTGCGCCCGTACGGCGAGCACGGCCGCCGCCGCCACGTCCTCGGCCCCCGCCACGCCGACCCTGCCGAGTTCGGCTCCGGTGGCGGGCTCGACCACGGCCGTGTCGCCCGCGTGCGAGGTGACCCAGCCGTTCCCGAAGACCTGCCCGGTCCACGTCGTCGCATCCATGAGGGTCGTACGGGGCACGGGACCTCCCGAGGGAAAGGACAAGGGGATAGTGTTCGTTATGCGAACAATGATTCCCTGAACGAACGAGGCGTATCGCGGAAGCTACGCCGCTTATGTCGGATATGTCAAGGAACGATCACCGAGGGACCGACCATCCGGAGAGCAACCTCCAGGCCCCCCAGACAGGAGCCTCCCACCGTGAACGACGTCCACATCCTCGACGCGGCCCGCACGCCCACCGGCCCGCCCCCCGGTCTGTTCTCAGGGATGTTCTCCAGGGGCGAGGCGTCGGCGCGGGTGTCGGATGTCGCCTGGCTCGCCGCCATGCTGGACGTCGAGGCCGCGCTCGCCGGCGCGCAGGCCGGGATCGGCCTCGTCCCCGCCGAGGTGCCCGCCGCGCTGGCCGCGGCCTGCCGTCCCGAGCTGTACGACATCGCCGAGCTGGGCCGCGAGGCCGCGCGGACCGGCAACCCCGTCATCCCCCTGGTCACCGCCCTGCGAGAACGGATCCAGCCGGAGCTGCGGCGGTTCGTCCACTACGGCGCCACCAGCCAGGACGTCAACGACACCGCGGCCATGCTGATCGCCCGTCGCGCCCTCACACCGGTCCTCACCGACCTGTCGGCCTGCGCGGACGCCTGCGCGCGACTGGCGTCCGAACACCGCGGCACCGTCATGGCCGGGCGTACCGTGCTGCAACACGCCGTACCCATCACGTTCGGGCTGAAGGCGGCGGGCTGGCTGAGCGCGCTGGACCACGCCAGGACCGGGCTCGCGCAGGTGCCGCTGCCGGTCCAGTACGGCGGGGCCGCGGGCACCCTCTCGGTCCTCGGCGGGCGGGGCCACGAGGTGCCGCCACTCCTCGCGGCCGAGCTGGGACTCGCCGAACCGGTCGTCCCCTGGCACACCGACCGGACCCCGGTGGCCCGGCTCGCCTGCGCACTCGGCACCGTCGCCGGGACGCTCGGCAAGACGGCGAACGACGTGAAGCTGCTCGCCCAGACCGAGGTGGCGGAGGTCGCCGAGCCGGCGGGTCCCGGCCGGGGCACCTCCAGCGCGATGCCGCACAAGCGCAACCCGGTGGGCTCGATGTCCGTACTCGCCTGTGTCCAGCGCGTCCCCGGGCTGGTCGCCTCGATCCTCGACGGCATGGTCCAGGAGCACGAGCGCGCGGCGGGCCCCTGGCAGGCCGAGTGGGAGACGCTGGGCGAGCTGCTCAGGCTCGTCGGCAGCGCCGCCTCCTGGCTCCGCGAGGTACTGGAGGGCCTCACCGTGGACGTCGCGAGGATGCGCGCCAACCTCGGCGCGACCCGCGGGCTGCTCATGGCCGAGCAGGTCGTCGTACGGCTCGGAGGCACCCCCGAGGCCCGGCGACTGGTGGACGCCGCCTGCGCCCGCGCCGCCGAGGGGGGCTCGGAGCTGCGGGAGGTCCTGCTCGCCGATCCCGGTGTCTGTCTGAGCACCGAGGAGATCGACGCGGCCCTCGACCCTGCGGGCGCCCTCGGCTCCGCCGCCGTCTTCGTCGACCGGGCGCTCGCCGCCCACGAGAACCGCATGAGCCCGCACCTGAGCGGACGGAACGCGGACGAGTGGCACGAACGGACAGGAGACCGGAAAATGAGCGGCGCGGGCGGACGGGAAGCCGGGGATACGGGAACACAGACGGGATTCCCACGGGAATGAGCGGCTCGGACGGACAGAAGCGCGGGGAGGCCCGAGGAATGAGCGACGCGGACGCGCGGACGCGCGGGAAGACCGGAGAGGTGAGCGAGGCGAACAGGTGGGAGGCCGGGGACGCGACGCGCCGGGCCGTGCTCGGCGACGAGCACGTGGACCGCGCCGTCGCGACGACCACCCCGTTCACCGCGGACTTCCAGGAGTTCATCACCAGGTACGCCTGGGGCGAGATCTGGACCCGCCCCGGCCTGGACCGGCGCACCCGCAGCTGTGTCACGCTGGCGATGCTCGCCGCGCTCGGGCACGAGAACGAGCTGGCCATGCACGTGAGGGCCGCGCTCCGCATCGGCCTGACCGAGGAGGAGATCAAGGAGGTCCTGCTGCAGACCGCGATCTACGCGGGCGTGCCCGCCGCCAACCGGGCGTTCGCGGTGGCACGGGCGGCGCTGAGGTCCGGGGGAAACTTCGAGGGGAACGAGGAGGGCGGGGATGACCGAACCGATTGACCGTGGCTCGGAGCATGTGCAGTCACTGGCACGCGGGCTCTCGGTGATCAAGGCGTTCAGCGCGACGAGCCCCGAGCTGACGCTCAGCGAGGTGGCCCGCGCGACCGGCCTGACCAGGGCCGCGGCCCGGCGGTTCCTGCTGACGCTCGTCGACCTCGGCTACGTCAGGACCGACGGGCGGCTGTTCGCGCTCTCCCCCCGCGTCCTGGATCTCGGGTACGCCTACCTGTCGGGCCTCTCGTTGCCCGAGGTGGCCGAGCCGCACCTCGAACGCCTCGTCGCCGAGGTGCGCGAGTCGGCGTCGGTGGCGGTGCTCGACGGCGAGGACGTCGTCTACGTGGCCCGGGTGGCCACCAGCAGGATCATGCGGGTGACCATCAACATCGGCACCCGCTTCCCGGCCCACTGCACCTCGATGGGCAGGGTGCTGCTCGCCTGGCTGCCGCCCGACGACCTCGACGCCTACCTCGGGCGCGTCGAGCTCCACCGGTTCACCCCCAACACGATCACCTCCCCCGCCGCCCTGGGGGCCGAGCTGGAAAAGATCCGCGCCCAGGGCTGGGCCATGGTCGACCAGGAGCTGGAGGAGGGCCTGCGCTCGATCGCCGTCCCCGTCAGGGAACGTTCGGGACGGGTGAGCGCCGCGATCAACATCTCCTCGCACGCGAGCCGTACGACCCCGGAGTCCGCCCGCCGCGATCTGCTCCCGCCGTTGCTCGCCACCGCCGCGCGGGTGGAGACCGACCTGCACGCGGCGGGCGTCAGGAGCGGTTCCCTGTCCCACCGCTGACCCTTTCCCTCGCTGTCCCTCGCTGTCCCCCCGCTGCCCACCGCTGCCCACCGCCCCGCGAAGGCGCAGGCCGGCGCGGGGTTGGCCGTGACGACGGCGGGCATACCGACCTCGTCGCCGACTCGGGGGAAAACGCATGTCGCAGGGGTGGAGGACGGCCGTTCCGCAGCGACGGCCACGGGTCCGGACCGCCACGGGGTCAGGGCACGTCCACGACCCGGTCTGCCTGCGCCTGGCGGGAAGGCGATGAGCGTGAGCCCGGTGGCGGGGATCCTCGCCGGCGCGGCGGGCACCACCGCGCTGAACATCGCCGGTTATCTGGACATGGTCGTACGTGGCCGGGCCGCGAGCGGGTTGCCGGCCGAGGCCGCGGGCAAGCTGGCCGACCGCGCGGGTGCCGACCTCGGCTCGGGGGAGGCCGCCGACAGCAGGCGCGAGGGCATGGGCGCGCTGCTCGGGTACGCGACGGGGCTGGGTGTCGGCGGGCTGTACGGCCTGCTGACCGGAGACCGTCGCGTTCCGCCGCCGTTGGCCGCCCTGGGACTGTCGGCGATGGCGATGGCCGCGAGCGTGGCCCCCCTCACCGCGCTGCGCCTGACCGACCCGCGCGAGTGGGACGCGTCGTCCTGGGTCTCCGACATCGTCCCCCACCTGGCCTACGGCGTGACGGCCGCGACCGTGTACGACCGCCTGACCCGCCCCTGACCCGGCCGGCGTCCGTCTCCGCGTACGATCCGTCGGCGCCCGTTCGCCCTTGGCGGATCCGATCAAGGAGGCGCCACGGGTGAGCAGGATGGGCGCATGACGATAAGACTCACCAAACTCGGACACGCGTGCGTACGGCTGGAGAAGGACGGGCGGAGCCTCGTCATCGATCCCGGTGCGATGACCCCCGAGGTCGATGCCATCACCGGGGCCGAGGCCGTGCTCGTCACCCACGAGCACTTCGACCACTTCGAACCCGACCGTCTGCGCGCGGCCGTCGCCGAGAATCCGCGTCTCGTCGTCCACACCTGCCCCGGCGTGGCCCGGCACCTGACCGAGTTGGGCGACAGCGTACGGGTCGTGCGTGCGGGGGACGTGCTGGCGGTCGCCGGGTTCGAGGTGACCGTCGTGGGAGAGAAACACCACTTCAGTCATCCCGACGTACCACCGGTGGACAACGTCGGGTTCATCGTCGACGGGGAGGTCTTCCACCCCGGCGACGCGCTCACCGTCGTCGACGTGCCGACGTTGCTGGTGCCCGGCCAGGCCCCCTGGATGACGGTTCCCGACATGATCGTCTACCTGCGGACGATGGCACCCCGGCGCGCGTACGCGATCCACGACGGGCTGATCAACGACTGGGGCGTCAAGGTGCTGGAGAGCGTGCTCGCCAGTGAGGCCGAACGACTCGGGGCCGACATCCGGCGCCTCACCCCCGGCGAGAGCGTCGACCTCTGACCCCCTGTTGATGACGAACCATGCCCGGTCTCCTGGGGCGGAGCATCGTCATGCGGGCGGCTGTCCACCGGTTCTCAGGGGGCGGTGCAGGGCGAGGGAGCTGAGGACGGTCGCGGCTCCCATGAGGACGATCGCCGTGTGCGGGGAGGTCAGCTCGGCGGCGGCGCCGGCGAGGGCGCCGCCCACGGCCTGGCCGGTCATCATTCCCGCGGCGGCCAGGCCGAAGGCCTGCCCCCTCACGGCTTCCGGCACCGCGTCCACGAACCACCGCTGCAACCCCAGCTGGCAGGCGCTCGACGCCGCGGTGGCGAGCATCACGATCAGCGCGGCTCCGGCGAGTCCCGGCTGGAGTGCGAAGGCGAGCAGGGGGACGCCCGACACGATCGCGAAGGGAAACGTCAGCCGTTCCCTTCCGGTGGGCGAGACGAACCGGCCGATGACGAAGTTTCCGGCCGCCAGGCCGACGGAGGCGGCGGCGAGCGCGAACCCTGCGGTGTTGCCCAGGTAGGGGATCATCATCGCCTCGGCACCCACTATGAGCGAGATCGGCAGCCACTGCGCGAGCAGCAGTCCGCGTACGCGGGGGTCCGTCAGCAGGGCCCGGTTGACGCGCAGCGTCTCCCGTACGGCACCGCCATCCGCCCGGGTCCGGGCATCCGCCCTGCCCGTCTCCTCGGTGAGGGAGCCGCCGCCTGGAATACCCGTGTCGGAGAGCTCGCCATCGGAGAGGTTCTCATCGGGAAGGCCACCGCCGGAGGGGCCACCGTCCTTCGTATCGGCGCCGGGGAAGCCGGTGTCCCTCGCGTTCCTGGCGGGGAAGTCGGGCAGGCCGTAGCGCAGTACCGCGGCCGCCAGGAGGGACAGCACCGCGGTGACGGTCAGCGCCCCCTCGGGTCCGACGAAGGCGAGGATGGCGCCGCCCGCCGCGAGGCCGCCGATCTGGGCCCCGGCGGCCGTCACGTTCAGCACCGACCTGGCCAGGACGAACGCGTCGCCGGGCAGCAGGTCGGGCAGGAGTGCGCTGCGCGCCGCCCCGAAGACCGGCGAGAACAGACCGGTGGCGAGAACGAGGACGAGCATCGCCCAGACGGGCAGCCCGGTGAAGGCGAGGAGCAGGCAGGTCACCATCCGCAGCAGCTCACCGATGATCATCAGCGCGCGAGGGCGGAGCCGGTCGGCCAGCGAGAGCAGGAACGTCCCGCCGACGATGTAGGGGAGGAAGCCCACCATGTACGCCGCCGCCGACAGTCCCGGCGAGCCGGTCCGCGCGTACACCAGCGCCGACAGGGCGAGCATCTTGACCTGGTCCCCCGCGACCAGGAGGGTGAAGCTTCCGAACAGGACACGGAACTCCCGGCTCGCGAAGACCTCCGTATAGGTCGCGCCGCGCTCTTGTGTGGTCATGGACACGATGGTGGAAGACGCCCGAACGGCTGACTAAGCTTTCGGATATATCCGAAAGGTCGCCCAGTGGTCTTCCGTATCGAGGTCACCCCGCACGACATCATGGCGAGCAGGTTCGCCATCTCCCCGCTCATCGTGACCAAGCACGCGCTCTGGATCCTCTCCGGCAGGCGGGAGGCCGGGGAGTGGCGGGCGTGGATCGCCAGGATGCGGGAGCCGTACGAAAGACTGCTGCTCACACACCCCGGGCTGGTTCCCATGGTGGCGCTGTTCCGTGAGCGTTACTACAACGCCGACTTCCCCGCGCCGCCACCGACCGGCGTGAACACCCCGTTCGAGGCGGAGATCGCGGTGGTGCGGGCCACCCCGGTGGCGCGGGCACACGCCGAGATCACCAGGAACCTGGAGGGGGCGCCGCGCCTTCCCCGGCCCGTCATGGACGTGCTGTTCTCGCCGGAGGTCGTACGACTGTTCGCCGAGGCGCTGAGTGCGATCTGGCAGGAGATCGTCTCCCCCGCGTGGCCGCGCTTCCACGCGATCCTGGAGCGGGACGTGGTCCAGCGGGCGGGCCGTCTGGCGACCTACGGCTGGGGCGCGGCACTCGACGACCTCAACCCCCGGGTCCGGTGGCGTCCCGACGGTGTCATCGAGGTGTTCTCCAGAGAGAAGGAGGAGACCCACCGGCTCGACGGGCGCGGGCTGCTCTTCATACCGACCGTGTTCCCCACCGGGATCGGCTCCTACCTGGAGTCCCACTGGCCGTATGCGATCAGCTATCCGGCTCGGGGCACCGGCGTCCCGCCCGAGACGCCGGACGGCCTGGCCGGACTGATCGGCAGGACCAGGACCCGCCTCCTGCTGGAGTTGGCGACCCCGGCGACCACCACCCAGCTCGTGTCCCTGCTGGAGCTGAGCCTGGGGACCGTGGGCGGGCACATCTCCGCCCTGCGCAGGGCGGGCCTGGTCACCGGGAGCCGCACCGGTCGCGGTGTCCTGTACCACCGCACCGCGCTGGGCGACTCCCTGGTCAGCCCATCAAGGCTGCGGTCTTGAGGAGCCGACGGCCGATCAGACGATGAGGAACGCGACACGGAACACGATGCCCCGGACGCTCATGCCGCGTGCGACGGGAGAGAGACGCCGGTCAGCTTGGCGCACGCGTCGAGGAGCCCGTCCTGCAACTCGGGCGAGCGCGCGGCGGGATGGACGAAACACGGTTTCCGGTGGTGGAAGTAGCCGCCGGTCACGGTGGCCTCGGGGTCCTGGCTCACGGCGAGCCACGCCTGCGTCACCGGCCCCTGGGAGAGGTCGTCGGGCGCGCCCGGACCTCCCATCTTCGTCGGGACCCAGCCGGGTTCGAGCGCGTTGGACAGCACGTCGGGCCATCGGCGGGCGACCGCGAACGCGAGAACGACGTCCAGCAGCTTGCTGTCGGCGTACGCCCGCGAGCCGTCCCAGGGCCGGGCGGTCCACTGGAGGTCGTCCAGACCGGTGTCCCCGCCGCGATGCATGCCCGAGCTCAGGTAGACCAGCCGGGCGGGCGGGGCGATGAGTGCCGTGAGCAGGTACGGGGCGAGCACGTTGACCGCGAACACGTGGGCGAGCCCGTCGGCGGTCTCGATCCTGCTCGGCTCTCGGTATCCGACGGCGGCGTTGTGGATGATCGCGTCGTAGCGGGCCATCCTGCCTGCCTGGACGGCGACCGACCGCATTCCCTCGATGGTGGTCAGGTCGCCGATGAGGACGGCTTCGGCCTCCGGCAGCGCGTCGCGCGCGTCACCGGCGCGGGTGTCGTTACGTGCGTGCAGGGTGACGTCATGGCCGTCGTGAGCCAGCAGCCGGGCGGCCATGAGACCGAGGCCGTCGGTGGAGCCGGTGATCAGAACACGTGCCATGGAGACGATCCCCTTTTTTCGAACGGGCTGATCGTTGACTACCCAGCGGAACGGGGGCGCACGCCGCCGGATGGGCATCAGGCCAGGTCAAACCCCTGCCAGGCCATCTCGAGGAGGCCATCGGACGCGCCCGGACACGGTCGGCGACCACCTGCAGGTCGCCTCGGAGACGCCGTCAGACGCGCTGGACGGCTCCGTCGGACATCGCCACGACGGTGACGCCGAAGTCGTGGATCGTCGCCGACAGCTCGTCGGACGAGAGGCCAGGGGCTACGACGACCAGGGAACCGCGCATCAGCGCCAGCCCGATCAGCGTCGTCATGGCCAGGCTGCACCCCAGGGGCCAGGTCACCAGAAGGACGTCGGACTTGCCCAGCTCGGCACCCTCGTCGAGGGTGTTCATCCGCGTGATCAGGTCGTGGTGGGTGAGCACCCCCCCGTCGTCGATCAGGAGGGCGGGCTGCACCGCCGGATCGAGGAAGGGCAGCGGGACGGGCTCCAGGAGTAGCAGGTCGGCGAAGTCGACGGTGTCACGGGCCTGACCGAACGCGATCACCTGCCGGACCCGCGAGTCCTCCACGGCCCGCAACGACACGTCCGCCAGGCGCGGGGTGGTGATGAGCAGCCGCGCGTCCCACTCGGCCAGCAGGTCGGCCATCTCCTCGCATCCGGAGGTGATCGGCGCCGCCACCCCTCCCGCCGCGATGACCGTGTGCACCGCCAGTGTCTGGGCCACCGCGCTGTCCACGTGGATCCCGGCCACCTGGCGCCGTCTGGCTCCCCGCCTCACCAGGCCCGACGCTCCCCGCGTCACCTCCGCGGCCAGCCGGCGATAGCCGTACACCACCCCGGCACCGAGGTCGATCAGCGCGGGTCGATCACCTCGACCGTGTGCGTAGCCGAACACCGCTTCGGTGAGGGTGCAGCTGGTTGACGGGGAGGTGGGTCTCATGCCGCCGACGGTAGGGCCGTTCCATCCGCGCGGGCATCCGTAGATGTATGTAGATGACTGTGTATTCGGCCCCCTGCCCCCGGCGCGCACCCGGTCGGCGGGTCCGCACCCCCGATGAAACCGCTCCCCGCGCTCCGAATCCCCGATGAAAACGTGCCTCCGCTCCGAATCCCCTGCCCCCCGGCGGGCGTCGGGGCCACGGGCTCCGCCTCCGATGAAACCGCTGAAACCGCTCCTCGCGCTCGAAACCCCCGATGCGACCGGTCCGCCGACTCCCCGGCCTCTGTGAACCTCCGTCGTGAACCTCCGTCGTGAACCTCCGTGGCCTCCGTGGAAACGGAGACGCGATGGGCGGGCCCGAGCCCTGCGCGACTCGAGCCCGCTGTCGCATGGCCCATGCCCCAGGTCCCCACCCCTCCGAGGGGACCCGGGCCATCAACGGGGACACGCGACGTCCGCGACGTGCTCGACCGAGACGCCCGGGATGGTGTGGACCTGCCGTCCCGGACCGGAACTGTGACCGGCACGGTGCGGAAGGCTGGACGTCATCGGTCGAACACCAGGAAAACGTATGGCGCGCGGTGAGCACGACACATGCACCGGACTGCGTATCCGGAGATGTATCTTCACGCCCACGAATGTGTAGCCCGGGGTATGTAGAGCTGCACGCCCGCCGGACGGGACGCGTGAACGCGCGGCCTAGGAGCGGTTCTGCTCGATGACCCAGGTGGCCACCTGGGTCCGGGAGGAGAAGCCGAGCTTGCCCAGGATGTTGGCGACGTGCCTGGCGGCGGTGGCGGGGCTGATCACCAGCTCGTCGGCGATGGCCTTGTTGCTCATCCCCCTCGCGATCAGCTCGGCGATCTCCCATTCGCGGCAGGTCAGCGTGGTCAGCGGGGCCGCGACCGGATGCTTGCCGAGCAGTACGGGCGTCTCGGACGGCTCGTCGAACTGCAGCGCGTAGCGGACCGCCTGTTCCTGGGACATCTCCTGGCCGTGCGCCCACAGCTGGGCGACGAGCGCGTCACCGAGGCGCGCACGGGCGGGCTGGAGCAGCTCCTCCATCCGCGCCCCGAACCCGGGTGGCAGCACGGCGCCGCTCATCGCGCTCCTGATCGCGGCGGAGGCCCCGGCCAGGCGCACCGCCCGGCGGTCGTCCTCCTCGGCGAGCGCGAGTTGCGCGAGCGTCTCGATGCGGCGGGCCACGCCGAGCCGCTGTCCGGTCCCGATGCAGAGTCTCAGGCTCTCGATCAGCCTGACCCGCGCGGTGGGGAGGTCTCCCTGGGCCAGCGCGATCCTGCCGAGCCCCGACAGGCAGGTGATCGCCTGCCAGTGGGCGGTGATGTCCTGGAGCATGTCGAGGGCGCGCTCGTAGTGGGCTCGGGCCTCGACGAGGTCGCCGCGGAGCCAGGCGACCTGGGCCAGGCCGATGAGGGCGACCGGCGCGGCCCAGTGGTTGTCGAGCTCGTGGGCGATGGCGAGCGCGGCCTCGAAGGATCGCTGTGACTCCTTCGCCCTGCCCTCGGACAGCGCGAACGTGCCCTCCATGGAACGGATGACCGTCTCGTGCCAGGGGTCGTCGACCGTGCGTACGGCCTCCAGCGCCTCATCCAGCAGGGATCTGACCCTCTCGGGGCGCCGCTGGTAGATGGCCACCCAGGCGAGGATGGCGAGCGCGCCGCTGAGCGGCCCGTACAGGCCCGCCTCGCGGCACAGGCCGACCGCGGCGGTGCAGGCGATCTGCGCGGTGTCGGGGTCGCCCTGCCCGAAGGCCACCTGCCCGCGCAGCGCGAGGGCGTCGCCGCGCACGCACGGCGTCAGCTCCTCGGGGGCGGCGTCGAGCAGGCGGTCGAGCCACTTGTCGGCCGGGGTGAACCTCCCTCCGGCGATGATCGGCCAGCGCAGCAGGACGAGGAGGCGCAGCGCGCTCTCCGGGTCGCCCGCGGACTCGACCGACCAGCGCACCGCCGCCCACACGTTGGTCTGGAGTTCGTCCAGCATGACCAGCATCGGGCAGATCTCCGGCCAGGTCGGGCGGGGGCGCCTGACGATCGTCCGGTGGATCCTGGCGGCGACCTCGATCATGTGGTCGCGGTGCAGCCGCCGGAACTCGGGCTCCTCGCCCGAGGCGTCGAGCTGCTCGACGGCGTACTCGCGAATCGTCTCCAGCATGCGGTAACGCGTCTCGCCGGCCACCTGGGCGTCGGCCAGGACCAGCGACTTGTCGACCAGGTCGCAGAGCACCCCCAGGACGTCCTCGGCCCACAGCGCGTTACCCGCGCAGACCTGCTCGGCCATGTCGAGCGTCCACCCGCCGGTGAAGACCGCCAGCCGGCGCAGCAGGATCCGCTCGGGCTCGTTGAGCTGCTGGTAGCTCCAGTCGACGGTGGCCCTGAGCGTCTGCTGCCTGGCCGGGGCCGTCCTGTCGCCCGCGGACAGCAGCCGGAACCTGTCCCTGATCCTGGCGTTGATCTGCTCCACGGTCAGCACCCTGCACAGGGCCGCGGCGAGCTCGATCGCGAGCGGCATCCCGTCGAGCGCCTCGCAGAGCCCGACGATGTCGGCCGCGTTCTGCTCGGTGACGGAGAAGGCCCGCGAGGCGGCGGTGGCACGGTCGGCGAAGAGGCGCACCGCCTCGCTGGTGTTGAGGAGGAGGTGCACCGCCTCGCCGGTGCCGAGGTCGTGGCCGCCGCTTCTGGGCAGGGTGAGCGGCGGCACCCGCCACACGGTCTCCCCCGCCACCCTGAGCGGCTCGCGGCTGGTCGTGAGCACGCGCACGTCGGGGCAGACGGTGAGCACGGCGCGGCAGAACCTCGCGGCCTCCTCGATGAGCGACTCGCAGTTGTCCATGACGAGCAGCAGCCGCCGGTCGCCGAGCGCGTCGATCAGGGTGTCGGCCAGCGCGCGGGACGGCTCGGCCTTCACCCCGAGCACGGCGGCCACCCGGGGCTCGATCTGGTCGCCGCGCACCGCGTCGGCCAGCTCGACCAGCCAGACGCCGCCGGGGAAATCCTCCGCCACCTGGCGCGCGACCCGGACCGCGAGCCTGCTCTTGCCGATGCCACCCGCACCGCAGAGCGTCACCACCCGGGCGACGCCCAGCAGGTCGATGAGCTCTTCCACGTCGGCTTCACGCCCCACGAAACCGTTGGGTTCGAGGGGGAGATTGCCTCCGGTGAGGGAGGCGTGTGCGGTGTCCTGGGTCATCGGCTCTTAAAGAGGTCGCGGGTAGAACCGTCACAGAAAGTGTGACATCAATTACCGAACCATGCCCAACTCTTAGAATCTTTTCTAGCTATGGATTATCCTGCCCAGCCCTGGCCGCCCTCGGCCATCCGATGGCCATCACCGGTGCGTCGACTCACACTGCTCCCATGACAGACTCCCCGGCCGACCCGGCTCCAGAGATCGGCGAGATCAGCGTCTCCGGTTGGTACGCCCACACCGACAAGATGACGAAGGTCGGCTTCCTGACCATAGCCCGCAGGCTTCCCGCGCTGGTGTCGCAGGCCGTCAGACTGGCGTGGCTGGCCGGCCCCCGTGACACCGTCGTCGCGATCACCCTGAGCCTGCTGGGCGGGATCTTCACCGCGTTCGGACTGTTCGCCACGACGGGGGTGCTGTCGGCGCTGTTCGAGGCGGGACCGACCCCCGAGCGGGTGCGGGCCGCCCTGCCCAGCCTGATCCTGGTGGGTGTCGCCGCGACGCTGCGCACCCTCACGCAGGCGGGCGCGGGCTGGGCACAGTCGCGGCTGGAACCCCAGGTCGGCCGGATCGCCGAGGAACGTCTGTACGGGCTGACCAGCCGGGTCGGCCTCGCGTCCTTCGACGACCCCGAATTCCACGACGCGCTCCAGCGGGCCAGGTCGCGTGGGGTCGGCGTCGCGGACGAGGTGGTGAGCACGGCGATCAACACGCTGACCGCGCTCATCGGCATCGTCGCCGCGGCGAGCGTGCTGGGGGTGCTCCACCCGGTCCTGCTGCCTCTGCTGGTGCTGGCGGTGCTCCCCGACGCGTGGGCGGCGGTCCGCGCGGCGCGCATGCGCTACACGACGATGTACGCCCTGATCCCGGCCAGGCGCCGTAAGTGGATCATCGCGGAGCTGCTGGCCGAGCGTGAGCCGGCCGCGGAGGTGCGCTCGTTCACCATGCGCGGCTTCCTGATGCGGATGTACGACGCGGTGGCGACGGCCGAGCAGAACGTGATGCTCGGACTGGCACGGCGCCAGGCCCTCGCGCGGGTGGTGGGCGAGGCGCTGGGCGGCGTCGGCACGGCCGTGGTCTACGTCGCCCTGGGCGTGCTGCTCGCGGTGGGCGCGGTCCCTCTCGCGGTCGCGGGCACCGCGGTGCTCGCGATCCGTTCCGGCCAGACCTACCTCGCCAACCTGATGCACGCCACGAACCGCCTCTACGAGGAGGGCCTGTACTTCACCGACTTCCTCGACTTCTGTGCCGAGACCGAGAGCGGGCTGCCCGCCGGACGCCCGGCGCGGGCGCCGGAGGATTTCGAGCGGATCACCGCCGAGGACGTCGTCTTCACCTACCCGGGAGCCGCGGAGCCCGCGCTCCGGGGGCTCACGGTCACCATCGGCAGGGGGGAGGTGATCGCCCTCGTCGGGGAGAACGGTTCCGGCAAGACCACGCTGGCCAAGATCCTGTCGGGTCTGTACGAACCGGACAGTGGCCGGGTCAGCTGGGACGGCACGGACCTGGCGGACGTCGACCCCGACGAGCTGCGCAATCGCATCGCGGTCATCGCCCAGGACCACACGCGCTGGCCGCTGACCGCCCGTTACAACATCAGCATGGGCACCGACAAGGGAGAGCCGGCGCTCGTCGCGGCGGCCGAGGTCGCGGGCGCCGACCAGGTGGTGGCCGAGTTGCCGCACGGCTACGGCACCCTGCTCGACCGGCGGTTCAAGGACGGCCAGGAGTTGTCGGGCGGCCAGTGGCAGCGGATCGCGGTGGCCCGGGGGTTCCACAGGGACGCTCCGCTGCTGATCTGCGACGAACCCACCGCCGCCCTGGACGCCCGCGCCGAGCACGCCCTGTTCGAACGCATCCGGCAGCACGCCGACGGGCGCACCGTGCTGCTCATCACCCACCGGCTGGCGAGCGTCCGCTACGCCGACCGGATCTACGTCCTCGACCACGGCGAGGTCGTCGAGCACGGCACCCATGAGGAGCTCATGGATCTGGACGGCCTCTACGCCGACCTCTACGGCCTCCAGGCGAGGGCCTACTCGGCCTGACCGCCGAGGAACGCCTCGATCACGCCCCTCGCGATCGATGCCGCCCGCCTGTCGGGGCCGCCGCCCTCGACCAGCACTCCGACGGCGATCCGAGGGGAGACCGCGGGGGCGAAGCCGCTGAAGACGGCGTGGTCCTCCCCCGGGGGGACGTTCTCCGCCGTGCCGGTCCTCCCCGCGCCCTTCATCCTCCGGAGGGCCGCGGCGGCGCCGGTTCCCTCCCTGCCGGTGGCGGCGATCATCATCTCCGTGAGCCGTTCCGCCTCCTCGGCGCCGACCGCGCGGCGGTACGGCGAGGGCTCGGTCACGTCGATCACCGCGCCGTCGGCGAGGCGGACCTCGTCCACGAGGTGGGGGCGCATCAGCGAGCCGTCGTTGGCCACCGCCGCCGCGATCATCGCGATCATGAGCGGGGTCGCCCGGACGTCGGACCGCCCCAGGGCCGACATCGCGGTCCGCGCGTCGTCCAGCTCGGAGGGATAGACGCTCCTGGTCACCGGCATGGGCACCTCCAGGTCGTCGGTGTCGAACCCGAAGGCCTCCGCCCGCTCGCGCAGCGCGTCCTGGCCGAGGTCGATCCCGATCTTCGCGAAGGGGGTGTCGCAGGAGAGCCTGAACGCCTGGAGCAGCGGAAGGTCGACGTCGCCGCAGGCGGCGCGGCCGTCGCGCAGGTGGGTGCCGGTGCCGGGGAGGTGGAAGGACCTCGGGGCGCCGACGCGGGTGTCGAGGTCGTACCGCCCCGAGCCGAGCGCCGCCGCACTGGTGATTACCTTGAAGGTGGATCCCAGCGGGTAGGTCCGCTGGATCGCCCGGTTCAGCAGCGGGTCCGCGGGGTCGCCCCGCAGCCGCTTGTCCGTCATGTCGAGCATGGCCGCGTCGAAGCTCGCGTAGAGGTTCGGGTCGTAGGAGGGCAGGGAGACCATGGCGAGGATCGCGCCGGTGCGAGGATCGATCGCGACAACGGCACCGGGCCTTCCCGTGGCGCGCAGCCCGTCGTAGGCGGCCCGCTGGGCACCGCGGTCGACGGTGAGCCTGAGTGTGGCGCCGTCGCGAGTGCCCTCGACCAGCCCGTGCACCCTCACCCGGGGGTCCTTCCCCGACAGCAGTGCCTCCTCGGCCTGCTCGACGCCGCCGGTGCCGCGGAGCGAGAAGTGCCCGGTGATCGTGGCGTAGAGCGGACCGCCGGGATAGACCCTTCGGTATCGGTAGGCGGCGTTCCTGGCCTTGCGGCTGGTCGCGACGACCGTGCCGTCGCGGAGCAGGATCCTGCCCCGGGGGTTCTCGAAGCGCGCGATCATCGTCCGCCGGTTGCGCGGGTCCTCGTTGAGCCGTTCGGAGTCCAGCGCCTGGAGGTAGGTCACGCTGGCGAGAAGGGCGAACAGCATCCCCCCGCACATCAGGGCGACGTGACGCAGCGGAATGTTGATCCGGCGTGCCCGCGGTGCGATCATGACCCCTCCCCGGACACCCGACCTCGATACCGGTTTAACAGCCGGACCGAAAAGGGCACCTCGACCGGGGGCAAAGCCGTCGTACGACTTCTGAACGGCCATATACCTCAGGGGTCACGCCGACGCGGACCGCGCGGCCGTACGGCTCTCCACCGACCCGGACACGCGGCCCCCGACGGCGCGGGGCGACGCGGATCAACGCGGACCGACGCGGACCGCGCGGTTCTCGGGGAGAGCGGATCGACGCGGGCCGCGCGACCTCCCGCCTGACCACCGACGCGGGCCGCGCGGTTCCCGACCTCCCGCCGGGGCGGGCCCCGCGATTTCTAGTCGGCCACCGAGCGGTAGTAAGCGATCTTGTTCCGGATCGCCCGCTGCTGCTCGCGCAGGTTCTCGACCTGCTCCTGCACCCGCCGGTCGTGTGCTTCGAGCAGCGCGATCCGGTCGTGGACCGTGTGGTCGCCCTCCCTGATCATCTCCGCGAAGCGGATCATCTCCGCGATCGGCATGCCGGTGTCGCGCAGGCAGCGGACCATACCGAGCCAGCCGACGTCCTTCTCGGTGAACCTGCGCTGCCCGGCCGCGTTGCGGTCGATCGACTCAAGCAACCCGATCCGCTCGTAGTAGCGGAGCGTGTCGAGGCTGAAGCCGGTCTCCTCCACCACCTGTCTCGGTGTGTACACACTCACACTCGTGGCCCCCATCGAATAACCGCCTAACCGAAAAGTCGCCCCTGCCGACCTGTCGCCACCGACGAATCGGCACAACCAAAAACGGCCCCGATCCGGTGTGCCCACACCGGCTCAGAGCCTTGGCATATCCACCTGCGGAGAAGCCAGGGGATAAACCACGCATAACCCTACCTATGCCCTCTTGGCCATCACAAACAATTTTTCTCCATCATTTCCCGGCCATCCACTTGCCCTGGAGTTCACTCCAGCATTCAAGGTGGTGCCCATGACTCACATCCCCCTCGCTCTGGGCACCATCCCCTTCGGCACGACGGTCGACGACAAGACCGTCTTCGCGATCCTCGACCGGTTCGTCGACGCCGGAGGCGCCCTGCTGGACACCGCGAACAACTACCCGTTCTGGAACGAGGGCGCCACCGGCGACGAGAGCGAGCTCGCCATCGGCCGATGGCTGGCCGCCCGGGGCAACCGCGACCGGATACTGCTGAGCACCAAGTGCGGCGGGCGGCCGACCGTCCCCGGTGACCGGACCCTGGACTCCGCCGAGGGCCTGTCCGCCCCGGTGATCGCCGCCGCCGCCGAGGGCAGCCTGCGACGGCTGGGCACCGACCACGTCGACGTTTACTGGGCGCACCTCGAAGACCGTTCCGTTCCCCTGGAGGAGACCCTGGGCGCCTTCGCCGAGCTCGCCCAGGCGGGCAAGGTCCGCGAGATCGGCGCGAGCAACGTACCGGCCTGGCGTCTGGAGCGCGCCCGCGCCGTCTCGCGGGCGAACGGCTGGCCGCCCTACACGAACGTGCAGCTCCGCCACACCTACCTGCGCCCCCGGCCCGGGGTGTCGCTGCGGGAGGGGGGCCACGTCCTGGCCCAGGACGACATGCTCGACTATCTGCGCTCGGAGTCCGACCTCACCCTGTGGGCGTACAACACGCTCATGTTCGGCGCCTACACCCGCGAGGACCGCCCGATCCAGGACATCTATGATCACCCGGGCACCACCCGCGGGCTCGCCGTGCTGCGGGAGATCGCGGGTGAGCTGAACGCGACCGTCAACCAGGTGGTGCTGGCCTGGCTGATCGGCGGTGACGTGAAGACGATCCCGATCGTCGGCGTGACCTCCACCGCCCAGCTGGAGGAGGCCCTGGGCGCCCTGGACCTCAAGCTCGACGACGAGCACCGCGCCCGCCTGGAGGCCGCCCGCTGACGGGGAGGGCGGGTCAGTCCTGGGGCAGGTGCGCCGACAGGTAGCGGCGGACCAGGTGCTTGCACTCGACGATCAGGTCGGGATCCCCGTTGGGCAGGGAGCGGAAGGCGAGTTTGAGCACCGCGTCGGCGGCCTCCACCGCGACGAAGAGCACCCGGTCCAGCTCGGGTCCGATCGGGGTGCCGACCACCTCGACGATGATCGTACGGAGCCGGTCGGCCACGATGGCGTTGTTCTCCAGCGCGGCGTCGAGCATGCGGTTGGTCCCCTTGACGGCGGGACCGCCGGGGGCGGCGAGCACCTCGCCGAAGTCGACGACCCCGAAGCCCGGCGTGGACCGCTTCATCGCGACGAACTCGTCGATCGCGAGGTCGACCATCTCCGTCCACTCCGACAGCCGCACCTCGGAGAGCCTGGCCGTGACCCGGCCGAGGAACGCCTCCAGGTTGCGCAGCGCCAGCGCGCGTACGAGTCCTTGTTTGTCGGGGAAGAACTGGTAGAAGGTGCCGATGGGCACCTCCGCGCGGCGCGCGACCTCCTTGGTGGTCAGCGCCTCGTAGCCGACCTCGTCCAGCAGTCGCGCGCACTCGTCCAGCATGCGCTCCACCCGTTCCAGGCTGCGGCGCTGGGCGGGCCGACGGCGAAGCGTTCCCCCGGAGACGTTCGTCATCTCCCCATCATCCCCCACGGACAGACCGAGGGATTAACATGAGCCAGACTCGCGCTATCTGGAGGTCGGGATGTTTCTGTGGGGTACGGCGACCGCGTCCTACCAGATCGAGGGCGGCGTCGCCGAGGACGGGCGAGGTGTCTCGATCTGGGACACCTTCTCCCACCGGCCCGGCCGCGTCCGCGACGGTGACACCGGCGACGTGACCTGCGACCACTACCACCGCTGGCCGGAGGACATCGCGCTGCTGTCCGATCTCGGGGTGAACTCCTACCGCTTCTCCATCGCCTGGCCACGCGTCCAGCCGGACGGCAGGGGCGCGATCAACCGGGCGGGCCTCGACTTCTACGACCGGCTCACCGACGCGCTCCACGAGAAGGACATCGTCCCCGCGGCCACGCTCTTCCACTGGGACCTGCCCCAGCCCCTGGAGGACGAGGGCGGCTGGCTGAACCGCGACACCGCCTACCGTTTCGCCGAGTACGCCGCGGCCGTGGCCGACAGACTCGCCGACCGGATCCCCCTGTGGATCACCCTGAACGAGCCCTTCATCCACATGGTCTTCGGCTACGCCCTGGGCACCCACGCCCCCGGCAGGACCCTCGTCCTGGACGCGCTACCCGCCGTCCACCACCAGTTGCTCGGGCACGGCCTGGCCGTGCGGGAGCTCAGGGCGCGCGGCGCGGAGAAGGTCCTGATCACCAACAACTGCACCCCGGTCTGGCCCGCCTCCCCCGACCCCGCCGACCTCGCCGCCGCCGACGCCTACGACACCCTGCACAACCGCCTGTTCAACGACCCCGTACTCCTCGGCGCCTATCCCGACCTGTCCGCGTACGGGGTGAGCCTCGACTGTGTGCGCGACGGCGACCTGGAACTGATCGGCGCGCCCCTCGACGGCATCGGTATCAACTACTACAACCCCACCCGGATCGCCGCGCCCAGCGGCGAGGGCCTCCCCTTCGAGGACGTGGGCGTCACCGGCTACCCCACCACCGCCTTCGGCTGGCCCGTCGTCCCCGACGGCCTGCGCGAGCTGCTCTGCGGCCTCGAAGCCCGGTACGGCGACGCACTCCCGCCGGTCTACGTCACCGAGAACGGCTGCTCCCAGCCCGACGAGCCCGGCCCCGGCGGGACCGTGGACGACCAGGACAGGATCGCCTTCCTCGACGGCCACATCGAGGCCGTCGAGCGGGCGCGGGCCGAGGGGGTGGATGTGCGCGGCTACTACGTCTGGTCCCTGCTGGACAACTTCGAGTGGGCCGAGGGCTTCAGCCAGCGCTTCGGGCTCGTGCACGTCGACTTCCCCACCGGTACGCGCACCCCGAAGGCCTCCTACCACTGGCTGCGCGACCGCATCTCGCGCGGCACGCCCTCCCCGTCGTGACGCGCGGCGCGGGCGGCCCCCTCACCGCGCCCGGCCGTGCCGCCCGTGCCGCCCACGCCGACCCCCTCGTCGCCCGCGAGGCGCCGGGGCGCCCTTTCCCGAGCCGACCCCGGTGTGCCGCGCCGAAGGAAAAACCCGTTGTGCTGACACGAGACGGGTCGTACCGTCTAGGGCCATGTGCCTGTACTTCGCCTGCCAGACGGCCGGCTACGTGATCCGTCCCCGCCACAGCCGGCCTCCGGCCCGCTAGGGGACCTTCACCTTCCTTCCGTTCTTCACGCGTTCCCTACGCGCGCCCAGGGCCTCCGAGACCTTCCTTCACCTCGGACCCGAAAGGGCGAAAAGCTGTGGCGCACTCCTTCGCGCACGGAAACCATTCACACACCCAGAGAAAGGTCAAAAACGGCGGTGGCCGCAGTGACCGCGACCGCGCCAGACGCACCCTCTCGCAGAACTTCCTCGTCGATCCGCACGCCGTGCGGCGGATGGCCGAGGCGGCAGGATCGCACGAGCTGGTCCTGGAGCCCGGCGCGGGAGAGGGTGCTCTCACCCTCGCCCTCGCCGGAAGCTGCGCCAGGGTGGTGGCGTACGAGATCGACCCGCTGCACGCGGGCAAACTCGCCGCCCGCACCCGCGACGACGACCGGATCGAGGTGGTCAGGGGCGACTTCCTGGCCGCGCGGGTCCCGCGCGAGCCGTTCGCGGTCGCCGGGAACATCCCGTACTCGATCACCTCGAAGATCGTCGACTGGTGCCTGCGCGCGCCCGCGCTCACCTCGGCGACCCTGCTCACCCAGCTGGAGTACGCGCGCAAACGTTCCGGCGACTTCGGCCGCTGGAGCAGGCTGACCGTGCTGACGTGGCCCGGCCACTCCTGGGAACTGGCCGGCCACGTCGGCCGCGCGAGTTTCCGGCCGGTGCCCGCCGTCGACTCCGCGATCCTGCGGATCGAGTCGCGTCCCGTCCCGCTGCTGCCCGGCGGCCGGGACGCGGCCTGGCGGGAGTTCGTCGAGTACGGCTTCACCGGGCTGGGCGGTTCGCTGCACGCCTCGCTGCGGATGCGGTACGCGCCCCACCGGGTCGACGCCGCGTTCGCGGAGGCGCGGGTCGACCGTGACACCGTGGTGGCGTTCGTCCATCCTGACCGGTGGCTCACGCTGTTCGAGCTGCTTCACCGATGACACCCGGGAACCCCCGGGGCCGGCCCGCCCCATCGGCCGGCCCCGGGGGTTCCCAACCCGTACGGCGAACGGCTGTTCGAGGGGGCCCTACCCCTCGGCGCCGTACGGGCGGTCGCGCCGGGCGTCGTGCAGGATCGAGCCCCACCAGAGAAGCTGGTCGAGCATCGCCTTCGCGGCCGCGTCGTACCTCTCGGGCTCCTTGAGGTCGCCGTCGGGGCCGAACAGCTCGAAGTACCGGGGGAAGCTGACGTAGTCGCGGACCGTGTGGGCGTGCAACTCACCGAAGACCTGCCGCAACTGCTCTATCGCCAGAAGGCCGCCGCTCCCCCCGCTGTAGCCGACGAAGCCGACCGCTTTCGCCGCCCACTCGGTGTAGTGCCAGTCGATCGCGGCCTTCAGCGAGGCCGGGAAGCTGCGGTTGTAGTCCGGTGTCACCACGACGATCGCGTCGGCCGCGTCGATCCGCCGGGTGAGGTCCGCCATCTCGGCGGGGCGGGCCATGTCGGGTTCGAGCGCCGGTGGCAGGGGCGGCAGCTCCAGCGGCAGGGGCGTGTCCGCCAGATCGACGAGGTCCACCGCGAACCGGCCGTGCCGCTCGGCCCGCTCGGTGAACCAGTTCGCGACCACGGGGCCGAACCTTTCCTGCCGCACGCTACCGATGATCACCGTGAGGTTGAGGGTCTCACTGGGCATGTCTGTGCTCCCTGCTGGAGATAGGGGTTCATGGGTGACCGGAAGATCACGTCCCCCAACCTGCCGGGCGGCGTGGAGACCGGGAAGACCGGGCCAAGGCTGGTAGTGACAGGGCCACGACCACGGCGGCCACGGCTGTTACGTTCGAAACGTGAGCGACAACGAGCTGGGCATGTTCCTGCGCATCCGCCGTGAAGCCGTCACCCCCGCCGAGGTGGGGCTGCCCACCGGCTCCCGCCGCCGCACGCCGGGCCTGCGCAGGGCCGAGCTCGCCACGCTCGCCGGAGTCAGCGTCGAATACCTCACCCGGCTCGAACAGGGACGAGACCGCCGCCCGTCCACCCCCGTACTGTCCGCGCTCGCCACCGCGCTACGGCTGACCACGAGCGAACGCGTCCACCTGCACCGGCTCTCCAAGTCGGCCGACGGCGGCTTCACCTGCATGGGCGCGACGACGCCGGCCCGCGCGGTCCGCCCCACCGTACGGGCACTGCTCGACCGGCTGGAGCCCGCCCCCGCCCTGCTGCTCAACCGGCTGAGCGAGATCCTCGCCTGGACGACGGGGTACGACCGGCTGGCGCGGCCGATCGGCCTGCTGGACGGCAGCCCGCCGAACCTCGCCCGCTTCGTGTTCGCCGACAGCCGGGCACGGACCGCCTACCCCGACTGGGAGCATGTCGCCGACGAACAGGTCGCCGCGCTCAAGCAGGGGCCGTTCAGGGCGGACTGGCACATCGCCACACTCGCCGACGAGCTGGCCGTCACCGCCGGGGCGGATTTCGCCGGGCGGGTGGACACCCTGCCCGGCCTCCCGAAGTCCAGCGGCGTCACGCGACTGGTCCACCCCGACGCGGGTGAGCTGCGCCTGGCGTACGAAACCCTCGAACTGCCCGCCGACGACGACCAGCGCCTCATCGTCCATCTCCCCGCGGACGACGCCACCGCCGCCGCACTCGACCGCCTCACCGGCCGCCGCCCGGGCGCGCTGCGCGCGGTGTCCGGCTGACGCGGGATACGTCGCCGCTGGGGAAGCGGTGCGTCCACCCGGATCGTACAGATCATCCGGCACGGGACACGTCGCCCACCGGGGAAGCGGACCATACCCGCGTACGGCCACGATCGGGTCCGTACCAGCGTGGCTCCCCCCACTGTGCGTCACAACCGGCATAATCGAGACGATCAGCCTGGTCAGGGCGCACGCGCGATGCTCCCCTCCGGTTCGTACCGCCGGGCGGATCCCCTCCACCGACACCCACGTCACGCCACGTGACGACCGTACAGCGACCCGGGCGTCAGACAGGAGGAGCGCATGCGTCTCGCCATACGGATCGGAGTGGCCACCACTCTCATGGCGGCCCCGAGCACCCCGGCCGAACCGGTCGTCCCGCCCACTCCCACACCCGCCGCCAGGCCGGTCGCCCCGCCCATTCCCGCGCCGACCACCAGGGTCGACGTCAAGGCCCTCCCCACCCCCGTCGTCACGGCCAACGCCGCCCCCACCCCCGCACCCGTCCCCACGAACAGTGTCAAAGCCGTCCCCACCCCGGCCGCCACGGCCGGCGCCAAGGCCGCACCCACCCCGACTCCCACGCTCACCCCCACCCCCCTCGCCACGGCAACCCCCAGTGCCACCGCCAGCGCCACCGCGACCGTGAACGCCACTTCGACCGCGACCGCGACCGCGACCATTAAGAGCAAGACCAAGAGCACGGTCTGGCTGCCTCCCTTCGGCGGCAGGAACACCATCCCCCCGTGGCTGAAAAAGGTCCCTTCGCTCCGCGTCGTCCCCACGTGGCCCCGCCAGGCCAGTAGCGTCCGGATATTCGTACACTGCCCCCCGAACTCGAACCACGCGATCATCGGCTCCGGCGCGTTCAACCTCAAGGGGTCGAGGCGCATCTACCGGGAGGTGGGGCTGGGACTCTCCAACCGAGGGCTGGGGCACCGCGCCGCGTCCATCTCCCGCTTCGTCCTGCCGGGATACCACGGGGCGTGCCTGACGTGCGTGAAGGTCACGATGAACAAGCAGACCGGCATCAGGCGGATCAAGGTGCTCGGTCGAGCCTCCGCCCCCCTCTACGTACGAAGGTTCAGCATCTGGCAGTTCTTCAACGCCTCGACCACCTGCGTCAAACGCGACCGTTGCTGACCCCTCGCAGCACCGCCCGGCGAACTGTCAGGGCTCGCCGGTAGGTTCCGCGAGATGAGCGAGATCGAGGGGAAGTCCGGGCTCGACGCGCCCGGAGCGCGGCTTCTGGACGCCGCGAGGAAGGGTGACCCCGACGCGTTCGGGCAGCTGGTCGAGCCGTTCCGCGGTGAGCTGCACGCGCACTGTTACCGGATGCTCGGATCGGTCCACGATGCCGAAGACACCGTGCAGGAGACGCTGGTGCGTGCCTGGCGGAGCCTGGAGCGGTTCGAGGACCGGGGCTCGATCCGGTCGTGGCTGTACAAGATCGCGACCAACAGGTGTCTCACGCTGATCGAACGCCGGGGCCGCCGGGAGCTCCCCACCGATTTCGGCCCGGGTGCCGCGCCGCTCGCCGAGACCTCGTGGATCGAGCCGTACCCCGACGAGCGACCGGGCCCCGAGGCCCGCTACATGGCCCGCGAAGGCATGGAACTCGCCTTCGTCGCCGCGCTCCAGCACCTGTCGGCTCGCCAGCGGGCCGTCCTGGTCCTGCGTGAGGTCCTCGGGTTCTCGGCACGCGAGGTCGCGGACCTGCTGGAGACCACGGTCGCCTCGGTCAACAGCGCGCTGCAGCGGGCCCGCAAGGTGATCGGCCCACGGCTTCCCGACATCGACCGGCGTTCCCCGGACGGGAAGGAGCTCCGGGAGATCGCGGATCGGTACGCCGCCGCGTGGGAGGCAGGAGACGTCGAGGCCATCGTGGCGATGCTGACCGACGACGCCAGATACGCGATGCCGCCGCTGACGGAATGGTACGAGGGGCACGAGAGGATCAGGGCCTTCCTGATCGAGGGACCGCTGACCGGCCGGTGGCGCTTCCTGCCGACGTACGCGAACGGGCAGCTCGCGTTCGGCACCTACATGTGGGACGAGGGCAGGAAGGTCCACGCCGCGACCGGGCTCGACCTGCTCACACTGCGGGGTACGAGGATCGCCGAGATCGTCTCGTTCCTGACGCCGGAGATCTTCCCCATGTTCGGCCTCCCTGGCGAGATCGCGGACTGATCCGGCGCCCACCGCTTCCGGCATGAGGCGATCGCGGTGTGAAGCGGTCTCGGGTGAAGCAGTCTCAGTGTGAAGCGGTCTGGGCGCCGGATGATCCCACCATGAGGCGGTCTCGACGCCGGGCAGTCTCGGTGTCGGGCGGAATCTCGACGCCGGGCGATGAGTTCGGCGCCCTCCACGGGTTGTACGCGGCGACACCACCCATTCGACACACAGGAGGCGGACCATGTCGCTCAAGGGCAAGAACGCGATCATCTACGGCGGAGGCGGCTCGGTCGGGGGTGCCGTCGCCCGCGCGTTCGGCCGCGAGGGGGCACGCGTCTTTCTCGCCGGACGGACCCTGACGACCCTGGAGAGGGTCGCCGACCGGATCCGTGCCGTGGGAGGCGCGGCCGAGACCGCCGAGGTCGACGCGCTGGACGAGAGGTCGGTCGACGAGCACGCGGCCGCCGTCGCGGCGGAGGCGGGAAGCATCGACGTCTCCCTCAACGTGATCGCGGACACGGACGTGCAGGGGACGCCGATGGTCGACATGTCCCTGGAGGACTACCTGAGCCCGGTCGTGACCGCCGTACGCTCAAAACTCCTCACCTCGCGCGCGGCCGCCCGGCACATGATCGGGCGGCGGTCGGGCGTGATCATGTTTTTCGGCGGGGCGGGCGACCACAGCGCGACGCGACGCTACAACCTGGGAGGTCTGCTCACCTCGTTGGACGCGGTCGAGTCCATGCGACGCCAGCTCGCCGTCGAGCTCGGCCCTCACGGGATTCGCGTCGTCACCCTGCGGACCGGTGGCCTGCCGGAGACGATCCCCGCCCACCTCGACGAGCGCGAGGACATCGTGCGGGACATCGTGGGGCAAACCCTGGTCGGGCGGGCGGCGTCGCTGGAGGACGTCGGCAACGTGGCCGTCTTCGCCGCCTCCGACTGGGGACGCACCATGACGGGGACGGTGCTCAACATCACCTGCGGCGCGGTCCTGGACTGACGATCGCGCTCGGCGGCCGACGACGTCGCTTCACCTGTGATCGGGGAGGCGGCTCGACAGCGGCGGAAGGGGTAATCCAGCGGACTTCCTCGGGTGACGCGTTCGACGAGCGGATGGCCGCGAAGATCCTCGACAGACGCGAATCCGGCCGGATACCCTGCGCACCCCCGAGAAAACGAGCGGAGTCTTCGTGAGCGTTGATTCGAGCCGGCTGACACTCACCGAGAGGGCGGGATTGAGCTGCGGCCCAGAGGTGATGCGCGAGGCGCTGTACACGCAGCGCAGGAGCCTCGCCGGTCGCCTCGCCGAGTTGACGCCATCCGACTGGGCGGCTCCGACGCACTGCACGGAGTGGTCCGTTCACGATGTCGTCCGCCACATCGTCGATGTGGCGGAGTATCACGTCGCCGAGCTCACCGGCCAGTCGGGGTACACCCGCTTCAACGGGCTCGGATCGTTCGATCCCACCTCGACTCCCGACCTGTGGCTCCAGGACTCCGCGGGCCGGTCCCCCGAGCAGACGGTCGAGGCGCTCCTGACGGTGACGGAGGACGAGTACGACAGCCTCGGTGCCCGGATCGAGAAGGGCGACTCCTCCCTGGAACGCAACGTCGCGGGTCGCGAGACCCTGTGGTCGGTACGGTCCCTGCACGTGCTGTGGGACACCTGGCTCCACGAGCGCGACATGTCGCAGACCCTGCGGACGGACGGCCCGCCGGACGTCACCGTTCGGCGCCTCGCCGCCCTGTACGGCCTGCTGTTCGCCGGAGGTGTCGCCGCGCTGTTCGGCGACCTCCCACAGGTGTCCTTCCAACTCGTGGGCAGTCCCGACGGCGTGTACGAGATCTCGGGGCGGCAGGACGACGTCAGGGTGACCGCCGGAAGCGCCTCGCCCCCTGACCTCGGCGGGCCGTTCGAGGCGGTGCTGGAGAGCCTCTCCGGGCGCGGCCCCTCTCTCTCCGGGATCGTCGGGGTCTCGAACGCCGCCGTCGAGGGCCTTTCCAAGCTGTCCACCGCCATGAGGCCTGAAGATCCCGAAGACACGTCGTCGTAGAAGCCGATGATCCCGAGCGTGCCCGGGGCCGGGTGAGAGGCACCGGTTCGCCGAGCGGGCCCCGGTCCGGGGGAGGCGCAGGTTCGCCGAGCGGACCCCGGTCGGGGGAAGAGACAGGTTCGCCGAGCGGACCCGCACACCGTCGCGGTGGTCCCGAGAGTCGCGGAAGATCCCGGAAATCATCGGCCGATCCGGGTCTTTTGTGACTCCGGACACAGGATTTCACCTCACCGAAACCTACGGCGGTATCGCGTCTGGGTAGAGTCCCGCCATCCTCGACAATGTTGATCCCTTCATCGGCGTAGCGGCCACCGACCTGCCTCGGGCACATGGTCTGGCCGCCACTTGGTGGTGGCCGAAACCGCAGGTGGGCAATACCCATCCGGGCGCCACGTCACCGCTGGGCATGGTGTCGGCCTGCGCCTACTCCGGCGCGTACCCGACGGGCTACGGCAGATACACCAAGAACACCGAAGGTGTCCCCGAGGAGATGTTCGAGCGGCTGCAGGCGTCCGGGTTCACCCACTTCCAGCAGTCGGGCACCGGCGCGATCCGCAAGTACTACAACTACGTCCGGGTCACCCCGATGGTGCAGCCGCTGGACGCGCTGGGTGAGGCCTGGCCGCTGCACGACGAGGTGGCGGAGGCGGGCTACTACGCGGCCACCCTCGACACCGGGATCCGCTGCGAGCTCACCGTGGGCACCAAGGTCGCCGTGCACCGATACACGTTCCCCCGGCACAGCAGCGCTCGCGTGGTGGTCGACCTGTCCTGCGGCGGCCTCGCCATCGAGCACGGCCGCACCGTGCCGTTGCGTGCGCAGGTGGAGAGCATGGGCCACGGCCGTGCCCAGGGCACGGTGGCGATGGAGGGCGTCCCGCTCTCGGTGTACCTGGACGTCGACGCTCCCGGCTGGCGGCAGATGCTCTGGTACGACCGGCGGCTCATCGACGGCGGCACCCGCCTGGACTTCGACAGCATCCGGCACACCACGTTGCGTCCCTTCGGCATGCTCTTCATGGGTCCCACCGAGCCTGGGCAGACGATCGAGGTGCGGCTCGGGTTCTCGCTGCGCGGGTGCGACCAGGCGCGGGAGAACCTGGAGCGCGAGTGCGGGGCCCGGCCGGCGTTCGACGTGGTGCGGTCCAAGACCAGGGTCCGCTGGGGCGACCACCTCGACCGCGTTCAGGTCGAGGGGGGCACGCCGGCCCGCCGCACCGTGTTCGCGACGGCGCTCTACCACTCGCTGATCAAGCCGTGTTTCGCCGACGACGAGAGCCCGTTCTGGCCGACGTCCGGGCCGTTCGCGTTCGACGTGTGCACCATGTGGGACATCTACAAGACGCAGTTGCCGCTGCTCGCGGCCATCGTCCCCGACCGGGCCGCGCATCTGCTGGAGTCGCTGATCCGGGTCTGCGAGGAAGAGGGCAACTTCCCCATCGGCTACCGGATGGCTCGCGGCGCCGACCGCTTCTACCGCCAGGCGAGCGCGCTCGCGCACACCGCGCTGGCCGACGCCCACGCTCTCGGCCGGGCGGGCCTGGACTGGAACTGGGCGCTCGTGCACATGGTCGACGACCTGCGTCGCCTGTACGGCGAGGAGTTCTTCGAGCACGGGGTGGTGCACCCGATCACCCACACCCTCGACCTCGCCTACGGCCACCACTGCACGGCGCAGGTCGCCCGCGCGATGAACGACCGGCGCCTCGCCGACGATCTCGACGACCGCAGCCGCCGGTGGGTGAACGCCTTCGACCCGAGTACGGGACTGCTGCGCGACTCGGAGTTCTACGAGGGCGGCAAGTGGAACTACTCGTTCCGGCTGCTGCACGACATGGCCGCGAGGATCGCCCTGGCGGGCGGAGACCGGGCCTTCATCGGCATGCTGGACAGGTTCTTCGGCTTCGACGCCGCACCGGTGGCACAGCCGGGGCGGCGCCCCCAGGCTGCGGAGATGGCGGCCGGATACGCCCTGAACCGGTTCGAGGGGCTGAACAACGAGCCCGACATGGAAGCGCCGTGGGCGTATCACTACGCGGGGCGGCCCGACCGTACGGCCGAGGTGGTCCAGGCCGCGCTGACCTGGCAGTTCGGCACCGGACCCGGCGGGCTGCCCGGCAACGACGACTCCGGCGGCCTGAGTTCCTGGTACGTCTGGGCGTCGCTGGGACTGTTCCCGATCGCCGGCCAGAACCTGTTCCTGGTCAACGCGCCCGCGTTCTCCGGGGCCGTGCTCAAGGCCGGTGGCAACGAGTTCGTCATCGAGACCAGCGGGCACCGCGAGACGCCGATCGGTGTCGACGGCATCGACCGTGACCCGCCGGCGCAGTACGTCCAGTCGGCGACCCTCAACGGCGAACCCATGAACGCGACGCATCTGAGCGCCGCCACCGTGCATCGGGGCGGTGTGTTGCACCTGCGGCTGGGCCCGGAGCCGTCCGGGTGGGGGCGGGAGGTCCGCCCCCCGTCTCTTTCAGATCCGCCCGCCAGAACGAAGGAAGCACGATGACCAACCCCCGCCGCCGTCTCGTCATCGTTGTCAGGGCCGACCCGGTCATCTGCGGCCATTCAGGCGAGGCCCGCAACCTCGCCGAGGTGGCACTGACCCGCGGGTTCGACGACGTACGCCTGCTGACCTGGCCGATCCCCGCGCTGCAGGCGGCCGGACTGCCGCTCAAGCCGCTCGACCGGCTGCTGCCGTACAGCGCCGGGATCACCGTGGAGCGTCCCGAGGCGGTCGGCGACTACCGGGTGCCCGACGGGCGCCACCAGGCGGGACTCACCGGACGCCTCGTCGAACTGCTCGCGGAACCGGTGCCCACGACCTGCCTGTCCATGTATCTCGTGCCGCACACCTCGGTCGTCATGGACGCGGTCACCTCCGCGCGCGCCGCCGGGTTCGCGCCCGACGTGCACACCGTCGCGAAGGCGGTCGGCTCCGACGTGACCAACGTGATCCGGTCCTGCCTGCGGGAGGGCCGGTTCGGCGCGGCGACCGTGCTGTTCACCACGTTCCTCGCCAACGACGAGGTCGTCGCGGTCTCCGAGTACACCCGGGAGGAGATCGTCGCCTCGGCCGAGCAGGTGGACGCTCACTGCGGCACCACGTTCGCCGAGCAGTGCCGGCGTCGCGTGACCGTCAGCTACCCGCCGATCGACTCCTCCGCCTTCCTCGACCCGGATCCGGCCGACGTGGACGCCGCGCTCGCGAAACGCGGTCTGGAGCGCGACGGATACATCCTGTTCCTGTCCCGGGTGACCCGGGCGAAGGGCATCCACGACCTGATGGCCGCCTACGGCCGGATGCGCTGCCGGTCGCGGGTGAAGCTGGTCGTCGCCGGCACCGGGCCCGCGCTGAAGGAGATACGGGCGCTGGCCAAGGAGGACGACCGGGTGACGATCCTCACCGACGTGGACGACAACGAGAAGCCACTGCTCATGCGCGGCTGCGCGGCCTACGTCCTGCCCACCAAACCCGAACCCGACTTCGTCGAGACGTTCGGCATCGCCCTCGCCGAGAAGATGCTGGCCGGAGGCGGACCGATCGTCACGACCAGGACGGGCGGGACCCTGGAGGCGGTCGGCGACACCGCCGTCATTGTCGAGCCCAGGGACATCGGCGGCCTCGCCGCGGCCGTGGACCGGGTGGTCCTGGAGATGTCCGCCACCGAACGCCAGGACCTGGAACAGCGCGCCCGCACCCGCGCGATGGCGTTCGACCGGGCCGCGGTGTTCGACAACCTGTTCCCCCAGAAAGCTCTCACCGTCGGCGCCCTCTGACCTCCGCACGCCCCCGGTTCCCATGGAGTTCCCAGGCAGAGTTTGTAGCACTTTCGACTGAGATTAATGAGTATGGGTAGATGGAGCCCATGCCGCAGGAGACCGACGCGGCCAGGGCTCAAAAAACCGTGGCCGGAAGGACCGGGCGGTTCGTCGTCGGAGGTGTCACGCTCGTCGTCGTGGCGCTGCTCGCGTACTGGCTGGGAAGCAGCGGCGGGAACGGCGAGGAGGCCGCGTCCGGGCCGAGCGCGACACCGACGCCCAGCGCGACGCTCACGGTGAACGACGTCTTCAAGAGGGTCGGGCCGTCGGTGGTGGTCATCCAGGCCGAGAAGTCGCTCGGAACCGGAGTGATCGCCGCCGAGGACGGGACGATCCTGACGGCGCACCACGTCGTCAAAGGCACCTCCGACAAAGGCGGTTCCGGCAAAGACGCCGGGAAGGTCACCGTGACGTTCGCCGACGGCACCAGGACGAAGGCCGTCGTCGCGTCGTCGAACCCCAAGCTCGACGTCGCGACCCTAAAACCCGAGAAGCTGCCCGAGATCGTCGTCCCGGCGACGCTCGGCGGCACCGCGGCCGTGGGCGCGCCCGTCGTCGCGATCGGCAATCCGCTGGGCCTCACCTACAGCGTCTCCACCGGCGTCGTGTCCGGCCTGAACCGGACCGCCAATGACGGCGGCCCGAACGGGCTCATCCAGTTCGACGCCTCCGTGAACCCCGGCAGTTCCGGCGGCCCCCTCCTGGACGCCCGCGGCCTGGTCATCGGGGTCGTCGTCTCGATCGCCGACCCGGGAAACGACGAGGCGTTCGCCGGCATCGCGTTCGCGGTGCCGATCGGTGCGGCCCTGGGCGGCGGCGAAGGCGACGGGCCGCCGGGTGACGGACCCCAGATCTGACCGCGGCGTCACGAGAAGGGACGCCATTTGACTTCCTCCCCACACCTCAAGGCGGGGGTCTCCACGCCGGAAGGAACACGATGACCTCGACCAGGTTCTCCCAGTCGGCCCATCCGCTCGAACAGGTGCTGTTCGAGGTCAAACGCACGATCGTCGGGCAGGATGTCCTGCTGGAACGCATGGCCGTCGCGTTGATCGCCGGTGGCCACCTGCTCGTCGAGGGCGTACCCGGCCTGGCCAAGACGCTCGCGGTGAGGTCGATGGCCGCCGCGATCGCCGGCAGTTTCCAGCGCGTCCAGTTCACCCCCGACCTGGTACCGGCCGACCTCGTGGGCACGCGGGTCTACCACCAGCACTCCGGGGAGTTCAAAACCGAGCTCGGCCCGGTGTTCGCGAACCTGCTGCTCGCCGACGAGATCAACCGCGCCCCCGCCAAGGTGCAGAGCGCCCTGCTGGAGGTGATGCAGGAGCACCAGGTGACGATCGGCCGCGAGACGTTCCGGGTGCCCGAGCCGTTCCTGGTCATGGCGACGGAGAACCCGATCGAGTCGGAGGGCACCTACCCGCTGCCCGAGGCGCAGGTCGACCGTTTCATGATGAAGGTGGTCGTCGACTATCCGACACAGGTCGAGGAGCGGGCGATCGTCGAACGGGCGCTGCGCCCGCCCGAGCCGCCGCAGCCGACGGTGACGGCCGAGGACCTGATCGCGATGCGGGCCCGCGCCCAGCAGGTGTACGTCGACCTGGCGATCGTCGACTACGCGGTACGGCTCGTCTCCGTGACCCGTTCCCCCGCGATGGCCGGGCTCGGCGAGCTGGAACGGTACGTCACCCACGGCGCGAGCCCGCGGGCGTCCATCGCGCTCGTCACGGGCGCCCGGGCTCTGGCGTTCCTGCGTGGCCGCGACTACGTGCTGCCGCACGACCTGTCCGAGATCGCGCTCGACGTGCTGCGCCACCGCCTCGTACTGTCCTACGAGGCCCTCGCCGACGACGTCGACACCGACGCGATCATCACCGCGGTGCTCGGGGCCGTTCGTACGCCCGACGTCGTCCTGCAGAACCGCTGAACCGCCATGGCCACCGCCCCCGAAAAACTCCTGCTCCGCCTGGAGTGGAAGGTCGTCCGCAGGCTCGACGGCCGGCTCCAGGGCGCCCACCGCACCGCGCACCGCGGCTCGGGAATCGACTTCACCGGGCTACGCGCCTACAGCGAAGGCGACGACGCCCGGCACATCGACTGGAACGTGACCGCACGGCTGGACGATCCGCACCTGCGAGTGTTCACCGAGGACCGTGAGCTGACGGTGTGGCTCGTCCTCGACCGGTCGGCGTCGATGACGGCCGGCCGGCCGGGACGCGGCAAGCACGACGTACTCGCCGAACTCGCGCTCGTCCTCGCCCGGCTGTTCGGCCGGGGCGGCAACCGCGTCGGCGCCCTGCTCTTCGACACCGGGATGCCGCGCGTCGTGCCACCCGGCACCTCCCGGCGGCACGCGCTGCGGATCGGCGCCGAACTGGAACGCACCTCCGGGGCGCGCGACGGCGCAGAACCGAAACGCACCTTCAGGACGCGCGTCGGCGGTGAACCGGAACGTACTCCCGAGACCGGCGTCGGCGGTGAACCGGAACATACTGCCAAGACCGGCGTCGGCGCCACGCTGAAACGCGCCTTCAAGGTACGCGCCGACGCCGAGCCGAAACGCGCTTCCAAGACGCACTCCGGCACCACCACCGACCTGGCGGAGATGCTCGACGCGGCCGGGCGGCTCGCGCGCCGCCGCGCACTCATCGTCGTACTGTCCGACTTCATCGGCGACGGCGACTGGGAACGCTCGCTCCAGCGCCTGGCCCGGCGGCACGAGGTGGTCGCCCTGCGGATCGTGGACGCGGCCGACGACGTACTGCCCGAGGCCGGGCTGATCGTGGTCGAGGACGCCGAGACCGGTGAGCAACTCGTCGTCGACTCCGCCGACCCGCTGCTACGGGTCCGCCTCCGCGCCGCCGTCGACGCCCGCGACGCCCGGCTCAAGGCGGGCATGCGCCGGGCGGGGGTGCCCGTCCACCGCATCGACACCGACCGCGACCTGGGCGAGGCACTCGTCGAAGTCGTCGCCCGGACCAGGGACCGGTCGCCATGACCGAGCATGTCGGAACCATCGATCGGTCCCGGAACCGAACCACTACGACCGAGCATGCCGAACTCATCACCCGAACCCGGAACCAAGCCACCACGACCGAACACCTCGGCACCGTCGATCGAACCCGGAACCACGAGGTCGTCAACGGATACCCGAGGCCGGCGAAGGAGGCCTCGTGACGCTGTCCTTCCCGCTGCTGCTCGCCGTCGGACTGCTCCTCACGGCGGCGCTCGCCTGGGCGGCCGTCGTCTCGGCACGCCGCAGAACGACCGCCCTCACCGCCGCCGGAGTCGCGGTGCCCGGCGGCCGCCAGGCGTACCTCGGTGTCGGCCTGGTGATCGCCGGCGTCGGGATACTCGCGGTCGCCGCGGCCGGACCTGCGGCGATGGTGCCGGTCCCGCGGACCGCGGGCACCGTCATCCTCGCCATCGACGTCTCCAACAGCATGGGGGCCGACGACGTCGCGCCCACCCGGCTCGCGGCCGCGCAGCGGGCGGCCCGCGCGTTCGTGGCGGCGCAGCCCGACAGCGTCGACATCGGAGTCGTCGCGTTCGAACGCGGTGCGCTCACCACCGCGCGGCCCGACGCCGACCACTCCGTCGCGCTCAAGGCCATCGACCGGCTGAAGATCGTCGGTGGCACTTCGCTGGGGGCGGCCATCACGGCCTCCCTGTCGGCGATCACCGGCAAGCAGGTGGCCGTCGGCCGCGACGGCCCCGCGCCCGACATCGGCTACTGGCCGTCCGCGACGGTCGTGATGTTCTCCGACGGCCAGAACGGGGGCGGGGACGTCGAACAGGCCGCCGCGGTGGCCCAGCGGGCGGGCGTCCACATCCACACCGTCGGGGTCGGCACCACGGCCGGGGCGACGGTGAAGGTCGACGGCTACCGTCTGCAGACCTCGCTTGAGGAGGACACCCTCACCTTGATCGCGCAGACCACCGGTGGCGCCTACCACCCGGCCTCCGACACCGCGCGACTCGACGGGATCGCCGACACGATCGACCTGCGGGTCACCGTCTCCGACGAGCCTCTGCCGCTCGCCGGCGGGCTGATCGGACTCGCCCTCGCCCTGCTCACCGCGGGCGCGGCGCTCACCGTACTCCGAACCGGGCGGGTGATCTGAGTGCCGTTCCCATGGCCGCGGACGCGGCGCTCACCGTACTCCGGATCCGACGGGGTGATCTGATGTCGTTCTCGTGGCCATGGGCGCTGCTCTCCCTCCTCGTCATCCCGCTGATCTTCGCCGTCCGCGAGTGGGCGCGCCGCCGCCGTCGGCGGGCCGCCGTGCGCGTCACCTCCATCGCGCTCGTACGCGGCGCCCTGCCCGGTCGTACGCTCTGGACGCGGAAGATCCCTACGGCGCTGTTCGCAGTCGGGCTCGCGCTGCTCGCGGTCGGGGCCGCGCGACCGCAGGCGTCGGTCCCGGTGCCGCAGACCTCGGCGACGATCCTGCTCGCGCTCGACACCTCCGGCTCGATGTGCTCGACGGACGTCGATCCCAACCGCATCACCGCCGCGAGGAAGGCCGCCGCCGAGTTCATCGAGTCACAGCGGGGCGGGCCGCGCATCGGCCTGGTCACCTTCGCGGGCACCGCGGGCCTGCTCGTCCCGCCCACCGACGACACCGACTCGCTGATCGAGGCGCTGGACGGCCTCACCGTGTCCCGTGGCACCGCGATCGGGCAGGCCGTGCTCACCTCGATCGACGCGATCGCGGAGGTCGACCCGTCGGTCGCCCCCACCGGGGCGGACCCCGGCGACAGCGGGTCGGGCTACGCCGGTGCCGCGATCGTCGTACTCACCGACGGCGCCAACATCCAGGGCGTCGACCCGCAGGTCGCCGCCCAGGAGGCGGCCCTGCGCCGCGTCCGCGTCTTCACCATCGGTTTCGGCACCACGGACCCGGCCCCGATGGTCTGCGAGAACTCACAGTTCGACGGCCGCGGCTTCGGCGGCTGGGGCGGTGGCGGGGGAGGCGGCCGTGGCGGATTCGACAGGGGCCGCAACCCCCGCACCATCGACGAGCCCGCGCTCAAACAGATGGCCCAGACCACCGGCGGCTCCTACCACCGCGCCGAGAACGCCGACCAGCTCCAAAACGCCCTCGACGCCCTACCCGGCACCTTCACCGTCATCCGCCAACAGGTCGACACCGCCGCCGCCTTCGCCACCGGCGGTGGCCTCCTCGTCGCCGCGGCCCTCGCCCTCTCCCTCTGGTGGAACCGCCCCCGGCCTCCGGCCCGCTGACCGTACCTGCGTCCGCGCGAAACCTCAGCGACGACCGTCGAGCGGGGCGTACAGCGAGAGGTGCGGGGACAGGGCGCGGAGGAAGTCCGGGGCATCGAAGACCGCGCCCGCGGAGGCGACGCCGGCACTCCCAGCGCTCCCGGCGCCGCCGGTGCTCCCTCTGCCCTTGGCACCGCCGGAACTCTCGGCGCCGCCGATGACTCCGGTACCTCCGCTGGTCCCGGCGCTGCCGACACCCCTGGTCCGGCCGCTGAGGATGCGGTCGACGGCCTCCACCGCGAGCGGCGCACTGATGGCGTAGATGTCCTGACCGGCGGCGGTCACCCGGCGTTCCGTGCCGCCGGAGCGGACGAGGACGTCGACGACGAAGGTCTGCGCGGAACGGCCACGCTCGTCGACGGCGGTCGGAGCCGGGGCGTCGGGAGCGGACAGGTCCGAGGCCGCCTTGGCGGTCATGTAGGTGCGCACCTCCGGGACGGCCAGGTGGCTGGGAACGGTGACGACGTCGGCCATGGTGAACTCTCCGATCACGCTCTGGGGGCCGAGCGGAGCAGGGAAGGGCCACTCCAGGATCGGCAGGGCGTCGTCGTGATACTCCAGCCGTCCACCGGTGAAGCGAACACGGCGACCACCTCGCCGCTGCCCCGAGACCACGCCCGAGGCGAGCGTTCCGCCGGTGGGGTGCCAGCTGCTCAGGCCGTAGGCGATGTGCGCCTCGTCCGCCGCCGTCCAGTCGCCCATCGCGGCGGTGACCAGGAGGTCGCCGAGCCCGCCGAAGAAGGCCATCGCCGGGACCACCAGGGTGCCCGCGGCGCGGGCGCGCTCCGCGAAGCGCGCGAACGTGTCGACGTTCGCCTCGATCTCGGCGGCCACGTCGACATACGGAATGCCGGCGCGCAATGCCGCCTCGATGAGCGGGGCGGCGGTCGCGGCGAAGGGCCCGGCGCAGTTGATCACGGCGACCGCGCCTTTCAGCGCGCGGTCGAGCGAGGCCGGATCCTCGACCGACGTCTGCCGCTTCTCAAGTCCGGGGTGGGCCTCCACCAGCGCCGCCAGCTTGTCCTGATCACGGCCGAGGAGCAGCGGGACGTATCCGCGCTCCCGCAACTCCGCGACCACGAACCGCCCGGTGTGCCCGTAGGCGCCGAACACCGCCACGTTCCGACCCGATCCCATGCTTGCTCCCCGCGTACTCGAAGTGATCCACCGCCGAAATCCTGTCCCCGTTGCCCCATCGGGGCCAGTGTCTGGAATGACATGACTCGTACAATTCCCGACATGAGCCCTGTCCCGCGTTCCGTCGCGGTCGCCGCCACAGACGGGATGCTGCACTTCGAGCTGGCCCTCGCCTACGAGGTCTTCGGCTCCGCCCCGGCCGCACTGCCCGGCCCCTGGTACGACGTCAGGGTGTGCGGCACGCACGCCGTCCGGGTCGGCCGGTTCCTGCTGGAGCCGGACTGCGGGCTCGACCGGCTGGCGCACGCCGAAACCGTGATCGTCCCCGCCCTGGTGGACGTCGACGAGGACCCGCCGGCCGACCTGGTCGAGGCGGTGCGCGCGGCTCACGCGTCGGGCGCGCGGGTGGTCTCCCTGTGCACGGGCGCGTTCGTGCTCGCCGCCGCCGGCCTGCTGGACGGGCTGCGCGCGACCACGCACTGGGCTCACACCGAGGAACTGGCCGCACGCTACCCCCGGGTGGAGGTCGACCCGGACGTGCTCTACGTCGACAACGGCAGCGTGTTCACATCCGCGGGCAAGGCCGCGGCGATGGACCTGTGCCTGCACCTGGTGCGCCGCGACCACGGCTCCGCGATCGCCAACGTGGTCGCCCGCCGCCTGGTCGTACCGCCCCACCGGGCCGGCGGCCAGGCCCAGTTCGTCACCACACCGGTGCCCGCCCAGGACGGCCACCCCCTGGCCGAGCTGCTCACCTGGGCGATGCGACGACTGGACCAGCCTCTCACCGTTGAGGACCTGGCCCGCCAGGCGAACATGAGCTCGCGCCACCTGACCCGCCACTTCCGCTCGGTGGCCGGCACCACCCCGCTGCAGTGGCTGTTGACTCAGCGGATCCGCCGCGCGCAGGAACTGCTGGAGAGCACGGACGACAGCGTCGAGGCCATCGCCTCGGCCGCGGGCATGGGCACGGCGACGACCCTGCGCCGCCACTTCCACCGCACGATCGGCGTACCGCCGGACACCTACCGCCGCACATTCCGACCGTGAGACCACTCACCGACCTCGAAACCGTCCCGGCCGCGTATTCACGACAGCGGGCGAAGGCCCGTCCCGGGGAGCCGTAGCCCTCCCAGGTGTCCGGACCTCCGCCCGAGGCGCTTCACCCGATCGCCCTCATGCGCCGAACCGGCTGGTCGGCGTCAGCTGCGCAGGGTCCATCGCTGGTTGGCCTGGCCGTTGCAGGACCAGAGGATGATCTTCGTGCCGTTCGCTGTGGCTGCGGCGTTCGCGTCGAGACACAGGCCGGACTGCACGCCGGTGACGGTGCCGTTGGCGTTGACGTTCCACTGCTGGTTGGCCTGACCGTTGCAGTCCCAGATGGCCACCTGGGTACCGTTCGCGGTGCCCTGCCCGTAGGCGTCCAGGCACTTGTTGCCATACACCTGCAACTGCTTGCCCGCGGTGTAGGTGAACCGCTGGTTGGTGCCGCCCCCGCAGTCCCAGATCTGCGCCTGGGTGCCGTTGACGGTGCTGGAGTTCGGCACGTCGATGCAACGGTTGGACTGACCGCCGACGATCTGGACGTTCTGCTGCGGGTTACCGCCGCCCGCAGGCGCGTAACCGGCGGCGGTGATGTTGGCCTGTACGGCGTTCTCGGTGGCGGCCGTCGGATAACCGGAGGTCAACACGCCCTCGAAGAAGGTGCCGCGGGCGGAGACGCTGTTGTCGCCGCCGATACCGAGCAGGATGGCGCCCTCCTTCTTCATCGGGTGGTAGCCGCTGGGACGCGGTCCGTCGAAGTAGGTCGTCAGACCGCCCGACTGCGCGTTCCCACCCCGGATCGCCCAGTGGTTCGGCTCGCCCTTGACGATGGCCGTGACGAAGCGGTGGTTGATCGACGGGAGGTTGTTGTAGCCCGCGTTCACCCCGGAGAAGAGTCCCCACTCCATGTCGGCCATGATCCAGGGACCGGCTCCGGCCCCGTACCCCCACTGTTTGTTGGCGCCGAAGTAGACGGTCTCCATGATGCCGCGGGCGTCGGCCTGGCCGTCCGTCTGCGCGTTGCCGTAGTCGAAGCAGCACCACTGGTTGTAGTGCGTGCCGTCGACGACGGCGTAGATGCCCTCGGGCTGGTCACCGGTCGCGACCCCGTTGGTGTTGTTGTTGCGGTAGCCGGTGCCGGGCTCCACGCGGACACCGTATGCCTTGTTCCCGTTGATGGTGATCGGCGCCGCGGTCGCGTTCGCGAGGTTGTCCCATCCGCCGGGGCCGGGGCCGGGCCAGAAGCCGGGCGGCGCCTGGGTGAGCCGGTTATTGCGGCCGGACTGGTCGTAGATGATGGTGATGAGGCAGGTCGTGCCGGAGCAGAACGAGTCCTGCGCGGCCGCGTTGGCGTATCCGCCCGCGCTCAGCACGCCGATGTCGCGGGTGGCGTTGTCCGAGGCGCGCCTGACCTGGTACAACGGGCCGTTGTACTCGCCGTACAGCGCACGGGTCGTGCTGTGCGCCGCCACACACGGCGTGCCGCCCGCGGCGTAGATGTCGCATGACTGTGCCGCCGCGGCCTCGGCCGTACCGGCGCCGACTGGCCACGTCATGGCGATCAGCACGCTCGCACCGATCACGAGCGACCTTCTCAGGGTCCCGAAAAACATCATGCCTTCTTCTCTCGATGAAGAAATCGCGATCGGACGGCGCCGGGACGACAGGCCAGGTCGCGATGTTAGCGCTAACATAAATGGCCCGTCTGACAGCGATTCGCGGCTGAAGATACTGTGGAGTACATTCGACGGAGATCCTCGCGTCAATAGGGTGGGCCGAATTTCTCGGACATCCGAGCGCACTCGGCGCATTACCTGGACTCTTGCCGCGGCAAACTCTCACCATCACGATGAGACATCGTGAAACTTTCATCCGTCGCGCCCGCCAGGCGGTGAGCCATCGCCCGCGAGGTCCCCAGCGGCCCGCTCACCAGCGGCGCGATGTCAGACTCCCGACTCCGGCGTCAACTCCGCATGCACTCGCGGTGCACCGCGGACGCCGCAGGACCCGACAAGGATCTCACGAACGACTTCAACAGGTTCGGCATCGGCGTTTTTCCGTACGGACGCGACCCGCCGAGCCGATCGTGACATCCGGAACGAGGTAACCCCAACACTCGTCAGGTGCATTATCCACGGCAAATTAACGGACCGACGAGTACGCTGTTTTCGGAGGAACGTTATCATGCGCAAAACAACTGGAGGCGCCCGTGGCGATGCCCGGAAAGGGCTCACGGCTCATCAGCGTCGACGGCACCGCCTTCCGCTGGCGCGTCCGGCACAAGCCCACCTACCACCAGGGCAACGGTTGGAGTCCCCTCACCGTCACCGTTGAGCGGGCCGAGGAGCCGGGGTGTGTTCTCGCGGTGTCGCTTCCTTGCGCCCGGCCGGACAACTGGCTCGGAGAACGGACGATCGCGGTCCGCCCCGCCCTCGTCACCGGATGCATCCGGCGGGCCGTCGAACAGGGATGGAACCCTGGCCAACGAGGCTCGGCATTCACCCTCAGCGTCACCGAGAACGAGCTGGCCGTGCTCCTGGGCGAACCGCCCCGGTACCTGATCCCCTTCCTCGTGACCGCGCTCCGGGGTCAGTAGCCGCGGCTCTCGGCCTTCCGGCGAATCACGGTCACAGCGTGGCGTCCTCCCAGTGCGGAGTATGCGATTCGATGTCCTCCGGCATGCGAATCCGCCCGTCCACGAGAACGAGTGGCGCGATCTCGATGCTCTCGTGGAAGCGCAGGTAGCCGACGAAGGATTCGACACCGTCGGCAGGTGCGCCGACCGAGCACCGGCCGAGCCAGTCCAGCAGTGTCCTGAGCCGGTAGAAGTCGTCGGGATGGAGTTCTTGGCGTACCGTCAGCGCCCAGCCGTCCGATCGCTCTCGCGCGACCAACTCGGCGACGAGCGCACCCCCTACCCGCCAGGCAGCGCCTCGCTGCGCGAACACGGGCTCCACATCCGCGTCTTCCCACTCGCAATCGGGGTCGTCGGGATCACCGAGTGGACAGGTTTCCACATATCGGTCAGAGCCGATCGGCAGCCGCTCAGGTCGTGGCCCCTGCCCCATGTGCCACCGCAGTTCGGCGAGCTCGTCGTCGGTCACGTCAGCACGAATGTTCACCGACAGCACGAGTTCGTAGATGTCCCCCATCGGCACACCGTACCGTCGCGACGCCCTGAGAGATCGTTCCGGGAGGAGTTAACACGGGACGAGACCATCGTCCGTTATCTGTGGCGTTCGCCTTGTCAGCGCCGGGAGAATCGGTAGTCTGCGGCAATGCCATTCGATCATCGATCAAGGCGACGGGAACACCGGTGTTCGCCGCGACCATGCACCTCCCGGAACAGAACGGGGCGAACGCCTGCGCGGGCGCGGGCTCCGCGGGCATCGCGAAATCCGGCATCCATATCGGCGCGGACGCCACGAACCTGATGAACGCGTCGACCATCCGCGTGATCGGGATCGACGCCAATCGCACGGGCATCGCCCCGACGACGCTCGGCGGCTTCGGCATGACCGGTTACGGCACGAAGGCGACCTCCGGCTCCAGAAAGATCGACTACCTGTTCGTCAAGGGTGCCGTGCAACCGTCGAGCATCGGCCACACGGTGGGCGGCACGAAGTCGAACCATCTCGCGTTGTATGGATTCATCACGTTCTGAAGGCGTACCTGAGCGAACGGTCTCCTCTACCGACCGGTCAGTCATCGTGGTGCGGCGGGGCGGTGCTCTCCCGGATCGTCAGCGTGGTTGCCAGTTCGAGGCCGACCTGCTGCGTTTCCTCGCCGCGGCCAAGAGCGAGCGCCAACTCGGTGGCCGTAACGGCCATCTCGGTCAGTGGCTGGTGGACGGTGGTCAGCGGAGGGTCGACGAATGCGGCGACCGGCAGATCGTCGAAGCCGACCACGCTCAGGTCTCCGGGAATCCGCAATTCCAGCTCGCGAGCAGCCTGGTACACCCCGAGCGCCTGAAGGTCGTTGCAGGCGAAGACCGCCGTCGGCCGCTCCCTGCCTCCCAACAGTCTGATCGCCGCCTCACGGCCGTCCTCTCTCGTGAGTTCGGCACGTACGACGAGGCTGTCGTCCATCGACAGGCCCGCCGTCTCCAGGGCGGAGCGGTAGCCGTCGAGCCTGGCGCGGCAGCACAGGACACGGTCCGGGCCTGCGATCATCGCGATGCGCCGGTGGCCCAGTTCGATGAGATGCCGGGTGGCCGACCGTCCGCCGGCCCAGTTGGTCGCTCCGACGAAGGGGACACCGTCCGGTAGTTCGGTGGTGGGGTCGAAGACCACGAACGGAATGTCCTTGGCCCGCAATTGGTTCCGCTGTTCCTCCGACAGCTGGGCCACCGTCACGACGCATGCCGGGCGGCGGGCCAGGGTCTCGTCGATCGGATGTTCCGTGGAATCCTGGCGAGGGCCGAACTCCGTCAGCACGACACCTACTCGCTGCTCACGGGCCACCCGCTCGACTCCTCGGATGATCTCCAGGCCCCACATGTCCTCAAGCTCGCCGAAGACGAGCTCCATCATGTTCTTACGGTTACTCTTCCGATAGCCGTACTCGCTGATCAGCGCCTCTACTCGGGCACGGGTGTCAGCGGAGACACCGGCACGGCCATTGATGACCTTGGAGACCGTCGGAACGGACACTCCGGCGGTCTCCGCGATGTAGGAAATGGTCACGGGACGCGTGGGGTCGCCTGCGGGGTGCTCTCTGTCTGCGACCGGGCCGCCCGCCTCGGCGTACGACAACGTGGCCCCCTTCTTCGCTGTTTCGTTCTCGCCCGGTGAGCCGTCGCGGGCCTGGTCACGGCGCAAGGACAACCCGTCGGGTTTCGCTTGAACGGCGCCGTGCGTCCTCGTCGAGCGACTCGTGGTCGAACCAGTCGAACCGGACGGTGCCCGCCGCGGCGTAGAGACCTATCACGCGCCCGGTGAAGCCACCGGCGACCTCCGTCGACAGGTATCTGCCGTCGAGTTCGGCCAGCACGTCGAACCCGCCGTCTGTGTCTTCTATCCCGAAACGGAGCTTATCGGGTTCTTTCCGGGGATGCTGCTCCTCCTGCCGGGTGGCGATGATGTCGATTCGAAGCCGGACCGGCCCAGGGGACGTGTGACGGACGGCCGCGACGGTGCGAAGCGGGCCGATCCGCGCGATGACCCGCGTTTCTCCGTCCTCGGCTTCGATCTCGTAGTGATGGCGCTCGTCGAGGCGGACCGCGAGCCCGCCGCGTCCCTCGGCGGGGTCGATCAGAACGCGCGAGCGGCAGGACAGATGCTCCTGACGTCGGCCGACGAACGTGACGCCCGGACCGTCGAGCGAGACGTCGCGGGCATGCAGGGTGAGCCATCCAGGTCGTTCCGTCGTCGAGCAATCGCCGACCGGCCGCGAACGTACCGACATCCAACGAGGGTCCAGGACCTCCTCGTCGAAGTCGTCCCTCTGCGGCACGACGACGGGGTGCGGCGGCCAGGGCGGCGCCGCCATGAGGGGCGCGACCTCACCGACCACGGGCCATCCGTCGGCCCATGTCACCGGAACCAGGAAGGTCTCCCGGCCGAGCACGTGCCAACCCGGCGTCCCTCCGCGCGGGCGTACGCCCAGAAGCACCATCCACCACGACCCGTCAGGGGCCTGGACCAGGTCGGCGTGCCCGGTGTTCTGGATGGGAAGCGCAGTGCCCCGGTGGGTGAGGATGGGGTTGGCGGGGCACGGTTCGAAGGGCCCGTCGGGAGCGGGCCCACGCGCGATCGCCACGGCGTGGCCCCGCTCCGTCCCGCCTTCCGCGATCAGCAGGTACCAGTGCTCTCCGATGCGGTACAGGTGCGGAGCCTCGGGAGCCTGGGCACCGGGCGTGCCGGACCACAGCGGTCGCAGCGGGCCGAGATGGTGCCCGGTCTCCGGGTCGATGCGTACCTGCTGGATCCCGGCGAAAGTGCACCAGCACCGGCCCTCCTCATCCCAGGCGAGATCGGGATCGATACCGACCCCGGGCACGTGGACCGGATCCGACCACGGTCCCGCGGGGTCGATGCTGGAGAACAACATGGCACCGCCGTCAGGACCGACGTTGGTGGTGATCAACCAGAAGCGGCCATCGTGGTGCCGTAACGTCGGCGCGTAGATACCGCCCGACGACGGGGTGTCGGGCGGCAGGAACAACTGACTCGGCCGGTCCAGGGCGTTGCCGATCTGTACCCAGTGCACCAGATCCCGGCTGTGCAGGATCGGTACGCCGGGGAAGTACTCGAAGCTGGAACAGGCCAGGAAGTAGTCGTCGCCGACCCTGCAGATGCTCGGGTCCGGGTGCATGCCGGAGATCACCGGGTTGACGAACGTGCCGTCGGTCCAGAGGTCCACCGCAGGTTTCCGCATGTTCACTCGCCAGCTCCTTCATCGGATGATCACCAGTCTGAAACATTCAGCGCATCACAGCCAGAAAATTTTCTTCGTTCCTCGCCCCTCGTCGCTGCGGGCGACCACCACGGCGGAGCCTATGAGGCTCTTGGCCTGCTCTTTTGTCCTCCAGATCAGTGCAGGGCCGGCCGCGTCCAACCTGGGCCTTCTCATCGAGCATGTCGCCCGGGGATAGACAGCACCACTCCACCTCCTTATTTAATGTTTTCGCTCAAACCGCCAGAAAGTTTCTCTCCAATCGGATGGAGCTCGCATGGTGGCCACCTTGAACTCCGGCGCTTCCGCCGACACCACCGCGCCGCCCACCGAGGCGATCAAGACGGCTGTCGTCGTCCTCAGCGTCGCGCCGCCCACCCGTTCGTCCAACGCCACTTCATCGAAGGAGTGCCGATCGGCGCCGTCAAAGGTTGACGCGCCCGAAGGAGGACAACCGTGAAACCGCACAGGTTACGAAGAGCCCGCTCACGGATCGGCGCGGCCCTCGCCACCGTGATCGCGTTGCTCACAGTGAGCACGATGACGGCTTTCAACGCCCAGGCCGCTGCCGGATGCCGCGTGGAGTACACGGTCTCGTCCCAATGGCAGGGCGGGTTCACCGCCAACGTGAACGTCACCAACCTCGGCGACCCGGTCAACACCTGGCGGCTCGCCTGGACGTTCCCATCGGGACAGCAGATCACCCAGGCATGGAACGCGACGACCACCTCGTCCGGGGCGCAGACAACCGCCGCGAACATGAGCTACAACGGGACCGTGGCGACCAACGCCTCGGTCTCCTTCGGCTTCAACGGTTCATGGTCGGGCAGCAACACCGCGCCCGCCACGTTCACCCTCAACGGCGTCACATGCTCGGGAAACGTCGGACCGTCTCCCAGTCCGTCCACGTCCCCGTCCACGTCGCCTTCGCCTTCGCCGTCGCCTTCGCCTTCGCCGTCGCCTTCGCCTTCGCCTTCGCCGAGCCCTTCCCCCTCGCCGACCCCGCAGCCGGGGAACGCGATGGCGACCGTGGCCGCGATGCAACCCGGCTGGAACCTGGGCAACACTCTCGACGCGATTCCCGACGAGACCGCCTGGGGCAATCCGCTGACGACCCAGACCCTGCTCCGGCACGTACGGTCCCAGGGGTACAAGAGCATCCGGTTGCCGATCACCTGGAGCAACCACCACGGCCCCGCACCGGACTACACCATCGACACCGCCTGGCTGAACCGCGTCCGCCAGATCGTCGACTGGTCCCTGGCCGAGGACCTCTACGTGATGATCAACCTCCACCACGACTCATGGCAGTGGATCAACGGCTACCCGGCCGACTCCACAACCGTGATGAATCGCTACAAGGCCCTGTGGCGGCAGATCTCCGGCACCTTCCGCAACCACTCGCCGAAGCTGGTGTTCGAGAGCATCAACGAGCCGCAGTTCGCGGGCACGTCCGGAGACGACCAGAGCGACCAGGTGACGAACACTTTCAACACGGAGTTCGTCCACCTCGTGCGGCAGTCGGGCGGAGGCAACGCCACCCGGCTTCTCGTGCTGCCCACCCTGCACACCAGCGGCGAGCAGGCTCGGCTGGACGCGTTGAACGCCACCATCACCGCGCTGCGTGATCCCAACCTGGCCGCGACGGTCCACTTCTACGGCTGGTGGCCGTTCAGCGTCAACATCGCGGGTGGCACCCGATATGACAGCAATGTCGAACAGGACCTCGTCGGTTCCTTCGACCGGGTACGGACCACATTCGTCTCCCGCGGAATCCCCGTGATCATCGGAGAGTGGGCACTCCTCAGCTGGGATCACACCCGGCCCGGCATCATCGAGCGGGGCGAGTTCCTGAAGTACCTGGAGGCGGTCGGATATCACGCCCGGATCCGGAACCTCACCACCATGGTCTGGGACGCGGGCCAGTTCCTGAACCGCGACGAACTGAAGTGGCGCGACCAAGGCGTCTACGACATGTTCAAGGCGAGCTGGACCACACGCTCGGGGACGGCCTCCTCCGATCAGGTGTACCTGCCACGGACCGGCACGATCACCAGCCGGACACTCACGCTCAACCCCAACGGCACCACGTTCCAGGGCCTGCGGCAGGGCGGCACCAACCTCGCCCAGGGCACCGACTACACCGTTTCCGGCAACACGCTCACCCTCACCGCCTCGGCCCTCACCCGGCTGGCCGGAAACCGCGCCTACGGCGTGAACTCCACCATCGAGGCCCGGTTCTCCCAGGGAGTGCCGTGGTCGATCAGCATCATCAGCTCCGACACACCGACCCAGTCCGCCGCCAGCGGCACGACCGGCTCGTTCACCATTCCCACCCAGTTCCGCGGAGACCAGCTCGCCACGATGGAGGCCAAGTACGCCGACGGCAGCCCCGCCGGCCCGGCCAACTGGACCACCTACAAGGAGTTCTGGCAGAGCTTCCAGCCCGACTACAACGCGAACAGCATCATCTTGAAGCCCGAGTTCTTCGCCGAGGTCAACGACGGCCGCATCACCCTGACCTTCCACTTCTGGAGTGGAAAGCAGCTCACGTACTACATCACCAAGTCCGGAAGCACCGTAACCGGCGCCACCACCTGACAGCGGTCCCTCAACAGCGGTAGAACAGGTACCGGTATCCATTTTCGACCTGAGATTGCTACAGGTACCGGTACCTGTAGCAATCTCAGAGCATCGAGACCTGATCTGTCATCGCGACCGACCTGCGGTGATCTCTCGAAGTGGCGGCCGCACCGGGACGTGACCGACCGCGATACCCCGGATTCAATAGTCGAGGCCTCCGGTGGACAACCTCTGACGGCCGGGCCGCGTCGAGGGGAATCGCGGTGGCGCGCCGGTGTGAGCCGTCGTCGCACTGTTCGTACTGGTGGTACCGGCGAGGGCGTTGGCCGATCACCGCCAAACGAGCGTGCCGGCGGCCCCGCGGAACGCGGGATCACCGGCAAGCGGCCGTGCCGGCGGCCCCACGGGAGGCGGGGCCGCCGGCACGGCATGTCATGCGAGGTGGTGGCGGGGATCGGTCAGCGACCCCAACCCGGCGTGGTGCCGCACTTGGCTTTCGCGTTGAGGCAGACCTTCACGAGCGCGCCGAGCGTCTCCGGCGTCCACGCGTTCATGAAGTCCCCGTGGATCGAGGACGGCAGGCCCGACGACAGCGCCAGGCCGTCACCGCCGAGAGAGTCGTAGCCGAGCATGAACGAGAGGTTGGGGACCGCGACCGGGTAGTCACCGGAGCACGTGCCGTTCTTGGCCGGCCCCATGTGCGACTTGTGGTCGGGCGAGTCGATGTGCTTGCCGTCCCAGCAATCCTGGAATGTCAGCTGGTAGATCAGGTTGCCGCCTGGGGCGCAGACGGGCCAGTTGCCGTCGGCGCTACGGCCGGTCTCCGCACTGCCGGCGCACCAGAACTGGCCGGAGGCACCCTTCGGCGTCGCCACCTGCCGCTTCGCGTCGCCCTGCACCACGCGCAGGCCAGGCGGGAACGGAACGACCTCCGACGGGTCCTTGAGCCGGGAGCCGTAGTACACGCGGAAGTTCTTCATCGGGACCGGCTTGCCGTTCTTCAGCAGGGTCGGTGCCCAGTAGGCGCTGTTGTCCCCAAGAGCGTCACAGGTCGTGGCGCTCTTGAGCAGGTCCTCCGTCGTGGTGTTCGCCGACACCTTCGGGCCGAAGAAGGTGTGCAGGTGGGAGGCGCCGACCAGGCCGGGCAGCACGATCGGGTCGTCCTTGGCCTCGTTGGCCACCGTGCAGTTGGTGTGGAACTCGGGGACCCTCACGATTCCCGCGGGGACCGCCTGGGGCGCGACCTTGTTGTAGATGTCCAGGGCCTTCTTCCACGCGGCCTGGTTCACCGGCACCCATCCGACGGCGGGCGCGGTGCTGGTCGGGGTGGCGCTGGACGTCGGCTTGGGCGTCGCGGTGATGGTCGGCTTCGGAGTCGAGGTCGGGTTCGTGGTGCCCGAGCCGGTGCCGAAGACCTGGAACTCCCACAGCGAGACGCCGTACTGGCTGGACCGCTTGGTCGCGTACAGCCGCACGAACCTGCCGGTGGCCGACAGGTTGATGGTCTGGACGCCGCCCTTGCCCGCCGTGGTGCTGTGCACCGTCTTCCAGGGGCCGTCACCGCCGGCGGCGGTCTGGATCTGGAACGCCGTCGCGTAGGCGTTCTCCCAGTTGATGACGATCTTCTTGATGGCGGTGGACCTGCCGAGGTCGACCGCGAGCCACTGTGGGTCGCTGAACTTGCTGCCCCAGCGGGTGCCGGCCTTGCCGTCGACGGCGGCCGCGGCCGACAGGTCACCGCGCTCCGCCGAGGAGGCGATGGCGGTACGGCCCTGCGAGAGGGGCACCTCGGCCGCGGCGGCCGGGGAGATGACGCTCACCATGGAGGCGCCCAGGAGGCTGACGAGAACACCGGCCAGCGACAGGCGGCGGACCTGGCGTACGACGGACGCGCGTCCGGCTCGGATGCCGCGCGAGGCGGTTGTGCTCATAGTGAATGAAGTCCTTGTCCTGTTGGGAAATCTCGGAGGGGACATCTGGCGGCGCTCGCATGTGCCGCCACAAAGGAGACCCTCAGGCCACGGGCGGATAACGAAAACCTCGGGAAAGCTCGAAACTTTTCTTGCCCGTCCCGTGCCCGGTCCGTCTTCCGCAAAGGCGCCTTGCGGGCGGTCATCGGCGTGCCGCCCGCAATGGCTTCGGCTGCCGGAATTCCCGCCCTGATCAAGGCGGGCATCCCGACGCCGCGTGAGAACGGCTTCCACATGCTCCGCCATCACAATGAGATCACCGCAGGTCAGGAGCCCGGCAGCTCAGAACATCGAGATGTGGACGTGGTCGATGTGGTTGGCGGTGTTGCCGCCTCGGTTGGACATCATCTTCCATCCGGCGCCCGTGCGGACGTCGTAGTACTTCTGCTGCCAGATGATGTACATGACCCCGAGGCGGTTGCCGTTGTCGATGGCCCACTGGGCGAGGCGGTTGCCGCGCTCCAGAGCGTCCGCCGCGGGGACGCTGCCGCCGGAGCTCATCATGAAGTCGCAGGCCCGGCCGCTGCCGTGTTCGCCGGGGTCGCCGGGGCGCAGGCAGCCGTAGCCGTAGGGCATGGGGAAGTTCTGCAGCACGAGGTTGCGCATGGTGACCGTGCGGGGGGTCAGGCCGCCGTTGCCCGAGGGAGTCTGGAAACCGTACTTGGCCAGGAGTCTCTCGATCCTGACCCGCTGTCGCTTGAGGTCGGCGATGTCCTTCTTGAGCTTGGCGATCTTCGTGTCGGCGGACTTCTCCGCGGTCTTGGCCTTCTTGATGAGGTCCCTGACCCGGTTGAGCTGGCTGGCTCGGCGGCTGGCCAGGTGGGACATGGTGGCGGCCTGACTGAGGGCCTGGTTGGCGTCGCCCTGGAAGCTCAGCAGGCTGCCGTCGTCGAGGGCGCCGCCCATGTAGGCGGTCTGGGCGAAGCGCACGACGTCGGTCTCGGCCCTGGCCAGGGCGCGCCTGAGGCCCTTGGCGGTGGTCGTGGCCTTGCCGGCCTGGACCCGGGTCTCCTCCAGGCTCTGCACCTGACCGCGGTAACTCTTGTTGATCGCGGCGGCCTCTTGAGTGAGCCTCTTGAGCTCGGCCTCGGGGTTGGGCCTGGCGGTCCGGAGGGGCGCGGCTCCGGCGACGGCGGGCGACAGGAGCATCACGGTGAGTGTTACAGCCAATGCGGCTGCGCGAGTCGGCCTCACGCTTCGCTCACCTCCGGAGCACCCTCATAGACGGAGCGAAACTATAGAAGGCGATCTTGACGCTCGCCACCGGAACGAAGGAACTCGCGCACCATTGGTGAACTATATGCCTCTTTAGGGTGATTTAACCAAGCGCTGCAGGACATGCCACTCCTGTCACTCCGGTGAATCCTCGCACAGAACACACCACGCCATCCGCACCGGGAAGAGCCGGGAAGAGCACCACCAAGACCGCTACCAAGATCACCACAAAGGCCGCCGCCAAGGACATCACGAAGAGCGCGGCGGGGAGTGTGACGAAGATCCGGCGGGGACCCGGCCAAGACGCCACGAGGACGCCGGAGACGTCCGGCGACTCTTGTCATCAGCGGTAGAACATGATTCGGTCTCAAACAGCGTCTCAAGCATCGGCAGGGCGCGTGGCGCCCTCCCCGGCGGATGAGACCATCCGAGAATCGCGACTCTGGCCCGCCCACCAGGAGGCAACACATCATGCGCCAGCACGACACGCTCTTCATCGGAGGCGACTGGGTGGCCCCCGCGGGAACCGGCGTCATCGACGTCGTCTCCCCTCACACCGAGGAGGTCGTCGGCCGGGTCCCCGACGGCACCCCCGCCGACATGGACCGGGCGGTGGCCGCCGCCCGTCAGGCGTTCGACCACGGCCCGTGGCCCCGGATGACGATGGCCGAGCGCGCGGCCGTCGTCGGCAGGCTCGCCGAGATCTACGCGGCCCGCCAGGGCGAGATCGCCGAGCTCATCACCCTGGAGATGGGCTCGCCGATCACCTTCTCCCAGCTGGCGCAGGCCCCGCAACCGCTCGGCATGCTCCAGTACTACGCCGAGCTGGGCAAGACCTTCCCCGTCGAGGAGGAGCGCCCAGGAACGTTCGGCAGCGTGACCGTCCGCCGCGAGCCGGTGGGCGTGGTCGCCGCGGTGGTCCCGTGGAACGTCCCGCAGTTCGTCATCATGATCAAGCTGGCCCCGGCCCTCGTCGCGGGATGCACGGTCGTGGTCAAGCCCGCGCCCGAGACCCCGCTCGACTCCTACCTGCTGGCCGAGATGATCAAAGAGGCGGGCATCCCCGACGGCGTCGTCAACATCGTCGCCGCCGGGCGCGAGACGAGCGAGTACCTGATCTCCCACCCCGACGTGGACAAGGTCGCCTTCACCGGCTCCACCGCCGCCGGACGGCGCATCGCGGCGATCTGCGGCGAGCAGCTCAAGCGGTGCACCCTGGAGCTGGGCGGCAAGTCCGCGGCGATCATCCTCGACGACTGCGACCTGCCCTCCGCGATGGGCTTCCTCTCGATCGCCTCGCTGATGAACAACGGCCAGGCGTGCGTCGCCCAGACCCGTATCCTCGCCTCGCGCAACCGCTACGACGAGGTCGTGGACGCGGTCTCGGCGATGGTGCGGGGCATGCCGGTCGGCGACCCGGCCGACCCGGCCACCGGCATCGGCCCGATGGTCGCCAAGCGACAGCAGGAGCGGGTCGAGAGCTACATCAGGATCGGCATCGACGAGGGCGCCAAGCCGGTCGTCGGCGGCCTGGAGCGTCCTTACGACCGCGGCTGGTACGTGGCGCCGACCGTCTTCGCGGGGGCCACCAACGAGATGCGCATCGCCCGCGAGGAGATCTTCGGGCCGGTCCTGGCCGTGATCCCGTACGAGGACGAGAAGGACGCGGTCCGCATCGCCAACGACAGCGACTACGGCCTGGCGGGGACGGTGTGGACCGCCGACACCGAGCGCGGCATGGACATCGCCCGCCAGGTGCGCACCGGCACCTACGGCGTGAACCTCTTCATGATCGAGAACAGCTCGCCCTTCGGCGGCTTCAAGGGCAGCGGCCTCGGCCGCGAACTGGGCCCGGAAGGGCTGTCCGCCTATCTGGAGTACAAGTCGATCGCCCGTCTGGGCTGAGGGGACCACTCCAGGTGTGCCCGTACGGCGCACACCTTTCCGCGGTTGCCGGGTCGGTTCGTTGACCACCCCCAGGTGTGCCCGTACGGCTCGCGACGAGCCGTACGGGCACACCGCCGGACGGCCGCCCAACGCACCCCCGCGACGCTGGGCGACCAGCCGACTACGAGAAGTATGGCCTACGACGATCCCCGAACGATGATTCGGGTCCCGTGTACTTCTCACGGCGGATTCGATCCATCCGCTGTCGTGATAGACGTCTTTCAGCCGCGAAAGGTTCGGGAAACGACGGAAAGAGTTTGGCGGGCGATCTCGAACTCCTCGTCCGTGGGGATCACCGCGACCTTCACGGCCCCGCCGTCGGCGGAGATGAGCGTGTCGCCGCGGGCGTTTCGCACCGGGTCGACGGCGATGCCGAGCGCCCCGAGACCGGCGAGCGCCCGCTCCCTGACCAGGGTGGAGTTCTCGCCGACACCGCCGGTGAAGGCGATGACGTCGACCGTGCCGAGGACGGCGTAGTAGGCGCCGACGTACTTGCGGAGCCGGTGGCAGTAGACCGAGAGGGCCAGTTCGGCGTCGGGGTCCCCCGCGGCCACCCGCTCCGTCACCGCGCGCATGTCGTTGTCCCCGCACAGGCCGAGCATGCCGCTGCGACGGTTGAGCAGCGCGTCGATCTCGTCGAGGGACATGCCCGCCGTACGCGCCAGGTAGAGGACCACCGCCGGGTCCAGGTCGCCGCTGCGGGTCCCCATGACGAGCCCTTCGAGCGGGGTCATGCCCATGGACGTGTCCACGCACCGCCCTGCGGACACCGCCGAGGCGCTGGCCCCGTTGCCGAGGTGCAGGACGATCACGTTGGCCTCGGGCCCGCCGGCGAGGAGTGCGGCCTGTCGGGAGACGTACGCGTGTGAGGTGCCGTGGAAGCCGTAGCGCCGCACGCCCAGCCGCGCGGCCACCTCGCGGTCGATCGCGTACGTCGAGGCGGCCGGGGGGATCGTGGCGTGGAAGGCGGTGTCGAAGACGGCGACCTGCGGCAGGTCGGGGCGGAGCCGCCGGGCGATCTCGATGCCCGCCAGGTTCGCGGGGTTGTGCAGGGGCGCGAGCGGGATGAGCCGCTCGATCCCTCTCGCCACCTCGTCGGTGATGAGGGTGGGCCTGGTGAAGGCGGTCCCCCCGTGCGCCACCCGGTGCCCGATCGCGGTGAGTTCCGGCGAGTCGAGTCCCAGGCCTGTGGCGGACAGCCGTTCGGCGACGACCCTCAGCGCCGCCCGGTGGTCGGGTACCGGGGAGCCGGGCTCGCCGATGCGCTCCACCGTTCCCGAGGCGAGCCGCTCGGCGCCGGACAGGAGCCGGTACTTCAGCGAGGAGGACCCCGAGTTGAGGACGAGCACCCGGCCCGGCTCCCCGGCCCCGCCGTCCTCCCTCTCCAGGCCACTCCCCCGACCCGCGTCACCACCCACCACCGAACCACTCCCCTGAACCGCACCACTCCCTCGGAGCGCGTCACCCACCCGGCCCGCGTCACTCCTACGGCCGGCACCCCCGTCCAGGCCGGAGACCTCGGTCGTCCGCGCGACTCGTTCGCTCATTCGGTGACCTCCTGCGCCTGTACGGCGGTGATGGCGACGGTGCTCACGATGTCGGTGACCAGGGCTCCGCGCGACAGGTCGTTGACCGGCCTGCGCAGTCCCTGCAGGACGGGCCCGACCGCGACGGCTCCGGCCGAGCGCTGCACGGCCTTGTAGGTGTTGTTGCCGGTGTTCAGGTCCGGGAAGATCAGCACGGTCGCCCGGCCGGCGACTCGCGACCCGGGCAGCTTGGCGGCGGCGACCCTGGCGTCCACCGCCGCGTCGTACTGGATCGGCCCCTCGACCAGCAGGTCGGGTGCCCGTTCGGCGACCAGGGCGGTGGCGGCGCGGACCTTGTCGACGTCGGCGCCGCTGCCCGACTCTCCGGTGGAGTAGGAGAGCATCGCGATCCTCGGCTCGACGCCGAACCGCCTCGCCGTACGGGCCGAGGAGATCGCGATGTCGGCGAGCATCTCGGCGCCGGGGTCGGGATTGATCGCGCAGTCGCCGTAGACGAGCACCCGGTCGGCCAGGCACATGAAGAAGACCGAGGAGACGATCGAGGTGTCGGGCACCGTCTTGATGATCTGGAAGGCGGGCAGGATCGTGGCGGCCGTGGTGTGCGCGGCTCCGGAGACCATGCCGTGCACCAGGCCCCGGTGCAGCATCATCGTGCCGAAGAAGTTGACGTCGGCGACGACGTCCATGGCCGGCTCGAAGGTCATCCCCTTGTGCGCCCTCAGCGCCGCGTACTCCTCGGCGAACGACTCCCGCAGCGGCGAGGTGAGCGGGTCGACGACGGTCACGCCGGACAGGTCGAGGCCGAGGTCGCCGATCCGCCGCCGCACCACGTCCTCCCTGCCGAGGAGGGTGAGGTCGACGATGCCGCGCCGCAGGAGGATGTCGGCCGCTCGCAGGATGCGGTCCTCCTCGCCCTCGGGCAGCACGATGTGGCGCCGGTCGGCCCGCGCCCGTTCCAGCAGGGTGTGCTCGAACATCATCGGGGTGACCCGTTCCGAGCGGGTCAGCTCGATCCTGTCGGCGAGACCGGTCGCGTCCACGTGCGCCTCGAAGTGGCCGAGGGCCGTCTCGATCTTGCGGGGGTTGTCCGCGGTCAGCCGCCCCTCCAGCTCGGCGAGGGTGGTCGCCACGGCGAAGCTGCCCTCCTTGGCCGCGAGCACCGGCACGCCGGGCGCGAGGCGGGCCGTGAGCTCCATCACGGCCTCGCTGGGCCGCTCCCCCACGGTGAGGACGACTCCGGCGGGTCTCGCCGTACCGGCCGCCTCGACGGCGAGCGAGACCAGCAGCAGGTCCGCGCGGTCGCCCGGTGTGATCACGAGTGCGCCGTCTACGAGGTGCTCAAGGAAGACCGGGAGCGTGGCCCCGCCGAAGACGAACCCGAGCACGTCGCGGAGCAGGCCGTCCTCGGCGCCCTGGATGAGCTCGGCGTCCACGGCCCGCATGACCTGCCCGACGGTCGGCGCCGACAGCGAGGGGTGCTCCGGCACGGCGTAGTGGGGCACCGGCAGGTCGCACTCGATGACCGTGCCCTCGGGCACCCGGTTGGCGATCACCGCGAGCACGGTGCAGCCCAGGTCGGAGAAGACCTGGTAGCCGGTGCGCATCTCCGTCGCGATCTCCTCGGCGTCGTCGCCGTGCGCGCCCACCACCACGATCATCGGGGCGCCGAACTCGGCGGCGAGGCGGGCGTTGAAGGCGAGCTCGCGCGGCAGGTCGTCGGTGTCGAAGAAGCTGCCGAGCACCAGCATGGCGTCGCACTCGCGCTCCAGGGTGTGGAAGCGGGCGACCAGGCGGCCGATGAGCTCCTCGGCGCCCCGCTCCGCGTAGATCTCCGCGGCCTCCTCCGCGCTCACCCCGGTCGCCGAGGCCGCGGGACGGTATCTGGCCCGAAGCAGTTCCATCACCCGGTCCTCGCCGCCACCGGTTATCGGCCGGAACACCCCCGTGCGGTCGGCCCGCCCGCTCAGCAGCTCCATCATGCCGAGCTCGACGATCTGTCTGCCGTCTCCCCGCCCAAGACCCGCAACGTAGATGCTTCGCATGCGTCCTGCCCCGTCCCCTCGCCGCTGCCCGCGCCGCCGTCCCGGGCCACTGCCCGCGCCGCTGCCCAGGCCACTACCCGCGGCCGTCGTCTCTGCCCGCTGTCGTCACGTCGCTTTCGTCACGTCGCCTTCGCCATACGGTCAATCCTCATGAGGATAGACATTCCGGGGGGCCGGAACGGGTCGCGGCCCATCTCCCGACGCGACGGACCAGGTCCGGTGTCGCCGCCGTCTCCGCGTGGCCGAAACCGGGTTCGATCCACAGTTCCTTCGGCTCGTTCGCGGCCTCGTAGATCTGGTACGCGTGGTCGAGGGGGAAGAACCGGTCCGCGTCGCCGTGCACGACCAGGAGCGGCACCGGTGAGATTTTCGCCGCCGCCTCGTACGGCGCCAGCGGGAGCGGGTCCCACACGCCCTTCATGATCCGGGTGCGCTTGCCCAACCGCGCGGCGAGCCGCCCGGCCGACCTCTCGATCGCCCAGTGCACCTGGCGCATCGGCCTGGTCCCCCGGTAGTACCACCGGGCGGGCGCGCTCACCGACACCACCGCCTCCACGCCGCCCAGCACCCCCGCGTGCCGTACGGCGACCGCCCCGCCCATGGAGAACCCGACGGTCACGACCCTGCGGTAGCCGATCGCCCGCGCGTGCCGTACCGCCGCCTCCACGTCGAAGATCTCCCTGTCTCCCACGGTCGACATGCCTCCGGAACGGCCGTGTCCCCTGAAGTCGAACGCCACCACCCCGCCGAACCCGCTGAGCACGTGGGCGATGCGGCGCGTGGCGCGTTCCCTGAGCGATCCGGTGAAGCCGTGGGCGAGGACGATCCCGAGATCGGCCGCGCCGCGAGAGGGGGTGTGGGCGGCGTCTATCCGCAGGTTGTCCCGGGTTCTGAGCATCGCGGGAAACGAGGGTGCGAGAGGCATGGATCCGAGCTTAGGCAGTGCCGGCCGCCCGGTCGCGCCCCGCCTGTCCCCCTTCCGCGCCCGTCCGTGCCCCGCCTGTCCCCCTTCCGCGCCCCGTCCGCGCTCCGCGCGCACCCCTTCCGCCCCCCGGTCACGACCGGTCCGCCCCCGTCACGGCCGGTCCGCCTCGGTCACCCCCGTCCGCGCCCCGGTCACCCCCCCGGCCCGGTCGCCCCCTCGCCGTGGCAGGGCCAAGCCGCGATCCGCCGTACCTCCCGCAGCCCTCCGCCGGAGGGTCGGAGGGTGTCCTGCGGGTGAATTGACGCCCTTCATCTGCCGGACACGTGAGAGCGATTGTCCGGATCAACTAAAATAGGAGGGCCGCACAGTCCGCGGTCAGCCTCCACGATCACAGAGTGAGACTCCATCATGCCTTTGAACAGCCGCGACGACCTGCGGAACATCGCGATCATCGCGCACGTCGACCACGGCAAGACCACTCTCGTGGATGCCATGCTCTGGCAGTCGGGCGCCTTCCGCGTCAACCAGGACGTGGACGACCGCGTCATGGACTCCAACGACCTTGAGCGCGAGAAGGGGATCACCATTCTCGCGAAGAACACCGCCGTCAAGCACGGCGGCATGACGCTCAACATCATCGACACCCCCGGCCACGCCGACTTCGGCGGTGAGGTCGAGCGGGGCCTGTCCATGGTCGACGGTGTCGTGCTGCTCGTCGACGCCTCCGAGGGGCCGCTGCCGCAGACCCGGTTCGTGCTGCGCAAGGCGTTCGCCGCCAAGATGCCGGTCATCCTGTGCATCAACAAGGTCGACCGCCCCGACGCCCGGATCAAGGAGGTCGTGGACGAGGTCTACGAGCTCTTCATCGACCTGGACGCCACCGAGGAGCAGATCGACTTCCCGATCGTCTACGCCTCGGCCAAGGCCGGGCGCGCCTCGATCAACCGTCCCGAGGACGCGGCGATGCCGGACTCCGAGGACCTGGAGCCGCTGTTCGAGGTCATCAAGAACACGATCCCGGCCCCGGTGTACGACCCGACGGCCCCGCTGCAGGCGCACGTCACCAACCTCGACGCCTCCTCCTACCTGGGCAGGATCGCGCTCTGCCGCATCCACCAGGGCACCATCAAGAAGGGCCAGCAGGTCGCCTGGTGCCGCACCGACGGCAGCATCCAGCGGGTGAAGATCACCGAGCTGCTGATGACCGACGCTCTGGAGCGCAAGCCCGCCGAGGAGGCGGGTCCCGGCGACATCATCGCGATCGCCGGCATCCCGGACATCATGATCGGCGAGACCCTCGCCGACCCCGAGGACCCGCGCCCGCTCCCCCTCATCACGGTCGACGAGCCCGCGATCTCCATGACCATCGGCACCAACACCTCTCCGCTGGTCGGCAGGGTCAAAGGCTCCAAGGTCACCGCCCGCATGGTCAAGGATCGGCTCGACAAGGAGCTCGTCGGCAACGTGTCGCTGCGCGTCCTGCCGACCGACCGCCCCGACGCGTGGGAGGTGCAGGGCCGTGGTGAGCTCGCGCTCGCCATCCTGGTCGAGCAGATGCGCCGCGAGGGCTACGAGCTCACCGTCGGCAAGCCGCAGGTCGTCACCAAGCTCATCGACGGCAAGGTCCACGAGCCGGTCGAGCGGGTGACCATCGACTGCCCGGAGGAATACCTCGGGGCGATCACGCAGCTGCTCGCCGTCCGCAAGGGCCGCATGGAGCACATGACCAACCACGGCACCGGCTGGATCCGCATGGAATTCGTGGTCCCGGCCCGCGGCCTGATCGGCTTCCGCACCGAGTTCCTCACCGAGACCCGCGGCACCGGCATCGTGAACCACGTCTTCGAGGACTACGAGCCGTGGTTCGGCGAGCTGCGCACCCGCAACAACGGCTCGCTCGTCGCCGACCGGCCGGGCCCGGTGACCCCGTTCGCCATGCTGAACCTGCAGGAGCGCGGTGTCCTGTTCGTCCAGCCGACCACCGAGGTCTACGAGGGCATGATCATCGGTGAGAACTCGCGCTCCGACGACATGGACGTGAACATCACCAAGGAGAAGAAGCTCACCAACATGCGCTCCTCGACGAGCGACACGACGGAGACGCTGATCCCGCCGCGTCAGCTCTCGCTGGAGCAGGCGCTGGAGTTCATCCGCGAGGACGAGTGCGTGGAGATCACGCCGGAGAACGTGCGCATCCGCAAGGTCGTCCTCGACGCCTCGACCCGCGCCCGCACCACCGCCCGCGCCAAGCGCGCCAACTGATCCTCACCGCTCACCACCCCCGTCCCGCCGGGCCCCGGCGGGACGGTCTCGTCTCGTACGACCTCCTCGTCGCGCTCGTCCGACGCGGCCTCGGGCGGCACGCCTCCGTACGGCCCGGTCACGCGCCGGACGGCCTCGCGCGGCACGGTTTTGCCCGATGAGACGGCGTGGTGCCCCCGGTTCCCGCCCTCACCTGGGGTAGGAAGCCTGTACTGGTCTCCCCGCCGCCTCGGGGAGCCCGGGACTCGTACGGGGGGATATCTCATGCTTCACAGAACCTGTCTCGCCCTGGCCGTCGCGCTTGGGACGACGGTGCCGGCTCCGGCCGCCCAGGCGACATCGCAGATGTCGCACATGTCACATATGTCGCAGATTTCACCGATGTCGTCGCCGAGGCCCCAGGCGTCGGCCAAAGCCGTCATCAAGAACACCGCGGGGAAGAACGTCGGTTCCCTGAGCATCGTCGAGCAGCCGGACGGCAAGTCCAAGCTGACGATCACCGTCGGCGGCCTGTCGGCCGGATACCACGGCTTCCACGTTCACATGAAGGGCGTCTGCGACCCGAAGTCGACCGACCCGGTCACCGGCAGCCCCTTCGCCAGCGCGGGCCCGCACTTCACCATCCCGCCGGTCAAGCACAGCAACCACTCCGGTGACCTGCCCAACCTCCTCGTCGCCGCCGACGGCACCGGTGCGGCGACCGTCGTGACCGATCGTTTCAAGGTGGGACAGCTCTTCGACGGCGACGGCAGTGCCATCGTCATCCACGCCCTGCCGGACAACCACTCCAACATTCCCGACCGCTACAGCCACCCGGCCGACCCGACCCCCGGCACCGGTCCGGACGCGGAAACCCTCAAGGCGGGAGACTCCGGCGGGCGCATCGCCTGCGGCGTGATCACCGGGAACCGGTGACTCCCAACCGCCTTCCAAGAGCGGCCAGGCAGGATCCCCGGTAGAAAGGGGGGATCGCCATGCAGGTCCTGACCGGCCGGATGCACCTGGCCCTGCTGCTCGCGTGGGTGGCCTTCACCGCGCTCGTGACACTGCTCACCTGACGTCTTCGTCCGGTACGGCTCCCGTGGGGAGAAGGAGCCATACCGGACCAACCCAAATCGGGCCCCCAAAGGCCTCGGGGAGGACTCCCCACGCCAAGGAACCGGTCGTCCCAGCTGAGCGCCGGCCGGCTGATCCTGCCGAGGACTCCCCGCGCCAAGGAACCGGTCGCGGAATCGCGCCCGGTACGACGACCGGGCGTCAGGGACTCTCGCGCGGCAGCTCGATGGCGATCGTCAGACCGCCCTCCTCCCGGGAGCTCGCGGTCACGGTGCCGCCGTGGGCCTCCGCGACGACCCTCACGATCGACAATCCCAGACCGCTGCCACGCTCGGAGCGCAGCCGGTCGCCGTGCAGCCGCCGGAACGGCTCGAAGATCGTCTCGATCTCGTAGTGCGGCACCGGCAACCCGGTGTTCGCCACCACCAACTCCACCCGGTCGGCGCGCGAGCGGGTGGAGACCCACACCTCGCCGTCGGCGTGGTTGTGCCGGATCGCGTTCTCCACAAGGTTCTGCACGAGCCTCTCGACCAGCACCGGCTCACCGGCGGTCGGCGCGGGGTCCAGCAGCCGGTGGATGGTCACCTCGCGCTCTCCCGCCTCCTTGCCCGCCAGGTCGAGCACGTGCTCGACCACGTCGGCCAGGTCGAAGGGGCGGCGGTCGAGGACCGCCTGCTCGCCCTCGGTCAGGGCGAGCAGGCCGTCGATCAGCCTCTCGTGGCGGGCGTTGACCAGCAGCAGGGACTCGCCGAGCCGCTTGACGTCCTCCGTCGCGTCGGGCCGCCTGACCGCCACGTCCACCAGGGTGCGGTTGATGGTGAGCGGGGTGCGCAGCTCGTGGGAGGCGTTGGCGACGAAGCGCCGCTGACCGTCGAAGGAGCGGGCGAGGCGGCCGACGATGATGTCGACGATGTCGGCGAGCTCCTTGACCTCGTCGTCGCGCCCGGCGTAGGTGATGCGCCCGCTGAGATCATGGCTCTGGGCGATGTGCCGCGCGCTCGCGGTGACCTCCCTGACGGGGCGGAGCGCCCAGGTCGCGGCCCGCCAGCCGGTCACCGTCGCGATCCCGGCGCTCACGAACACCGCGAGGCCGCCCAGGGTGAGGACCTTGTTGATCGTGTCGGCCTGATAGACGCGCCTCACCTGCGCGACGCGCTGCTCCGCCACCCGGTACTCGGAATGCTCCGGCCTGTAGTCGAAGGCCGCGACCCGGATGTACGCGGGATGCCGCAACCCGTCGCGGGGCTCCAGGCTCTGCCGTACGAGGAAGGCGAGCCCTCCGACCAGCATGACGCCGATGTAGAGGGTCACCGTGCCGCAGATGACGGCGAGCCGGAAACGAACGCTCATCCTCATGGAATGCGGTATCCCACTCCCGTGACGGTCTCGATGACCGGCGGATCGCCGATCTTCCGGCGCAACTTCATCATGGTCGTCCTCACCGTGTTGGTGAACGGGTCGGTGTGCTCGTCCCACACCTTCTCCAGGAGCGTCTCGCTGGAGACCACCGCCCCTCCGGCGCGCAGCAGCTCGGCCAGCACGCCGAACTCCTTGCGGGCGAGCGGCACATAGCGGCCGTCGCGGAACACCTGCCGGTGCGCCCGGTCCAGGCTGATGCCGGCCCGTACCAGCACCGGCGGGTCGGCGGGACGCACCCGGCGGCCCAGTGCGTGGACGCGGGCCGTCAGCTCCTCGAAGGCGAACGGCTTGGGCAGGTAGTCGTCGGCGCCCAGGGCGAGCCCCTCCACCCTGCAGCGCACGTCGCCCGCCGCGGTGAGCATGATGATCCGCACCTCGCCGCCCTCGGCGACCACGGTCCTGCACACGTCGTCGCCGTGCAGGCCGGGCAGGTCCCGGTCAAGGACGAGCACGTCGTAGGCGTGCAGCCGTAGCCGTTCCAGCGCCGCCTCCCCGTCGTAGGCGACGTCGACGGCGAGCGCCTCCCCGCGCAGCCCTTCCGCGATCGAGTCGGCGAGCATTCTCTCGTCCTCGACGACCAAAACCCGCACAGTGTGCCTCCCCCTGGGCCGAATCGCGCCAGCGTGCCACAGGCCGCATAACGCGGGCATAACCGGATTCGGTGACGTCAAGGTTATCGATCACTCGCTGGACTGCTCCCACCGTGCCGGAATTCTCCGGCCCTGAATCGGGGGAACCAGCCATGCTCGCCTCACCCGGCGGCGTCACGACCGTACCCACAGCGCCAGGACCGAGCGCGCCGGGTAACCGCCTCCTCGGCGGTCACCTGCCGTTCGCCGTCGCGATCGCGCTGGCGGCGGGGCTCCGCGTCCTCGTCATGCTCGGCTACGACACCGCCCAGCTCTACTGGTACGACTCCTTCACCTACCTCAACACCGCGGTTCATCTGGAGCCGTCCGGCGCGTTCCACCCGGCCGGGTACTCCTTCCTGCTCAGGCTGCTGCTGCCCTTCCACAGCGTCTGGCTCGTCGCGGGCCTGCAGCACCTGATGGGCCTGGGCACGGCCCTGATGATCTATCTGGTGCTGCGCCGTCACGCGCTCCCCGGGTGGGGTGCGGCGCTGGCCACCCTGCCCCTGCTGTTCAACCCCGCGTTCCTGCGGCTCGAACACGCCGTGCTCTCCGACACCCAGCTCATCTTCCTCATCACCGCGGCCCTCACGGTCCTGATGTGGCGGGCGAGGCCCTCGGCGCGGGCGGCCGCCGTGGCGGGCCTGCTGCTGGCGCTGGCCGGGCTCACCCGCACGGTCGCGGTGCCGCTGCTCGGTCTGGTCCTGCTCCACCTGCTCCTGCGGCGGGCCGGCTGGAAGCGGGTGGTCGCGCTGGCCGCCGCCGGGCTGCTGCCGCTCGCCGCCTACGCGGGCTGGTACCAGCAGCACCACGGGCGGTTCGCACTCAGCGGCTCCGACGGCGTGGCGCTGTGGGCGCGCACGATGACGTTCGCCGACTGCTCGGTGATCAGACCACCGGCGAGGGAGGCGGTGCTCTGCCCGAACGGCACGGTGGTCGACGCCGCCTCCGAGTACGTCTGGGCCGCCGACGCCTCACTCAACAGGTTGCCGGGAGGCCGGTTCGCCCACAACGACCTGGCCAGGTCCTTCGCGCTGCGCGCCATCGCCGCGCAGCCGCTCGACTATCTCCGCGAGGTCGTCCGCGATACCTCGCTCACCTTCGCCGCGACCCCGGTGCGCCATCCCCTGCGGGTCTCCCCCGCGCTCACGTTCCCCGTCGGTTCCTGGCCGCTGCCCGCCTTCCCGCTCATCGACCAGGTGCGCCGGGAGTACGACGGCGACATCCGGGGGATGTCGTCGGTCGAGCCCTACGGGAGCCTTCTCGGCGCCTATCACTACCCCGGGGTCCTGCACGGCCCGCTGCTCGGCGCGCTCCTGCTGCTGGGCGGTGTCGGGGCCGTCGGGCGGCGGCGCCCGGCCCTGCTGCCATGGGCCGCGGCCGTCTTCCTGCTCCTCGCCCCGGTCGCGGTGCTCGACTTCGATCACCGCTACGTTCTTCCGTCGGTCCCGATGGCCTGCCTCGCCGCGGCCCTCGCCGCGGCGGGCCTCAGCCGCCGAGTTCGCGCTTACGTCGCAGCAGGGCGGCGCGGTCGGCGCGGGCCCTGAGCAGGAGGGCCACCGCGAGGACGGTCAGCGTCGCGGCGACGGCGACCCCCGCCATGCCCGTCCAGGTGCCCCTGCTGACGGCGACCACGGCCGTTCCCGCCGTCAGCAGGCCCGTCGCGGCCACCGCCAGCCAGGCGGCGATCACCCGGTCGAGGGCGAACAGCGGGGTCCTGCGGCTCAGCGCCCAGGCCCCGTAACCGGCCCAGGCCAGGCCGAGCGCGACCAGCGCGCCGAAGGCGAGGTGCGTACGGCCGGGCAGGGCGGGCTCGGTGGCCCACAGCAGGCCGACGAACAGCGCCCCGCCCAGGCCTCCGAGCAGCGCCACGACGTGGGCGATCCGGCGGCGCAGCGACAACGGGCCGGACAGCCTGGCGATCATGTCATCGGGGTTCATCGGTATCCCTCCTCCGTGAGCTGTTCGCGCAGCATGCGCCGCGCGCGGGACAGGCGTGACTTGACCGTGCCGACGGGGACGGCGCAGACCTGCGCGCAGTCCTCCAGGGAGAGGTCCTGCAGGTAGAACAGCACGAGGACCTCCCGCTCCCTGACCGGCAGGTCCGCCAGACCCGCGAGCAGGTCGGCACGGTCCACGAGGGCGGCGACGGCATCGACGGGATCGGCGAACGCCCGCTCCTCCTCCATCGGGATCTCGGGTCTGGCGTACTCCTCGCGGAGCCTGTCGGCCACCGCGCGCCTCGCGATCGTGAACAGCCAGGGCACGAACCTGCCCGGCTCCTTCAGGCGCGGCAGCCCGCGCACCACGGCCACCCAGACCTCCTGAGCCACGTCGTCGGCCCGCGAGGGCCCCAGCATGCGCCGCACGTAGTTCCACACCGGATCGTGCCAGGCCCTCACCAGCTCCGCGAACGCCTCACGCTCGCCGAGCCGGCACCGGACCACCAGCAATTCGTCGGTCACCCTGCCTCCTCGCCCTGGACAGTCGGGAAACGGGTGCGAAAGGTTCACGCCTCTTCCGCCGGGCCTTCCACCGAGTTTTCTCCCTGGCGCGTCACCCCTCCCTCCCCGGGACTCTCCCGCGCCTTTCGCCCCTTTCTTCGCCGGACTCTCCCAGGAGCTTTCCGCCCCTTTCCTCCTCGGGTTCCTCGTCGGCGGTGTGGCCGTCCCGGCTCGTGTAGTACTTCCTCCCCGGCCTGGGGCGTCCGCCGCACAACTCGGACAGCGTCACGAACCTGTAGCCCTTGGCGGCGAGTTCGTCCAGCATCCGGGGGACGGCCTGGATCGTGGAGAGGTGGATGTCGTGCATCAGCACGATGGAGCCCGGTTCGGCCTGGGCCGCGCGCCGGGCGATGACCGCGGGGTCGTGGTCACGCCAGTCGAGCGTGTCGACGTCCCACATGATCTGGGCGAGCCCCAGATAGCGACTCTCGGTGGCGACCCGGGTGTCGGTCAACCCGTACGGCGGGCGCATGAGGATCATCGCGACCCCGGTCGCCTGCTTGACGAGCCACTGGGTACGGCCCAGTTCCTCCCTGATCCCGGCCTGTGACAGCAGGGGCAGTTGCGGGTGGTCCCAGGTGTGGTTGCCCAGCTCGTGTCCCTCGGCCACCATCCTGCGCAGGGTGTTCTCGCCGTCCCCCAGGGCCATGCGTCCGACGACGAAGAAGGTCGCCCTGGCCCGGTGCCTGGCGAGGATGTCGAGCAGGGACTCGGTGTAGGTCCCCGGCCCGTCGTCGAAGGTGAGCGCCACGCACCTGCTTCGCTCGCAGTCGATGCGGCGCGCCCGGGGAGAGACGGGGAGGTCGTCCCACGCCCAGTGCCGCCGTGCCGCGCCGGGTCCGAGCCCGGGGACGGTGGCAGGAGCGGGTTTCTCCGGTCCCGTGGGGGCGGGAGACGTCACGGTCGCCCGTTCCACCGAACCCACCATGGTGACCGGGGAGGTGCATCCCCAGAGCGCGAGCAGCGACGCCACCGGCACGATCCACACCCGCCATACCCGCATGCTTCCCCCCGAAAGCATCGCGGGGACAGCGAGCAGCCCGGCCGGGTCCCCCCGCAAGATCATGACCGGGTATTCCACCAGGATGGGGCATCGACCGCCGGTTACCCGTACCGACGCGCCACTTCACGCCAGATCCGGAGAGATACGCACCTGGTGGCCGTCTCATCCGATGGGGCCGGTTAGAGCTTCAAAGTGCCCAAGGCAGGCGGACCGCACATATGCGAGGTGGCCAGGACATCGTGCGGCACGCGCCTGCCGGGCCTCGGAAACGTCGCCCGGGGGCGTAGATCGGCCGCTCGGACTTCTCAGGAGGGTCGGGCCTCGGCCGGGCGGGGTGCGGGCCGGCCCGCCCCGCGGCCTCAGGAACGGTCGGGCATTGGCCGGGGGTGCGGGCCGGTCCGCTCGACGGCTCAGGAGCGGTCGGGCGTCTCGCGGGGTTCGGTCACGACCATCATGAACCGCAGGGGGGTGTCCTCCTCGTTGGCGTACCGGTGCGGGCGGTCGGCGCTGAACACGACCGCGTCGCCCGTCTCCGCGACGTGATTCTTGCCGTACACCGAGAGGGTGAGCCGCCCTTCGAGGACGGTCAGCATCTCACGCGTGCCCGGAGGGTGGGCGTCGCCGTCGTGGTGGTCGCCGGGGGCGAGCCGCCAGTCCCACAGCTCCAGGATGGCGGGCGCGTCGGTGCCGACCAGCAGGCGCGCGGTGCTGGAGACGCCGTGCGGGAAGGTGACGACGTCGGCGCCGCTGACCACCCGGACCACGGGGGTGTCGGAGACCTCCACCATTCGCGCGACCGTCACCCCGAGCGCGTCGGCGATGCGGGTGAGCGTGCTGATGCTCGGGTTCGTCCTGCCCTGCTCGACCTGGACGAGCATGCCCCGGCTCACTCCCGAGCGCGCGGCGAGCTCGTCGAGGGTCATCTGCCGGTGCGCCCGCTGCGCCCGCACGTTGTTGGCGACCGCGGCGGTGATCGTCTCTGGGTCCATGAGTTCAGTGTAGTGAACCCGATTTGCAGTCTATTGCACTACGTATATTGTACTTTCAGTACACTCCATTGAACCGAGGTGACCTGTGACGGCTGTGGTGCTGGCGACGACCTGCGCGGTGGTGTACGGCGCCGCCGACTTCCTCGGCGGGCTGGCCACCCGCAGATCACGGGTACTCGCGGTGGTGCTCCTCTCCCAGCTCGCCGGGCTCGCCCTGATCGCCGCGCTGCTGCCGTTCCTGCCCGAGCGCCCCTCACCCGCGGCCCTCGCCTGGGGCGCGGCCTCCGGCCTCTGCGGCACGGCGGGGGTCGTGCTGTTCTACCGGGCACTGGCAGGCGGCGTGATGTCGGTCGTGGCGCCGATCACCGCGACGTTCTCCGCGGCGCTGCCCGTGCTGTTCGGGCTCGCCGTCGGGGAGCGCCCCGAACCGGTCGCGCTGGCCGGGGTGGTCCTCGCGCTGCTCGCGGTCCTGCTGGTGAGCCGCGGCTCCTCGGACGGGGAGGCGAGCGGAGGGTACCGCCCGATCCTCGCCTCGCTCGCCGCCGGCGCGGGTTTCGGCGGGTTCTTCATCATCATCGCCCAGGCTCCGGCGGACGGCGGCATGTGGCCGCTCTTCGGGGCACGCCTGATCTCGGTCACCTTCATCGCCCTGTCGGCCCTCGCCGTCGGCCGCCTCTCGCGTCCCGGACCCGGCACGCTGCCCGTCATCTTCGCGGCCGGAGTGCTCGACATGGCCGCCAACGTGCTCTTCGTACTCGCCCAGCAGCGCGGGATGCTCAGCCTCGTCGCCGTCCTGGTCTCGCTCTATCCGGCGAGCACCCTGCTGCTCGCCCGCCGTTTCCTGGGAGAGCGGCTCAACACGGTCCAGATGGTGGGGATCGGATTCACCCTCACCGCGGTCGCGCTGATCGCGTCCGGTTGACACGATGTCGCGAGATGTCGCGAACTGACTCTGTTGTGTTGAAGCCGGGCGCTTGTTACGGTCATCCCCGTGCAGCCCGAGCGGGCGTTCCTCGACTCCGGCGGGCCGTTCGCGCACACGGCTGTCGCGTACGGTTCCGACTCCGGCCTTCTTGGACTCCTCCAGCCCCTGATCGCCGGTGCCCTCCGCGAGGGCCGGCGGATCCTGGTCGTCACGGGCGAGCGCGCACTCGACCTGATCGGTGACGCCTTCGGCGCGGACGCCCGCCTCATCGACCGCCGCCCCGCCGAGGAGTGGTACACCCACCCGACGCGGACCCTCGCCGCCTTCCACGACTACGTCCGGCAGCGGGAGCGGCCGCTGGTCATCGGGGAGCCGGTGTGGTCAGGCTGGACCGAGCGGCAGGTTCGTGAGTGGATCCGCTACGAGTCGGTGCTCAACGCCGCGTTCGCCGGGGTCCCGGTCAGCATGTGGTGCCTGTACGACGAGACGCCGGCGCTCGATCATGTCCTCCGCACCCATCCCACGGAGCTGACCGGCGCCGGCCTGCGAAAAAGTGACCGCTACGTCCCCCCGGAGCGGTTCACCCTGCCGGGAGACAACCTCCCCCTCCCCGACACGCCGCCGTCCGCGGTGGTCACCCACTTCACCCTGGAAGAGCTGGGACGGCTGCGCACGCTCGTCACCGACCACGCGAGCCGGGCCGGTCTGGGACGCGATCTGATCGCCTCACTCGTGCTGAGCGTCTCGGAGATGGCGGCCAACAGCGTGGAGCACGGGGCGGGACACGGCCGGGCGTCCATCTGGACGGCCGGCGGGGAGATCGTGTGCGAGATCGCCGACTCCGGCGGCGGTGACCTGGACGTTCCGCTGCCCGGCTACCTCCCGCCCGAGCCGGGGTCACCACGCGGTTACGGGCTCTGGATCAGCCGCCAGCTCTGCGACCTGGTGCAGGTGCGCGGCGTGGACGGGGAGCTGCGGGTGAGGCTCCACATGACGCTGGATTGACCGCCTCTTCGCCGACGCACCCGGATACGCGGGACACACGGGACCCCCGGACGCGCGTACGGCCCGCACCCCGGCGGGGTGCGGGCCGTACGGCGGGAAAGATCGGAAGCGGAGAGGCCGTCAGGCTGCCTGGACCTCCTCGGACACGCGGAGACCGGCCTCCTCGCGGGCGTAGTCTTCGAGCATCGTGCGAAGCTGGCGACGGCCCCGGTGAAGGCGGGACATGACCGTGCCGATGGGGGTGCCCATCCGCTCGGCGATCTCCTTGTAGGCGAAGCCCTCCACGTCGGCCAGGTAAACGGCCACCCGGAAGTCCTCGGGCAGGGAGCGCAGGGCGTTCATGACCGCACTGTCGGGCAGCTGCTCCAGCGCCTCGGTCTCGGCGGACTTGAGACCGCTGGACGTGTGGGACTCGGCGGCGGCGAGCTGCCAGTCCTCGATCTCCTCGGTGGCCGAGAGCTTGGGTGAGCGCTGCTTCTTGCGGTAGTCGTTGATGAAGTTGTTGGTCAGGATGCGGTGCAGCCACGCCTTGAGGTTGGTGCCCTCGCGGAACTGGTGGTAGGAGGTGAACGCCTTGGTGACGGTCTCCTGAACCAGGTCCTCGGCGTCGGCGGTGTTACGGGTCAGACGCATCGCGGATGCGTAGAGCTGACTGGTGACCGGCACGACGTCGCGTTCGAACCAGTCCTGGCGCTGCTCTTCCGTCATCGTGATCATTGGACCCCCCTCGCGCTTTCCCCCCAATTACTGTCCGGCAAAGTGGTGACGCACCCCTTCTGACGGCGTATCCGATGCTCGCAGGCACCTCGTAAGGAGGCCGTTAAAAGCTTCACGTGGTCAGGGGATTGATCTTTGGCTGTGCCAACGGCGGGTGCGACACGCCCTACAGCCGGACAAGTCTCAGTATCGTAACATCGTTCTCCCGATTCGGTAGGAGATGTGTCTATCATCACATAACCCCAGGTAGCAGCCCATTTTGGGTGGGGGGAAACGTCGACCGCCACGACCCGGGCACCCGCCGCCGGACGGCCGAGGCCGACCGGCGGGACGAGACCCCCGCCCCGAGAAACTCCGACACCCATCTCCACGTCTCCCCGCTTCCCGCACGTTGGGGACTTAATCTCTCCCTAAGAGACGGATCGGCACACCCTCAGGTTCACCCGAACGCCCCCTCTCGGCTCGCGGGCCCACCGCCGATCACGGCGCCGGACGGGAGGTCAGGCGGCCCTCGCCGGGTCGACCTCGAAGAACGTCGCCAGGTCGTCGAGGATGGAGTGCGCTCCCTGGATGCCGACGGCGCTCATCCAGGTGGTGTCGCCGACGTCGTGCTTGACGCCCTTGAGCCTGCCCCAGAGCGGGTTGGCCTCGAACTTCTCCTTCACCGGCTTCACCGCCGGGTCCTCGTAGGCCGCGACGAAGATGTGCTCGGCGTCGAGCTGGGAGATGTTCTCCTGGCTGATCGGAACCATGATGGTGTCGGTCACGGTCGGCTGGTCCTCGGGACGCGGGAAGCCGACGTCCTTGAGCACCAGTCCCGAGTAGGAGTTCTCCACGTACAGGCGGACGGTCGGCTCGCCCGCGAAGCGGACGATGGAGACGGTGGGCAGCTCGCCTTCCTTGGCCTTGATGGACTCGCCGATCTTGGCGGCGCGGTCCCGATACTCGGTGAGCCTGCGCTCGGCGAGATCCTCCTTGCCCAGGGCCTCGCCCACGAGCTTGAGGTTCTCCTGCCAGATCGCCCCCGTGGTCTCGCTGAAGACCGTCGGCGCGATCTGCGCCAGCTTGTCGTACAGCGCCTCGTGGCGGACCTTGGCGGAGATGATCAGGTCGGGCTTGAGCGCGACGATCCGCTCCAGGCTCGGCTGCTCCAGGGTCCCGACCGACGTGGCCTCCTTTGCGTGACCGAGGACCGGAGCGAGATATCCCGGCAGCTTGTCGTCGATGCCCCGGTAGCTGGTGAACCCCACGACGTCGGTCTCCAGGGTCAGCACCGCGTCGACGAAGCTCTGGTCGAGGGCGACGACCCGCTTGGGCTGGGCCGGGATCTCGGTCTCCCCCATGACGTGTTTCACCGTCCGGGGGTAGGCCGCCGCGTCGCTCGCCCCGGGAGTCGCGGACGCGCCCGCGCCTCCCGAGGTCTCCCCCGCACTTCCCGAGGTGGTCGAACCACAGGCGGCTAGACCGCCGGACAGCACCACTCCCGCCACTCCGAGGGCCAGGACGCGCAACGCTCTCATCTTCATCGGTTCCTTCTTCAAATTAAGGTCAGCCTTATTTAGCTTAGCCATACCTAAACTGGCATACTCGTACCGGCTCGGGCAAGAAAGGGGAGGTCAGGTGATCAACGCGGTGGCCGTCGCACGACCCGCCCCCCTCGCGGGTCCGGGTAAAACCCGTCGGCGCCGCCTGCTCGTCCTCGCCGCATCGCTCGCCGTCCTCGCGGCGGCGGTCGTGCTGAGCCTCGCCGTCGGCGCCAAACCGGTGCCTCCCGCCGACGTCTGGCACGCGCTCACCGGCCCCACCGGCACCGAGAACGACATCGTCGTGCGGTCGCTGCGGATCCCCAGGACCGCCATCGGCGTCATGGCCGGGATCGCCCTCGGTGTCGCGGGCGCCCTCATGCAGGGCCACACCCGCAACCCGCTCGCCGATCCCGGGCTGCTCGGTGTCACCCAGGGTGCCGCGTTCGCGATGGTCCTCAGCATCATCACGCTGGGCGTCACCAGCCCGTACGGCTACATCTGGTTCGGTCTCGCCGGAGCCCTCGTCGCCAGCGCGGGGGTCTTCACCCTCGGCATGGCCGGCGGCAGGGGCGGCCCCACCCCGGTGACCCTCGCCCTCGCGGGCACCGCGGTCAGCGCGTTCCTGTACGGACTCACCTCGGCACTCGTCCTCCTGGACGAGCAGGCCATGGACGTCTTCCGCTTCTGGCAGGCGGGCTCCATAGCGGCCAGGGGGGCGGACGTGGCCTGGCAGGTGCTCCCGTTCGTCGCCGCCGGCCTGCTCCTCGCCCTCTTCAACGCGCCCGGCCTCAACGCCCTCTCCCTGGGCGAGGACGTCGCCCGCGCGCTCGGGCAGAACATCACCCTCACCCGTGCCGTCGGCATCGCCGCCATCACCCTGCTCAGCGGCGCCTCCGTGGCGGCCTGCGGCTCGCTCGCCTTCATCGGCCTGATCGTGCCGCACCTCACCCGGCCGCTCTCCGGCCCCGACCACCGCTGGCTGCTGCCGTACTCGGGCCTGGCGGGCGCCGCCGCCCTGCTCCTCGCCGACGTGATCGGCCGCGTGGTGGCCTTCCCCGGTGAGCTGGAGGTGGGCGTGGTCCTCGCCCTCGCCGGGGCGCCGTTCTTCATCGTCCTGGTGCGACGCAGGAAGCCGGTGCGGCTGTGACCGCCCCCACCGTGCTCTCCCCTCGACCCTCCCGCCGACGCGCCCTGCGCGTCGGACCCGCCTCCTGGCCGCTCCGGCCGCGCTCCACCGTCGCGGCGCTCGTCCTGCTGGCGATGACGGCGCTGTTCATGGCGCTCAGCATGCGGCTCGGCGACATCCCGATGAGCGTTCTCGACGTCCTTCGCGCGATCACCGGCGACGGCCCGGACCATTTTGTGATCATGGAGCTCAGGCTCCCCCGCGCGCTCACCGGCGCCCTCGTCGGCGCGGCGCTCGCCCTCGCCGGGGCGATCACCCAGGCCGTCGCCCGCAACCCGATGGCCAGCCCCGACATCCTGGGCGTCACCACCGGCGCGAGCGTGACCGTGGTCGCGGTCATCGTGGCGGCGGGAAACACCTGGGGCGGCACCAGCGGCGCCCTCGCCGAGGTGGGCATCCCCCTCGTCGCCCTGCTGGGCGGGCTGGCCGGAGCGCTGGCCGTCTACGCGCTGGCCTGGCGCGACGGCCTGGACGGCTACCGCCTCGTCCTGATCGGCATCGGGGTCTCGGCGATCTGCACCAACCTCAAGTACTGGCTGCTCACCGTCGGCGACGTCAACGACAGCAGCCGGGCCATGGTCTGGATCAGCGGCTCGCTGCACGGCCGGGGATGGGAGCACGTGGTGCCGGTCGCGCTCGCGCTCGCCCTCCTCGTCCCGGCGACACTGCTCGGCACCCGCTCACTCGGCGCGCTGCGCTTCGGCGACGACACCGTGACCGGCCTGGGCGTACGGATGAACCTCGCGAGGGGTGTGATGATCCTCGCGGCCGTGCTGCTCGCGGCGACGGCGACCGCCTCGGCCGGGCCGATCGCGTTCGTCGCCCTCGCCGCCCCGCAGATCGCACTGCGCCTGGCGGGAGTGGCACAGCCCCCGCTCGTCGTCTCCGCCCTCATGGGCGCGGTCCTCACCACCGGCGCCGACCTGGTCGCCAGGACCGCGTTCACCCCCGTCGAACTTCCGGTGGGCGTGGTCACCGCGGTCCTCGGCGCCCCCTACCTGATCTATCTCCTCGTCCGTGTGCGCAGAAAGGCCCGCCAGTGAGACTGCAAGCCCTCGACGTCAGGCTGGGGTACGGGGACCGCGTCGTCGTCGACGGTCTCGACCTCGGGATCGAGGCCGGGACGGTGACCACGATCATCGGGCCGAACGGATGCGGCAAGTCCACGCTGCTGCGCGCCATGGGACGACTGCTCAGGCCGTCGGGCGGTGAGGTGCTGCTCGACGGCAAGCGCATCGACAAGATGCCCTCCAGGGAGGTCGCGAGGATCCTGGGCGTGCTGCCGCAGGCTCCCTCGGCTCCCGAGGGACTGACCGTCGCCGACCTGGTCGCGAGGGGACGGCACCCGCACCAGACCTGGTACCGCCAGTGGTCCTCCGACGACGAGTCCGCGGTCGGCGAAGCCCTCGCCATGACCGGACTGCTCGATCTGGGCGAGCGCCCGCTGGACGAGCTGTCCGGCGGGCAGCGGCAGCGGGCGTGGATCTCCATGGCCCTCGCCCAGGGCACCGACCTGCTGCTGCTCGACGAGCCGACGACCTTCCTCGACCTGGCCCACCAGATCGAGGTACTGGAGCTGGTACGAAGGCTCCACGGGGAGCTGGGCCGCACCGTGGTGATGGTCCTGCACGACCTGAACCTCGCCGCCCGCTACGCCGACCGCCTGGTCGCCATGCGGGAGGGCAGGGTCGTCGCCGCGGGCCCTCCGGCCGAGGTGCTCACCGAGACCCTGCTGGCGGAGGTCTTCGAGCTGGACGCCAAGGTCATCGAGGACCCGGTGACCGGCACCCCGCTCGTCGTCCCCATCGGCACCCTGCCGCAGCGCCCTCCGCGCTGACCCCTCCCCTCACTCTCCGAGGAGCGTGTCCACGAAGACCTCGGGGTCGAACGGGGCCAGGTCGTCGGGTCCCTCGCCGAGGCCGACCAGCTTGACCGGGACCCCCAGCTCGCGCTGGACGGAGATGATGATGCCGCCCTTGGCGGTGCCGTCGAGCTTGGTCAGGGCGATGCCGGTGATGTTGACGACCTCGGCGAACACCTGCGCCTGACGCATGCCGTTCTGCCCCGTGGTGGCGTCGAGGACGAGCAGGACCTCGTCGACCGTGGCCTTCTTCTCGATGACGCGCTTGACCTTGCCGAGCTCGTCCATCAGGCCGGTCTTGGTGTGCAGCCGCCCCGCGGTGTCGACGATCACCACGTCGGCCTTCTCCGCGATGCCCTCGGCGACGGCGTCGAAGGCCACGGAGGCGGGGTCGCCGCCCTCGGGTCCGCGCACGACCGCGGCTCCGACACGATTTCCCCAGGTCTGCAGCTGGTCGGCGGCGGCGGCGCGGAAGGTGTCGGCGGCGCCCAGCACGACCTTGCCTCCGTCGCCGATGAGGACACGCGCCAGCTTGCCGGTGGTGGTGGTCTTGCCGGTGCCGTTCACGCCGACCACGAGGACCACCGCGGGACGCTCGCCGTGCGGCGTGACGTGCAGCGTGCGGTCCATGTCGGCGCCGATCTGGACGAGCAGCTGCTCCCTGAGCAGAGCCCGCGCCTCCTGCGGCGTCCGGCTGCCCAGCACCTTCACCCGGGTGCGCAACTCGTCGACCATCGCCCGGGTCGGCGCCACGCCGACGTCGGCGGTGATCAGGGTCTCCTCGATCTCGTCCCAGGTGTCGTCGTCGAGACGGTCGCGGGAGAGCAGCTCGAGGAGCCCCTTGCCCAGCGTGCTCTGTGACCTGGCCAGCCGGGCGCGGAGCCGTGCCATCCGTCCTGCCGACGGCGGCGGAATCTCGATCACCGGCGCGACGACGGTGACCTCCGGCTCGACCGGCCTGGCGGGCGGCGGCACGGTGGTCGTCGTCGCGTCGTCGTCCACGACCGAGCCCCGGCCGGGGGCCTTCGTCTCCTCGGGGATCGACGGCGCCTCCGGCGGCCGGACCGGCGGCGGCGCGGTCCTACCCCCTGACCTGAACAGCAGGAGCATGCCGCCCGCCGCCAGCAGGGCGATGACGACGATGATCGCGATTATGCCGAGATAGGCTTCCACAAGACCACAGTTTTCCAGACGCCCCGGGATGCTCCGACACCCCGGTGCTCAGGACCGGGCTCACGCTCCTGGCCGACGCCCGGGACCGGCTCACGCTCCCCGACCGGTCGGCGGGCCTTTTCTCCCGGGTTTCCCTCGGTTTCCGCGAACGCCACCGGTTTCCTCGACAGCACCCTCAGACGGACTCGTGTTCCCTCAGGCGCTGGCTGATGACCTGGGTGACGCCGTCCCCGCGCATCGACACCCCGTACAGCGCGTCGGCGATCTCCATGGTGCGCTTCTGGTGGGTGATGATGATGATCTGCGAGGTCTGCCTGAGCTCCTCGAAGAGGGTGAGCAGGCGCTGGGTGTTGGTGTCGTCCAGCGCGGCCTCGACCTCGTCCATCACGTAGAACGGCGAGGGACGCGCCTTGAAGATGGACACGAGGAACGCCACCGCCGTCAGCGACCGCTCACCGCCCGACAGCAGCGAGAGCCGCTTCACCTTCTTACCCGGCGGCCTCGCCTCGACCTCGACGCCGGTGGTGAGCATGTTCTCCGGATCGGTGAGCAGCAGCCTGCCCTCACCGCCGGGGAACACCCGCGTGAAGATCGTCTCGAACTCGCGGGCCACGTCCGCGAAGGCGGCGCCGAAGACCTGCTCGACCCGGTCGTCGACCTCCTTGACCACGAGCAACAGGTCACGGCGGGTCTTCTTGAGATCCTCCAGCTGCGAGGTGAGGAACGAGTGCCGCTCCTCAAGCGCCGCGAACTCCTCAAGCGCGAGCGGGTTGACCTTGCCGAGCTGGGACATCTGGCGGTCGGCCGCCCTGGCCCGTTTGAGCTGCTCGTCGCGGTCGTAGGGAACGGGGTCGCCGTCGGCCGTCGGAACCGGCTCGCCGGGGCCGTACTCGGCGATGAGGGTGTCGGCCTCGACGCCGTACTCCTCCACCGCCCGCCCCTCCAGCTGCTCCAGGCGGAGCCGCTGCTCGGTGCGGGCCACCTCGCTGCCGTGCGCCCGGTTGACCAGCTTGTCCAGCTCACCGGAGAGCTCCCTGACCCGGATCCTCACGGCCTTGAGCGAGGCGTCGATCTGCCCGCGTGCGAGCTCCGCCTCGTCGCGCTCGCCCGCGGCGGCCTCCAGCGAGGTCTCCAGCGCGCGCAGCGCCAGCTCGGCGCCCCGGACGACCGCCTGGGCCGTCCTGGCCTGCCTGCGCCGCCACTCGCGGCGCTCGGCCGCCCTGGAACGCTCCTCGCGCTCACGCTCGGCGGCGCGCGTCAGCTCGTCGGCCCTGCCCTCGATGCCCCTGACCCGCTCCTCCGCCGTCCGTACGGCGAGGCGGAGCTCCATCTCGTCCTGCCTCGCCGTCGCGCAGATCTCGGCGAGCTCGTCGCGAAGGTCGGTGCTGGGCTCGGTCTCCAGTTCCTTGGCGCCGTCGGCCGCGGCGAGCCGCTCCTCCAGCTCCGCGAGACCCGCCGCGTCGCGGTCGCGCGCCTCCTCGGCGGCCCGTACGCCCCCGGCCAGACGTTCGCACTCGTCGCGGGCCGCCTTGGCGGCGGCGCCCAGCTGGGCGAGCCGCCTCGCCACCGCGGCGACCTTCTGGTCCGCCTCGCGCTGCCTCGCCCTCACCCGGTCCAGCGCGGCCTGCGCCGCGTTCACCCCCGCCTGCGCGTTCTGCACGCCCGTCTGCGCTTCGGCGACCCGCGCCTGTGCGGCCTCGACCGCGAGCTGCGCCTCCGCCTCGGCCTCCGCGGTCTCCTCCAGCTCCGTTCCCGCCAGCTCGGCGGCGACCCTGGCCTCGGCGAGGTCCGCGGCGGCCTCGTCGAGGGCGGCCCGCATCTGGAGCGCGGAGGTGCCGCCCCCGGAGCCTCCGCGGGCGGTGTGGGATCCCAGGAGGTCACCGGAGCGGGTGACGGCCCGCAGCTCGGGACACTGCTCGACCGCCTTGCTCGCGGTCGCGAGGTCGTCCACGACCAGAACGCCCGCGAGCAGGTGGGCGGCGGCGGCCCGCAGCTCGGGGGAGACCGTGACCAGGTCGATCGCCCACTCGGCTCCGGTCACCGGCACCGGCGAGCCCGCCGGGGTCTTCCCCGCCCCGCCGGAGGCGATGACGAGGGTGGCGTGGCCTCCTTCGTGGCCCCTGAGGAACTCGATGGCGTCGGCGGCGCTCCGCAGCGAATCGACGGCGACGGCCTCGGCCGCGGCCCCGAGCACGGCGGCGACGGCCACCTCCGCGCCCGGGCGCACGGACAGCATGGTCGCCACCGGGCCGAGCACCCCGGCCAGGTCGGCGGCGAGCAGCGCGGCACCGCCGTCGGCACCACCGGCCAGGCCCATCTCCAGCGCCTCGAACCTCGCTCCGAGGGCCGCCACCTCGCGCTGCGCCCGCTGGTCGGCCTCGCGTGCGGCGGTGAGGGCGGCCCTGGCGGCGCCGAGCGCTGAGTTGGGGCCCGCGACGGCCGCCTTCGCCTCCTCGACGCCGGCCCTGGCCGACTCGACGGACTCCCTCGCCTGCTCGACCGTCTCCAGGGCGATCTCCAGCTCCTCGGCGAGAGCGGGGTCGGCGGACGGCTCGGCGCGCTCCTGGCCTTCGTGTTCCGCCTGGGCCTCCTCGGCGCGCTGCTCGGCCTCCCGCAGCGAGTTTCTCAGCCTGCCGATCTCCTCCTCCGCGGCCCCCGCCCGACTGCGCGCGGCCCCGACCTGCCCCCTGAGCCTGGCCAGGCCCTCGCGCCGGTCGGCGGCGGCCCTCGCCTCGGCGGCGAGTCGCCGCTCCTCGGCGGCGAGCGCGGCCTCGGTCTCGGCACGCCTGGCCACCGCCTCGGCGAGCGACTCCCGCTCCCCTTCGAGCAACTCGGCCAGGACCCGCTCCTGTTCGCGGACCTCCTCGGCCTCGCGCTCGAAGTCCTCGGGGTCGCGCCCGCGCCGCTCCACGGCGGTCTCGGTGGCGTGCCGGTGCCTCTCGGCGGCGAGCCCCGCCAGGCCCCTGAGGCGCTCGCGCAGGGAGGAGAGCCGGAAGAACGTCTCCTGGGCCGCGGCGAGGCGCGGCTGGGCCTCGGCCTCGGCGGACTCCAGCTCCGACTCGGCGACCTGGCCCTGCTCCAGCTCCGTCTCCACCTCGGCGCGGCGGGTGCGGACGGCCTCCTCGTCGGCCATCTCCCGTTCCAGGGTGGTCCGCAGGGTGAGCACGTCGTCGGCGAGCAGCCGGAGCCTGGCGTCACGCAGGTCGGCCTGGATGACGGCGGCCTTACGGGCGATCTCGGCCTGGCGGCCCAGCGGTTTGAGCTGGCGGCGCAGCTCGGTGGTGAGGTCCTGGACCCGGGTCATGTTGGCCTGCATCGCGTCGAGCTTCCGCAGCGCCTTCTCCTTGCGCTTGCGGTGCTTCAGGACACCCGCTGCCTCCTCGATGAACGCCCTGCGCTCCTCGGGTCCCGCGTGCAACACCTGGTCGAGCTGGCCCTGCCCGACGATGACGTGCATCTCGCGGCCGATGCCGGAGTCGGACAGCAGCTCCTGGATGTCGAGCAGGCGGCAGGTGTCACCGTTGATCGCGTACTCGCTCTGGCCCGCACGGAACATCAGGCGGCTGATCGTCACCTCGGTGTAGTCGATCGGGAGCATGCCGTCGGTGTTGTCGATGGTCAGCGTGACCTCGGCGCGTCCCAGCGGGGCCCGCGAGGAGGTGCCGGCGAAGATGACGTCCTCCATCTTGCCGCCGCGCAGAGACTTGGCGCTGTGCTCGCCCATGACCCAGGCCAGGGCGTCGACCACATTGGACTTGCCGGATCCGTTGGGACCCACGACGGCGGTGATGCCCGGCTCGAACCGGAGCGTGGTGGCCGAGGCGAAGGACTTGAACCCGCGCAGGGTAAGGGTCTTGAGATACAACGAACCCCCCCATTCATGGCGCGGCCGCGCCGACCGGCGTGTCACGCGCCGCGTCCCGGGCACCGGTGAACGCGTCTGCCCCTGTCAGCCCACTGTCAGCCCACTGCTGCGGTCACGCGGGAAGACTACCGTTCTTCACCCGCGCCCGCCTGCGCACCGCCTATCGTGCCCTGCATGGACGCGGAACGCGGCGGGGACGAGGCTCCATCACACCCATCGGGCGACAGGGGACATCTCAGGCGACGCGCCTTCCTCGTGGGCGGGCTGACCGCCCTCGGCCTCGGTGGCGCCGCCCTGGCGGCCGGCCCCGACGGCATCCGGGGCGCGTACGCCCAGATCGTCTGCGGTGCGGTCCCCGAGCCCCCGGTGACCTCTCCTGGAACGCTCCAACGCAGCCGGGTCGACCGGCGGCGGGTGATCATCGGGCTGCCGCCGGGGGCGGGGGACGGGCTCCCCGCGGTGATCATGCTTCACGGGGCCGCGGGTGACGCGCGCACGCCGTTCGACGTGTACGCGATCGACCGTTACCTGGCCGCGGGAGGCGGGCGCTTCGCGGTGGTCTCCATCGACGACTGGCCCTCCGCCGACATCCCCGGCACGCTGCTGCCGTACCTGAACACGAACGGGATGGACACCACGAAGATCGGGTTGATGGGGTGGTCGTCGGGCGGCGCCGGGGCGCTGAGGCTCGCCGCGGAGCTCGGCCCTGAGCAGGTGGCCGCGGTGGTCGCGGCGTCGCCGACGGTGAGCGCGGCGCAGGCGCCACTGCGCGAGCTCGTGGACATCCCGGTCTGGCTGGGCTGCGGTGAGCGCGACGCGTGGGCCCGGCAGACCCAGACCATGCTGAAGGGCCTGAAGGCACTGGGCGCCACCGCCGAAGGCGGCATCACAGAAGGGTGCCAGGACACGGCCTACCGCCGCAGGGTGTTACCCGAGCAGCTGGCCTTCCTGGCACGACATGTACAGCGCACGTAACGGATGTGACGTGCGTATCGCTATGACAAGGGACGCCCCGACGAGGCGTCCCTGTACAGTGTGTTCCGCCCCGGCCCCCGTTAGGTGAGGGCCGGCTCGCGATCCTGCAGACGGTTGAACTCCTCATCGCGGGTGTTGGCCGCGAGTTCGTCGTTCTGGGCCTGGAGCCGGGTGAGCTCTCCCTCCAGATCACGGATGCGCTGCTGAAGGCGGCGCATTTCCGAGACCATACGAGGGTCGGGACCGCCGACGTGGCCGAGTAGAGCCTTCGCCATAGTAAAGGGTCCTCCACGCTGAGTGACCAGACTGGTTCGCGCACTTCTTTGCCGCGGGAGGGGTGCGCGTGGTTCTTTATCAAGAGTCGCACCGGTGAGGGAGACGGTCAAGCTGAACGCTCCAGGTGGATGCACCAGTAGGCACTCTCGACAGTCAACTATACCTCATTTTGGGCGGTTTGGGGAAGCGGTCAGCGCTCGACAAAACCTTCGACACCCCCCTTGGTCTCACTCCAGCGTTCGACGACTCCGGCGACGTGACCGGGAGTCTCACCGCCCCTGAGGAGCTCAAGCAGCCTGGCACACGATTTCTCCGGGCCCTGCGCGACCACCTCGACCCGGCCGTCCTCGGTGTTGCGCGCCCAGCCGACCAGACCGAGTTCGAGCGCCCTCGCACGCGTCCACCAGCGAAAACCCACCCCCTGCACCCGGCCCCTCACCCAGGCGGTGAGCCGTACCTCCGTCATGCCGCGACCTTCCCGGGCCTGGGCTGGCAGCGGGGGCAACTGTAGGAGGAACGGTTCATGAACGATTCGCGGACGATCGGGAAACCGCACCGGGAGCAGGGTTCGTCGCGCCGACCGTAAACCGCGAGGGAACGGTCGAAATAACCGCTCTCCCCATTGACATTCACGTAAAGACTGTCGAAGGATGTGCCGCCCTCCGACAGGGCCGCGGACATCACCCCCCGGGCGGCGGCCAGCAACTCGGCCACCTTCGGTCCGGTCAGCGTCGCGGTGGGACGGGCGCCGTGCAGTCTGGCCCGCCAGAGGGCCTCGTCGGCGTAGATGTTGCCGACACCGCTGATCAGCGACTGGTCCAGGAGCGCCCGCTTGACCTCGGTCTGCCTGGCGCGCAGCCGGTGGGCGAACCCGTCGTCGTCGAAGTGCCTCTCGAACGGGTCGGCCGCGATGTGCGCGATCGGCTCGGGCACCGCACGGCCGCCGGCCTGGGTCATACCGGTCACCAGCACGTGGCCGAAGGTCCGCTGATCGACGAAACGCAACTCGGGACCGCCGTCGGCGAAGCCGATCCGGACGCGCAGATGCTTCTCCGGCGCCGAGTCCGGCTCCACGACGAGCAACTGACCGCTCATCCCGAGGTGGGCGAGGATCGCGTCCGAGCCCCCCAGGGGGAGCCACAGGTATTTGCCCCTGCGCTCGGCGGGACCGATCGTGCGGCCCTCCATCCGGGCGGAGAACTCCGCGGCGCCGGGGACGTGCCGCCGGATCGCCCTCGGGTGGAGCACCTCGGCGCGGGCGACGACCCGGCCGGAGACCCACCGCTCCAGGCCTCGGCGTACCACCTCGACCTCGGGCAGCTCGGGCATGCGTCCCTCCTCTGGCGACGGATCAGCCGACGGATCAGCTGGCCTCGCGCCGCTCGCGGTCCTCGCGGATGCGGTTCCAGGCGGCCTCTGCGGCCTGCTGCTCGGCTTCCTTCTTCGAGCGCCCCGCCCCCGAACCGTAGGCCTCGCCACCGACGCGGACGACCGCGGTGAAGGACTTGGCGTGATCGGGACCGCTCTCCTCAACATGGTATTCGGGCACGCCGAGCGACTCGGACGCGGTGAGCTCCTGCAGGGAGGTCTTCCAGTCGAGCCCGGCGCCGAGCGAGGCGGAGCGGGTGATGAGGGGGTCGAAGAGCAGGTGGACGACGCGGAACGCCTCGTCCAGGCCCCTGTTCACATAGACCGCGCCGATGAGCGCCTCAAGGGTGTCGGCGAGGATCGAGGACTTGTCACGCCCTCCCGTACCCTCCTCGCCCCGGCCGAGCCGCAGGAAGCGGCCCAGACCCAGGGTGCGGGCCACGTCGGCGAGGGCGCGCATGTTGACCACCGCGGCCCTGAGCTTGGCGAGCTGCCCCTCGGGCAGGTCAGGGTGGTTGCGGTAGAGGGTGTCGGTGACGACGAGGCCCAGCACCGAGTCGCCGAGGAACTCCAGGCGCTCGTTGGTCGGCAGGCCGCCGTTCTCGTACGCGTAGGAGCGGTGCGTCAGCGCCCGCTCCAGGATCGCGATGTCGAGGCGCACCAGAAGGATGCGCTCCAGCTCTTCCTTGACGAACTCCACGGCGACAGGCTTGACGCTTGTACCCACGACTTCTCCTCGCACGTTCTCTCAGCGAATGCGCGATGGCGAAGGTAGGGAAAGGAAGATGCCCGAAGATGTGGTGGGCGCCGGGAGGGCACGCGTTCTACCGCGAACCCCGGCGTCCACCACAGCCGCGGGCGGACCGCCATCGCAGAGGGCGCAGACGTTGACGCCGACCGGGACCCGTGGAGGGCCCGGTCGGCATCCGTCGGTCAGAATGCGATCAGGCGGAGGGCTCGATCACCTGACGGCGGTTGTAAGTGCCGCAGGTCGGACACGCCACGTGCGGACGCTTCGGCGAGCGGCACTGGGGGCAGCTCACGAGCGAAACCGCGGCGGCCTTCCACTGCGACCTGCGGGAGCGAGTATTGCTCCGCGACATCTTGCGCTTGGGGACAGCCACGTCAGCTCTCCTGATCGTTGTTATGTTCCGGAACCAGACCTTGCAGCTTCGCCCAGCGGGCGTCGATCACCTCGTGGCCGTGGTCAGGCTCGGCATCGGCCAGCCTGACACCGCACTCCACGCAGAGCCCGGCGCAGTCTTCACTGCAGACCGGGCTCAACGGCAGTGTGAGCACCACCGCGTCGCGAAACACGGGTTCGAGGTCGAGAAGCTCACCGTCGAGAAGCGAGTCACTCTCGGCAGCATCCTCTGCCGAGTAGAAGAACAGCTCCTGGAAGTCCACCTCGCTGCGCGAGATGACCGGCTCCAGGCAGCGTGCGCACTCCCCCCGCAGCGGGGCTTGCGCAGTGCCCGTGACGAGCACACCCTCCATGACCGCCTCAAGCCGGATGTCCAGCTCGACGTCGGCGTCCTTGGGGACGCCGATCATGTCGACGCCGATGTCCGCCGGTGCCGGGAGCGCGAGATTCATCCGGCGCATCGACCCTGGTCGCCGCCCAAGATCATGGGTGGAGATCACCCATGGGGCGCGGGGGTCAAGGTGCTGAGTCATTTCGCTCTCGTTAGGCATGGCGCATCATCGCCGTCGTGCAAGGCCGAAACAAGAGAATAGCAGGGCCTAGCCCCTGAGCCGTTCGACCAGGAGTTCCTGTACAAGATCAGGAACCAGCCCGGCCACGTCCCCACCGTACTTGACGATCTCCTTGATGCGGCTGGACGACAGGAAGGAGACCTCGGGCCCGGTGGCCATGAACAGGGTCTCCACCCCGGACATCCGGTAGTTGAGCTGCGCCATCTGGAGCTCGTAGTCGAAGTCGCTCACCGCGCGCAGCCCCTTCACGATGGCGGGGATCTCCTGCTGCCTGCAGTAGTCGACCAGGAGGCCGTGGAATTTGTCCACGCGGACGTTCCCGTACTCCTTGGTGACCGTCTGGAGGGTCTGGATGCGTTCCTCCACCGTGAAGAGGCTCTTCTTCTCGATGTTGATCAGTACGGCCACGACAACCTCGTCGTACTGCCGGGAAGCCCGGCCGATGATGTCCAGATGACCGTTCGTGACGGGATCGAAGGATCCCGGACAGACAACGCGACGCAAGGTGGACCCCCTGCTCTAAGGATTCCCGGCGGCGCGACCGTACCAAACGGACGCTTCGCCGTAACGACGGACCCTCTCCTCTTCGTACCCCGCGGGCCAGACCAGACCCTTCCCCCTGCTCTCCCGCTCCACCGCGACCAGCGCGTCCTCGGCCAGCCAGCCCCGGTCGCGCAGCGACACGAGCATCGCGTCCACCTCCTCGGCGACCAGCGCGTACGGCGGGTCGGCGAAGACGAGGTCGTAAGGTCTCCCGGCGCCCTCTGCGTCTCCGGCGTCTCCGGCGTCTCCTGTGCCCCCCGGGCCCCTCGCCAGCAGGCGCTCCACCCTGTCGGCGGCGACCTCGGCTCCCGGCAGTCCCAGCGAGGCGATGTTCTGCCTGATCGTCCGGATCGCCTTCGCGTCCGAGTCCACGAGGAGCGCGTGATCCGCTCCCCTGGAGAGCGCCTCAAGCCCGAGCGCCCCCGAGCCCGCGTAGAGGTCGAGCACCCGGCACCCCTCCAGCGGGCCGATCAGCGACCCCACGGTGGAGAAGATCCCCTCCCTCGCCCGGTCACTGGTGGGGCGGGTCCCCCGCCCCGGTGGCACGGCCAGCCGCCGTCCTCCTGCGCTTCCCGCGATGACTCGGCTCACCCGGCCATCCTCTCAGTGCCGTTCCCGCCGTCGTCCACGCCGCGGGCCCAGGGGCGTCGTACGCACCCCGGCGTGTCGCGACGCATCACATAACCGCAGGTCAAAAGGGTCCTGATAGGTGATCTAGGTCAAGAGTGGGCAAGGAGTGGCGACGAAAGCGTAAGGGTCGTTCCGTCCGGTGCCGGTCCCTTGCATGATGATTCCTGCGGCCTCCAAGTGACCCAGGGGGAGGCCGACCGGCGTGATCGTGAGCCCTTCCGCACGCCGGTGCTCTCGGCACCTGACCCGGGAGTGGGCCCAAGCGGGGACGGCATTCGGGGGGAGGCCGTCCCCGCAGTTGGGCACAGGGGCCGGTGCACGCCCCCGGCTTCGAGAAGAACCCGCGGACACCTCGCCACCCGCCCCATCAGGTCTTCTCCAGATATTCCGCGCGCTCGTCCGCGAGGAGCCTGTCGATCTCGGCGCGGAGCACGGAATGACCCGCGAGCTCGGGGTCGGCCTCCAGCATCGCCTCGGCGTCCAGGCGCGCGGCGTGGATGACGTCCTCGTCGCGCAGAAGCCTGAGCATCTTCAGCGACGATCTGCGCCCCGACTGGGCCACACCGAGCACATCACCCTCCCTGCGCTGTTCCAGGTCGACACGGGACAGCTCGAAGCCGTCCAGGGTGGCCGCCACGGCGTCGAGCCGTGCCCTCGCGGGCGTGCCCCCCGGAGAGTCGGTCACCAGCAGGCACAGACCGGGCAGCCCACCGCGCCCGACCCGGCCGCGGAGCTGGTGGAGCTGGGAGACGCCGAAGCGGTCGGCGTCCATGATGACCATGACCGAGGAGTTGGGGACGTCGACGCCGACCTCGATGACCGTGGTCGCCACCAGCACGTCGATCTCCCCCCTGCCGAAGGCCCTCATCACCGCCTCCTTCTCCTCGGGCGGCAGCTTGCCGTGGAGCACCTCCGTACGCAGCCCGTGCAGCGGCCCCCCGGAGAGCGCCTCGGCCACGTCGAGCACCGCCAGCGGCGGTCTGCGCTCGTCGTCGGCCTTCGACATGTCGCCCTCGTCTCCCTCCAGGTCGCCGATGCGCGGGCACACGACGTAGGCCTGGCGGCCCAGCTCGATCTCCTCGCGCAGCCGCGTCCAGGCCCGGTCGAGGAAGTGCGGCTTCTCGGCGGCGGGGACCACGTGCGTGGTGATCGGGGCACGGCCGGAGGGCAGCTGGGAGAGCGTGGAGACCGTGAGGTCGCCGAAGACCGTCATCGCGACGGTGCGCGGGATGGGCGTGGCGGTCATGACGAGCACGTGCGGGCGGCCGCCCCCGGCCTTCTCGCGGAGCGCGTCGCGCTGCTCGACGCCGAACCGGTGCTGTTCGTCGACCACGACCAGGCCGAGGTCGGCGAACTGGACGCGCTCCTGCAGGACCGCGTGGGTGCCGACGACGATGCCCGCCGCGCCGGAGGCCGCGTCGAGCATGGCCGAGCGGCGGGCCGCGGCGCCCAGCGAGCCGGTCAGCAGGGCGACCGCGGTGCCGCCGAACATGCCGCCGGTGGCCAGGTCTCCGAGCATGGCCGAGATCGACCGGTGATGCTGCTGCGCGAGCACTTCGGTGGGTGCCAGCAGCACGGCCTGCCCTCCGGCGTCGACCACCTGGAGCATCGCGCGCAGCGCGACGATGGTCTTGCCCGCGCCGACCTCACCCTGGAGCAGCCGGTGCATGGGGTGGGGCAGCGCCAGGTCGGCCGCGATCTCCTCGCCCACGTCGCGCTGCCCCTCGGTGAGTTCGAACGGCAGCCGCCCGTCGAAGTCGGCGAGCAGCCCTCCCGAGATCGCGGGCCGGGGCGTGGCGGGCCAGGAGGCCGCGGCCATCCGGCGCTGCAGCAGCACCGCCTGGAGCAGGAACGCCTCGTCGAACCTGAGCCGTTTGCGCGCCCTGGCCACGTCGGCGTGGTCACGGGGGCGATGGATCGCGAGCAGCGCCTCCGACAGGCCTGGGAGCCTGTGCCGGGCGCGCAGCTCCGCGGGGAGCGAGTCGTCGAGCTCGCCCATCGTGTCGAGGACGACGCCCAGTGCCCTGCGGATCGCCCAGGGCGTCACGTCCTTGCCCGCCGGGTAGATCGGCACGAGCGCGGCGGCGAAGTCCTCCGCACCCGCCTCGCTCTCCTCGATCATCTCGAACTCGGGGTGGGAGAGCTGCCACTTGCGCTTCTCGCCCTGGCCGAAGGCGCCGACCTTCCCCGCGAACATGCCGCGCCTGCCCGGCTTCAGCCGCGTCTCCGCGATGTGGGACGTCTTGCCGAAGAACGAGAGATAGATCTTGCTGCCCCGGGCGTCGGCGACCTCGACCTCCAGCCAGGTGCCGCCCTTGTTGCGCATCGGCCTGCGCATGGCCCTGGTGACCTCTCCCACCACGGTGACGTGGTCGTCGACCCGCAGGTCGTCGAGATCGGTCAGCTCGCCCCGCTCGGCGTAGCGCCGCGGGTAGTGCCGCAGCAGGTCGCCGACGGTGCGCAGGTCGAGAACGCTCTCCAGCAGCTTGGCCGTCTTGGGGTCAAGCGCCTTCGCCAGCGGCTCGTCGAAGCTCGTCACCCCCGTTTTCTACCGTGCCGAGGCGACAGAATTCACCCGGCACGACTTACCGGGCCGCTCACTGTGCCGCTCACAGGCCGCTCGGCGCCGTCTCACTCCACGCCGATGAGCAGCGGGTAGCCGCCCTGCCCGCCCTCGTAGCGGACCACCTCGATGTCCGGCCTGGTCTCGGCCAGGTGGTCCGCCACGGCGCCGGCGAGCCCCTCCGGCGCGTCGACGCCCTCCAGGACGGTCACCAGCTCACTGCTCGACGAGACCATACGGCGTACGACCTCCAGCGCGGTCGCCACCAGGTCCGTGCCGATCAGCGCGGCGTCGCCGTCGACCACCCCCAGGACGTCACCGGGCGAGGTCAGGCCCGCGCTCGTCATCACCTCGCGGTCGGCCACCCAGACGTGCCCGTGGCGGGTGTGCGCGGCGGCCTCGGTCATCGCCACCACGTCGTCGTCGAAGCGGCGCAGCGGGTCGTGGACGGCGAGCGCCGACAGGCCCTGTACCGAGGCCCTGGTCGGGAGCACGCCGACCACCAGGCCCTCCTCCCTCGCGATCTCCGCCGCGGCGGCCGCGACCTCGCGCGTCCCGCTGTCGTTGGGCAGGACCACGACCTCGGAGCCCGCCTCGCGGATGGCGGCGAGCACCGTCGCCAGCGGAGGGCTCGATCCGGGCTCGCGCCGGACGACCACGGCCCCCGCCTCCTCGAACACCGCCGCCAGCGCGGGTCCCGCGGCCACCGCGACCACGCCCCTCCCCCGCGCGGCCGGGTGGATCCTGCCCGAGCCGACCAGGTACGTCACCTTGATCCGGTGAGGGCGGCCCAGCCTCGTCGCCGCCTCGATCGCCGCGCCGGCGTCGTTCACATGGACGTGAACGTTCCACAGGCCGTCCCCGCCCACGATCACCAGCGAGTCGCCGAGCGCGTCGAGCTCCCCGCGCAGCGCGGCGACCTCCTCCTCCCCGGCGTCCAGCAGATACATGACCTCGTAGCCGGGCCCGTCCGCGCCCTCCCCCGCCCGCGCCACGGTCTCGGGGACGACCCGGTGGGCCGGAGCCGGGATGTCCACCCGCCCGGTGTAGGAGTCGGTGACGACGGCGGCGAGGCTCTCCAGGATGATCGTCAGACCGGCGCCGCCCGCGTCGACCACCCCGCCACGGGCCAGCACGTCGAGCTGCCCGGTGGTGCGGCCGAGCGCGGAGCGCGCCTCCCCGGCCGCTCTTCTCGCGACCGAGGCGAGGTCCTCCCGCCCGTCGCGCACCACCGTCGCCACGGCCGCCAGGACGCTCAGGATCGTGCCCTCGACCGGTCTGGAGACCGCGGCTCGGGCGAGCTCGGCGGCTCTGACCAGGCCCCGCCCGAGGTCCGCGCCGCGTCCCTCGGCCTCCCTGAGCACCTCGGCGAGGCCGCGCAGCGCCTGGCTGACGATCACTCCTGAGTTTCCCCGGGCGCCGAGCAGCGCCCCCTGCGCGAACGCCCGCCAGGTGGCCTCGGCACCGGCGTCGGCGGGCAGCCCGTCGAGCGCCTCCGCGGCGGAGAGCATGGTCAGGTGCAGGTTGGTGCCGGTGTCGCCGTCGGGTACGGGGAAGACGTTGAGCGCGTCGATCTCCTCACGCGCCCTTCCCAGCGTCTCCGCCGCGAGCCGTGACCACCTGCGCACCGCGGGCGGGTCGAGAACCTGCAGCATTCCTGCCCTCCTGCTCTCCCGCACCTGCTCACGCCCGTCCTGGAACGCGCCTTCTGCCCCTTGGAGAGCGGAAAGCGGCCGATGTTCCAGCTCAAAACCCGCTTCTGCTCGCGCTCGTCCTGTGATGCGCTACGGTTGCCTCCGGAGATTATCCCCGTTCGACCGTTCGCCGCGGTTCGCGTTCGCGTGCAGGGCCGGACATCGGATATCCTCGTGTGGCCAGCCGGTCGTCCCGGCGTGCCCGATGACCGCCGCCAGTGCGGCGGATCGAGCCTCTCGACTGATATAAGGAGCGAACCGTGGCTTCCGTCTGCGACGTTTGCGCTAAGAAGCCGACCTTCGGCAACAACGTCTCCCACTCGCACCGCCGCACCCGCCGCCGCTGGAACCCCAACATCCAGCCCGTGCGCGCAGTGGTGAACGGCACGCCGAAGCGGCTGAACGTGTGCACCTCCTGCATCAAGGCCGGCAAGGTCACCCGCTAGCCAGACCTTCGCGAAGCCCGCCGCCCTCTCGACAGGGCGGCGGGCTTCGTCGTTCCCCGAGGGCTTCCCTCCTGCTGCCGAGGTCCCTGCTGCCGAGGCCCTTCCGGTCGAGGCCGCCCGTTCGGGGAACGCCCCGCCTCGCGAGCCCTCGCGTTCGGCTCGCCACACTTGGCCTTGAGAAGCACTCGATCGTTCGGGAGCGCCCCGCCTCGGAAGCCGCCCTGCTTTTTCGAGGCCGTCCCCGCATGAGAGGGCGTGGGGGTCAGGGGGAGACGCGCAGGCGCCAGGCGTGGTCCACGGGACCGATGCCCGCTCCCAGCGGGAAACCGTGCGCGATCGCGCCGGTGACGTACGCCTTCGCCTTCTCCACGGCGGCCGGGACGTCCTCGCCGAGGGCGAGGTGGGAGGCGATCGCGGAGGCCAGCGTGCAGCCCGTGCCGTGGGTGTGCCGGTTGTCGTGGCGCTCCGCGCCGAAGCGGAACTCCCGGGTGCCGTCGGTCAGCAGGTCGATCGGGGCTCCCGGCAGGTGGCCCCCCTTGATGAGCGCCCACCTCGGCCCGAGCTCCAGGATCGCGTCCGCTGCCCGGCGCAGGTCGGCCTCGTCCTCGACCTTCACCCCGGTGAGCTGCAGGACCTCCCACAGGTTGGGGGTGACCACCGTGGCCGTGGGCAGCAGGCGCGACTTCACCGTCTCCACGGCCTCGGGGGCGAGGAGCGCGTCACCGTGCTTGGAGACCCCGACGGGATCGACCACGACGGGCACGTCCAGCCTCGCCAGCACTTCGGCCACCGTCTCCACGAGTACGGGTGAGGCGAGCATGCCGGTCTTGATCGCCTGTGCCCCGATGTCACCGAGCACCGAGTCGAGCTGGGCACGTACCGCCTCGGGAGGAAGCTCCCAGTAGCCCTGCACGCCCATCGAGTTCTGCGCGGTCACCGCGGCGATCACGCTCATGCCGTGTACGCCGAGAGCCAGCATGGTCTTCAGGTCGGCCTGGATGCCCGCGCCGCCTCCGGAGTCGGAGCCGGCGACGGTCAGCACGCGAGGGGGAGTCAAAACGGTCATGTTTCCCATCCAACCAGTCGCGCCCAACCGGCGTCGTCCACGCAGTGTCGTTCACGCGGCGTCGTCCACGCGGCGTCGTCCACGCGGCGTCGCTCCGGCCGCGAAGCGCTCCCCTGGTTTCCCCGTCCCCGGCGCGGGACCTCTCGACGTCCGAGGGCTCCCTGCCCCTGGGGGTTCTCGCCGCCCCAGAGCCCTCCGAGCGCCCCTCTGCCGGTTTACGGAGACAAACGGCCGTCTACGGCCCTGTTGGGGCTGTGTGGGCGGTTGAGAGGGCTGCGCCATGAGCGACACCCCGGTCAGGCGATGGAGCACTCTCCCTGGTCGCTCCGGCAACTCGCCGGGATCTCCGCGTCACCGCTCGCGGTGAAGGTGACGACGAATTTCTCACCGGCCCTCAGGCTTTTGCGCGACTCGATCACCAGGTCGCCGTCGACCTGCTCCCAGTCGGCCCCACTCGCCGAGGAGACCTCACCGCTGACCGGCACGCTCACCGTCAGGTTCGCGACGTTCTCGTTCGCGGCGACCACGAGTTCGACGGTGTAGGTCCGCGACCTTTCCCGCACCACGCCGGCGCCGACCGTGATCGCGGCGCCTCCCGCGGCCGGGGGCGCGACGAAGGTCGTCTCACTGGGCGCGGGATCGGGTCCGGCGCTGCTCAGGGGCTGTTCGGCGGGGGCGGGGGTCTGTTCGCCGACGACGAGGGGCTCGGGGGCGGAGCCGGGCTCGTCGGTGGGCGACGAGTCGTCGGGCCGGGCGTCGACGTCCAGGGGCGCGCGGGTGGCCTTCGGCGTCGGCGTGGGCCGGGGGGTGGAGGTGGTGCCTCCGTCCCCCCTGCGGGGGGAGGGCCGGTCAGGTGCGGCTGTGGGCCTCGCCTTCCCGTCCTCGGGCTCCGGAGTCTCGTCGCCCGTCTCCGAGGGCTCGTCGTCCGGCGTCGGTTCCTCGGCGGGCTCCTCGGCGAGGCCGGTGTCGTCCGCCTCCGGTAACGGCTGGTTCGACGCCGCGACGCAACCGGCGGGCGGGCAGTCGGCAGGGCTCTCGGAACCGGCCAGGGCCCGGACGCCGACCACGGTCCCGCCGAGCACCACGGCCACCGCGGCGACGATCAGCAGCGCCTTCCTGACCCGCCCGCCGGCCCCCTCTTCGTCCTCGGGCCACGGGTCGAGCGCGGTGGAGGTCACGGACGTCGCGGACGTGTCGGAAGGCTCGGACTCCGAAGTCCATCCCGATCCCAGGAAACCCGTCCGGGTCTCGGTGCTCACCGACTCCTCGGGACGGAGCCGGCGCCCGAGCGGCTCGTCCCTGGGGCCCGGTTCCGGAGTGGACTCCGGCCTGCGTTTACCCCGGTTCGGGAGAGCCTCTTCCCCATTCGCGCCGTGGCGGCCCATATGGCCCCTTTCTCGAGGGAATCTCGACCGCCCATCTTCATACCAGTTAGATAACCGTTTGTCGCAATTTTCACAAACATCACAGGAAGTGGTACATGTCACTCCCGGAAGTGATCCCAGCCTCCGCGATCAAGCAGAAGGCCCTTGACCTGCACACCTTCCCCCTCGACGACGTGACCCACCACGTTCCAGCCCTCCGGGAGCCGTAGGTGGGCCGGAAAGGTCGCGGCGAGGGCGTGGTCGTCGCCGCCGGAGAGAATCCACTCCAGCGGATCGACGTTGAGCAGCCGGGCGGCCTCCCGCATCGCCGGCGGGACGGCGAACGCCTCCGGGTCGAGGACGAGCGCGGTCCCGGCCGCCGCCGCCACGTGGCCGAGATCCTGGAGCAGGCCGTCGCTCACGTCGAGCATCGCGGTCGCGCCGAGCACGGCGGCCTCCGGGCCCCGTGCGTAGGGGGGCAGCGGACGGCGGTGGGCGTCGATCAACTCCGCCGGTCCTGTCGATCCCGCGCGAAGCAGTGCGAGCCCGGCCGCGGCGTACCCGAGACGGCCCGCGAAGGCGACCACGTCACCGGGCCGGGCCCCCGAGCGCGTGACCGGTGCCCGGCCGCCCAGGTCGCCGAGCGCGGTGACGGCGACCACGACGAGGTCGCAGCGGGTGATGTCGCCGCCCGCCACCGCGGCGCCGACGAGATCACACTCGTCGCGGAAGCCGTCGGTGAGGTCGTCCAGCCAGTCGGTGGTGGCGTCGGCGGGCAGTCCGAGACCGACGACGAGACCGGTGGGATCGGCCCCCATCGCCACGACGTCGGAGAGATTCTGCGCGGCGGCCTTGCGGCCGATGTCGTAGCCACTGGACCAATCGCGGCGAAAGTGCCTACCCTCAATCAATAGGTCGGTCGTGACGACGACCCGTCCGTCGGGAGCGCTCACCACCGCGGCGTCGTCCCCAGGACCGAGCAATACGGTCCTACCTTGTGGCAAACGTCCGGCAATACGTGCAACAACCCCGAATTCGCCGAGATCTCCGACTGTGATGACACACCTCCCGTTCATCACAGGGTACGGTGGCCCTTCGGCACTGATCCAATCGCCCGGGAGGTCGCTATGGTGCAGGCCTACATCCTTATCCAGACCGAGGTCGGCAAGGCCGCGAACGTGGCGTCGGAGATCTCCGGTATCTCAGGTGTCACCCAGGCGGAGGACGTCACCGGGCCGTACGACGTCATCGTGCGCGCCGAGGCCCGCAACGTCGACGAGCTGGGGAAGCTCGTGGTGGCGCAGATCCAGGGTGTGGAGGGGATCACGCGTACGCTGACGTGTCCCATCGTCCACATCTGAGTTCGCGAATCGAGTCGGCGCCCGGTCTCACATCCGGGTTCCCGGCTCCCGCATCCGACCCATGGAACGTGACATGCCACTGCGGTTCGCCCGCCGGACGGCGTGCGCCTGCGCCCTGCTGATCCTGGCGGGCTGCGGCGGCGCCGTCCGGGTCGAGCCACCGACTCCCGAGGGGCCGGCCGCCGCCGCGTGCCGGGCGCTCGCCGAGCGGCTCCCGCGCACGCTCGACGGCGCGGACCGTACGGAGTCCACCCCCGCCTCCCCCTACGTCGCCGTGTGGGGGGAGGCGCGCATCGCCCTGCGCTGCGGAGTGCCGCGACCGGTGAGGATGTCACCGACCGACCAGGTGCCCGAGATCGACGGGGTGGCGTGGTACGCCGACCCGGCCAGGCCGACGCTGTTCACGGCGATCGGCAGGGAGGCCTACGTCGAGGTGACGATCGCGCGGGAGCACACCCCGCAGAACGTGCTGATCGATCTCGCGGCCCCCATCAAGAGCGCCCTACCGCAGACCGGGTGAGCGTTCGAGCGCGAGCTGGATCAGCCGGTCGACCAGCTCGGCGTAGGGCACCCCGGTGGCGGCCCACAGCTGTGGCGCGACCGACATCGAGGTGAACCCCGGCATCGTGTTGATCTCGTTGACGATCAACCGCCCCTCGGGGGTGAAGAAGAAGTCGACCCGGGACAGGCCCTCGCAGCCCAGCGCCTCGAAGGCGCGGACGGCCATCGCACGCAGCTCCTCCGCGGTCTCCTGGGGGATGTCGGCGGGCACGGACAAGGACATGTCGCTCCCGATGTACTTGGCCTCGAAGTCGAAGAACTCGTGGTCCCCGTGGACCAGCACCTCGCCGGGCAGGCTCGCCCTGGGTGCCTCGTCGCCCGGCGACTCCAGCACCGCGCACTCGATCTCGCGGCCCGTGACGGCGGCCTCGACCAGCACCTTGGGGTCGTGCTCGCGGGCGAACTCGATCGCCCGCTCCAGCTCCTCCAGGTTGGCGGCCTTGGAGATGCCCTGGCTGGACCCGGCACGCGCGGGCTTGACGAAGACCGGCCAGCCGAGCTCCTGGACCTCCTTGAGGACCCGGCCGCGGTCGGCCTGCCAGTCGCGGTCGCGGATCGTGACGTACGGGCCGACGGGCAGGCCCGCGGCGGCGAGCACCAGCTTCATGTAGGACTTGTCCATGCCGACCGAACTCGCCAGCACCCCGGAGCCGACGTAGCGGACCCCCGCCATCTCCAGCAGCCCCTGGATCGTGCCGTCCTCGGCGAAGGGGCCGTGCATCACGGGAAAGACGACGTCGACCTGGCCGAGCTCGACGGGAATGCTGCCGGGGTCGTACGCCACCAGCGAGCCGCCGCCCGCCGTCGACGCGGCGAGCGCGAGGGTCGCCCCCGCCGCGTCGACGGCGGGCAGTTCGCCGCTCTCGATCTCGTAGCGCTGCTCCCCCGAGGCGAGCACCCACCGGCCGTCCTGGGCGATCCCGATGGGGACCACCTCGTACTTGGATCTGTCGATGGCCCCCAGCACACTTCCCGCCCCGAGAATGGAGACGGCGTGCTCGGAATTGCGACCGCCGAAGACGACGGCGACCCTCGGTAGAGGTTCGTGCTGCTCACTCATGATGACCGAATCTACCCCCTGTTAGGGGGCAATCCAGCTGTTAGACGCGCCTACCTACCCGATGGGGGTAATGAGTCGAGCGCCTTGGTCACGTCCATGATCAGATCCTCGGCGTCCTCCAGCCCGATGGAGAAGCGCACCGCCGCCGCGTCGACCCCGGATCCCTCACCGAGTCGCCCGTGGGCGGCCGAGGCCACGTGCGCGGCCTTGGTGCGTGTCCCTCCGGCGGAGGTGGCGATCGGGACGAGCTTGAGCGCGTCGGCGAGGGCCACTCCCGCGTCGTAGCCGCCGCGCGGGGTGATCGTCACGCAGGCGCCGTATCTCGTGCCCTCGGGGCCCGAGTCGAACAGGTGCCTGGCGAGCTGGTGGCCGGGGTGTCCCGGCAGTCCCGGGTAGTCGACCCGGCGCACGGCGGGGTGCTTGGCCACGGCGGCGGCGAAGACCATCGCGGTGGAGCACATCCGGCGGACCCGCAGCGTCAGGGTCTCCAGACCCCGGCGGAGCAGGAACGCGTCGTCGGGAGAAAGGGTGCCCCCGGTGTCGATCCTGACCTCGCGCAGCTGGGCGATGAGGTCGGGACGGCCCACCGCCACGCCTCCGGCGCAGTCGTCGTGGCCGCCGAGATACTTGGTCGCGGAGTGGATCACCAGGTCGGCGCCGTGTTCGAGGGGACGGCACACGATCGGGGTCGCGAAGGTGGAGTCGACCACCAGCAGCGCCCCGGCGGCGCGGGCGATCCGGTAGAGGCCCCGGATGTCGGAGACGGCCATGGTGGGGTTGGACAGCGTCTCCGCGTAGATGATCTTCGTGTTGGGTTTGACCGCCGCCCGCACCCGGGACAGCTCGCCGTAGCCGACGAAGTCCGCGCCGACCCCGAACCTGGCCAGCACATTCGTGATCAGCGAGTGGGTCCCGCCGTACAGCGGGGTGGGGGCCACGATGTGCGCGCCCGCGCGCAGGAACGTCATCAGGACCGCGTTGACGGCGGCCATCCCCGAGGCGAACGCCTGGCCCGCCACGTCCTCGGGCGCCGCGGCACCCTCCAGGGAGGCCACCGCCGAGGCGAAGGAGGCGGTGGTGGGGTTGTCGGCCAGGCCGTAGGCGTATCCGGGGCTTTTGTCGTCGAACGCCTCCGCGTACTGGGCGGAGTCACCGAAGTACCACGCGGAACTGCGCCACACGGGAGGGCCGAGCGGGTCCTGCGGCGGCGGCTCGGGAGCGGGCAGGTGCACCGACCGGGTGTTCTCGCCCTTGCGTCTGCGCATCCGTCTGTTCATCGACCACGCCGTCCGTTCACAGGCCGTACCGTTCCGGCTTGGGAGTCCGCGACATCAGCAGCACCGCGGCCTCGCTGGGGGGCATCGCGTCGTGGACGACAGCCACCACCACCTCGGTGATCGGCATCTCCACATCGTGTTTTCTCGCCAGTTCGAGCACCGACTCGCAGGATTTGACCCCCTCGGCGGTCTGTTTCGTGGCGGCGATGACCTCCGTCAGCGTCATGCCTCGCCCAAGATTCTCACCGAAAGTACGGTTCCGGGACAATGGGGAGGTGCAGGTCGCCACCAGATCACCCATGCCCGCGAGGCCCGCGAAGGTGTGCGGGTCCGCGCCGAGCGCCGCGCCGAGCCGGGAGATCTCGGCCAGGCCGCGCGTCATCAGCATCGCCCCGACGTTGTCGCCGAGTCCCATCCCCGCCGAGATGCCCACCGCCAGGGCGATCACGTTCTTCACGGCCCCACCGAGCTCGACCCCGATGACGTCGGGGTTGGTGTACGGGCGAAACCAGGGCGGCAGGTAGCAGGCTTCCTGCAGGCGCTCCATCGCCCGCTCGTCCGTGCAGGCGACCACGGTGGCGGCCGGCTGGCCCCGGACGATCTCACCGGCCAGGTTGGGTCCCGACACCACCGCGACCCGTTCCTCGGGCACCTCGGCGACCTCGCGGATCACCTCGCTCATCCGCTTGGTGGTGCCCAGCTCGATGCCCTTCATCAGGCTGACCAGCACCGCGTCGGGCGGCAGGTGCGGCTTCCAGCGGGTCAGGTTCTCCCTCAGGGTCTGGGAGGGCACCGCGAGCACCACGAAGTCGGCGCCTTCGAGGGCCTCGGCGGGGTCGACGGTCGCGCGCAGGGTCTCGGGCAGCACCGCGCCCGGCAGGTAGTCGGGGTTCTCGTGCCGCCGGTCGATCGCCTCGACGATCTCCGGCTTGCGTCCCCACAGCGTCGTCCGGGTGCCCGCCCCGGCGAGGATCATGCCGAAGGTCGTCCCCCACGAGCCCGTGCCGAACACGGCCGCCTTGGTCATCGGTTCTCCTCGGGCGTGGAAACCTCCGCCTCGGGGCGGGCAGGAAGGCGCGGCGCGGCGCCGTACGGCTCCGCACCGGGTCCGGCGATGACCAGGCCACCACGGGGGTGACCTGCGGCGCCCTCACCACCAGGACGGCGGAGGGGCGAAACGCCTGCGGAGTTGCTGTAGGACCTCAAGGGATTTCTCCTGGCGGGCGACCGGTGGTGAATCAGGAACTCTCACGGGCGACCGTGGGAACCCCCTCCCCTTACGGAGGGGGGATGTCAACACCGTACGCCGAAGTCAGTTGTCGGACGGTCGCCTGAACGGCGTCTCGGGTGCCTTCTCCCCGCGAATCTCGGCCAGCTGGGCCGTGATCGCCGCCATGATGTCGGCGGTCGCCTCGCGCAGGACGTCGGCGGAGGGCGACTCCCCCTCATCTCCCGCGTACTTCGACAGGTCGACCGGCTGCCCCGTCTGCACGCTGAAGGTCCTGCGCGGCAGCAGGCGGGGCCTCTTCGCGCCGTACGGCAGGATCTCCTGGGCTCCCCAGTGGGCGACGGGGATCACCGTCGCGCCGGTCGCCAGCGCGAGCCTGGCCGCGCCGGTCTTGCCCTCCATCGGCCAGAAGTCCGGGTCGCGGGTGCAGGTGCCCTCCGGGTAGAACATCACGCACGCCCCGGCGGCGAGCCGCCGCCGCGACTCCTCCAGCGAGCGCGCCGCGTCGGCGCTCCCCCGGTAGACCGGGATGGCCTGCATCACCCTCACCAGGTGACCGACGAGCGGCACGGAGAAGAGACCCGACTTGGCGAGGATCACCGGCCAGCGGCCGTGGTTGTAGAGGAAGTGCGCGACGAGGATGGGATCCAGCCACGACAGATGGTTGGTCACCATGATGATCCCGCCCGTCCTGGGAAGGCGGTCGCTGCGACGCCAGTCCTTCTTGACCAGGAGCCACGAGATCGGCTTGACGATGACGACGGCGAAGGCCACCCAGAATCGCGAAGGCCATCCGGGGCGTCTCATGGGCTCCTCCATCTGAGCGGGATGCGCCTCAGTCTCCCGGTTCGCTCCGGGGGATGTCGAGGCGGGATGCTTAAGGCTATGTCTGCTTCGGATAGCTCCGGCTGGACCCTCGTCGTCCCGGTCAAGACACTGGTCGCCGCCAAGACCCGCCTGTCGGCCGCGGCGGGCCCGCACCGGGCCGCGCTGGCCGTGGCGATCGCCTGCGACACCGTCGAGGCGGCACTGAGCTGCGCACTCGTCGCGCGGGTGGTCGTGGTGACGGGCGACCCGGTGGCCGCCGAGGCACTCGGCGAGGTCGGCGCGCACGTGGTCGGCGATCCGGAGGCGGGACTGAACGCCGCCCTGCGGCACGGAGCCCTGGAGGCGGCGCGGCTCGCGCCCGGCGACCCCGTCGGCGCCCTCCAGGCCGACCTCCCCGCCCTGCGTCCGGCGGAACTGGCCCGCGTGCTGATCGCCGCCGCGGAGTTCGACCAGGCGTTCCTGCCCGACGCCACCGAGATCGGCACCACCTTCTACGGCGTACGGCCCACGGTGCCGTTCACGCCGGGCTTCGGCGGCGAGTCGCGGGAGCGGCACCTGCGGCGCGGCGCGAAGGAACTCTCCGTGCAGGACGTGGAGTCGGTCCGCCACGACGTGGACACCCCGGACGACCTGCGCCTCGCGCTCGCCCTCGGCGTCGGCCCCCGCACGCTGGCGATGGCGCGGAGGATCTCGGCGTCGAACCGGGACGGCGGTTAGGCTGGACGGATGCAGGCGACGGTGCGGGACTTCGATCCGGCGACCCGGTCGGGGTCGGTCTTCCTGGACGACGGGACCCCGATCCCGTTCGAGGCGGCGGCGTTCGACGCGGGGCCGCTGCGGCTGCTCAGGTCGGGCCAGCGGGTCAACATCGTCATGGACGGCGACGACGTCACCTACGTCACCCTCTCGACCTTTCCGCTGCCCGGATAGTCCGGAAAGACGCCCCTCGCAGCTCGGTCGCGAATCGGCCGCGAAGACGAGGACAGGGCTTCGGGAAAACTCTCGGGCGGGCGGGCCGCCCGGCGGAAAAGCCGGGCGCCCGGACTCCCGTCACGGGAGTCCGGGCGCCCGCGCCCGAGACCTACCGCTTCTTCGCCGACTTCTTGCCGCCGGTGTTGACGAGTTCCTTGAAGTCGGAGCCAGGCCGGAACTTCGGCCCCCAGCTCTCGGCGACGTGAATCTCGGCACCCGTGGAGGGGTTGCGGGCGGTGCGGGCCGGCTTGTGCACCATCTCGAAGGCGCCGAACCCCGTGATCGAGACCTTGTCGCCACTCGCGACGGCGGTCTGGATGGCGTCAAGCACCGCGTTCACGGCCTCGGTGGCCGTCTTCTTGTCGCCCACCCGATCCGCGATGGCGTCGACGAGTTCCTTTTTGTTCATTAAGGTTGCTCCCCCTGCTTACCGATGTCCGGGAGTGGGTCACGAGGCAGAAAACCCGTCTCACCCGATTTGTCACGGCGAGGGGTCTCATCACAGATCTCTCATCAACGATCACGACGAGAAACCCCTTGCCCGCTTGAAATTAGGGGACGGAGCCGTATGACTCAATCACCTTCCGCAATGTTTCCAGTGCTCGGCGTATCCGAAACCACGACATCAATACTGAGAAGGAACAAATCAAGGCGCCCGGCGGCGTGTTCGAGGTCGCGTTTGGCCATATCGCAGATGGAGAGAAGACGCCGGGCGAGACGTTTTCTCTCCTCGGCGGGGACGGGCAGAGACCGGACGTGGCGGTGCGCCTCGCGCAACCGCCACGCCAGCTCGTGTTCTGAACGCGTCAGACGGTCGTCGGCAGCCATGGCTGCCGACCATTCTCGTATGTCCCGATGGCATCGGCGTTGCGCAGGGTCAGCCCGATGTCGTCCAGGCCCTCCATGAGCCGCCAGCGCGTGTAGTCGTCGATCTCGAACGCGACGGTCTCCCCGCCCCAGCGGACCTGGCGCTCCCCCAGGTCCACGGTGATCTCCAGGGTGGGGTCCGCCTCCACCGCGGCCTGCATGGCCTCGACGGTCTCGCCGGGCAGAACGACCGGGAGCAGGCCCATCTTGGTGGAATTATTACGGAAGATGTCGGCGAACCGGGCCGCGATCACGACACGGAAACCGTACTGCTGCAGGGCCCAGACCGCGTGTTCGCGGGAGGAACCGGTGCCGAAGTCGGGTCCGGCGAGCAGGATCGTGGCACCCTCGTGGGCGGGGTTGTTCAGGACGAAGTCGGGGTCCTCGCGCCAGGCGGAGAACAGGCCCTTCTCGAAACCGGTCCGGCTGACCTGCTTGAGCCAGACGGCGGGGATGATCTGGTCGGTGTCCACGTTGCTGCGGCGCAGCGGCACGGCCCGGCCGGTGTGGGTGACGAACGCTTCCATCGCGAGGACTCCTTACAGGTCGGCGGGCGCGGTGAGTTTGCCGGTGACGGCGGTCGCGGCGGCGACCTGCGGGGACACGAGGTGCGTACGGCCGCCCTTGCCCTGACGCCCCTCGAAGTTGCGGTTGGAGGTCGAGGCGCTGCGCTCGCCGGGGGCGAGGGTGTCGGGGTTCATGCCCAGGCACATGGAACAGCCCGCCTCGCGCCATTCGGCGCCCGCGTTCTTGAAGACCTCGTGCAGCCCCTCCTGCTCGGCCTGGAGCTTGACCAGCATCGAGCCGGGCACGATCAGCGTGCGCGTGACGACCTGGCGCCCGCGCAGCACGTCGGCCGCGGCACGCAGGTCCTCCAGGCGCCCGTTGGTGCAGGAGCCCACGAAGACCGTGTCGACCTGCACCTCACGGAGCGGGGTGCCCGCGGTCAGACCCATGTACTCCAGGGCACGGGCGGCGGCGGCCGGGTCGCCGGTGTCCTCCGGGCGCGGCACGGACGTCCCCAGCGGGGCGCCCTGGCCGGGGTTGGTGCCCCAGGTGACGAACGGGGTGAGCGTCGAGGCGTCGATCTCCACGACGGTGTCGAAGACGGCGTCCTCGTCGGTCACCAGCGTCTTCCAGTACGCGACCGCGGCGTCCCAGTCGGCGCCGGAGGGCGCGTGGGGACGGCCCTTGAGGTATTCGAAGGTGGTCTCGTCGGGGGCGATCAGGCCCGCGCGGGCGCCCGCCTCGATGGACATGTTGCAGACGGTCATCCGGCCCTCCATGGAGAGCCTGCGGATCGCCTCACCGCGGTATTCGACGATGTAGCCCTGGCCGCCACCGGTGCCGATCTTGGCGATGATCGCGAGGATCAGGTCCTTCGCCGTGACGCCGGTCGGCAGCTCGCCGGAGACCTCGATCGCCATCGTCTTCGGCCGGTAGGCGGGCAGCGTCTGGGTGGCCAGCACGTGCTCGACCTCGGAGGTGCCGATGCCGAACGCGATGCCGCCGAAGGCGCCGTGGGTGGAGGTGTGAGAATCACCACACACGATCGTCATGCCGGGCTGGGTCAGACCGAACTGCGGGCCGATGATGTGGACCACGCCCTGCCCCGCGTCGCCCATCGGATACAGCCGGACACCGAACTCCGCGCAGTTCTTGCGCAGCGTCTCGACCTGCACCCGCGACACCGGGTCGTCGATGGGACCGCGCACGGTCGGGACGTTGTGGTCCTCGGTGGCGATGGTGAGCTCGGGACGCCGGATGGGGCGATTGGCCATGCGCAGGCCGTCGAACGCCTGCGGACTCGTCACCTCGTGAATGAGGTGCAGGTCAATGTAGAGCAGGTCGGGTTCTCCCTCGGCACGTCGTACTACGTGCTGCTCCCATACCTTCTCCGCGAGCGTGCGGCCCATGTCGCCTCCTTGCGATCGGCTGTCCCACTCCCACTTGCTTTCTCATATGTCGAGACTGCAGTATCGGTGTATGGACAACTCTAGCGGAGTCGGCGTACTGGACAAGGCCGTCCTCGTGCTCAATGCCCTCGAAGCGGGACCGGCGTCCCTCGCCCAGCTCGTTCAGGCCACCGGCCTGGCCCGGCCGACCGCCCATCGGCTCGCCGTCGCGCTGGAGCACCACCGCATCGTCTCCCGCGACACACAGGGCAGGTTCGTGCTGGGCCCGCGCCTGTCCGAGTTGTCCACGGCCGCCGGTGAGGACCGGCTGCTCGCCGTCGCCTCCCCGATTCTCACCCAGCTGAGGGACCTGACCGGCGAGAGCGCGCAGCTTTACCGCCGCCAGGGTGACGAGCGGGTCTGCGTGGCCGCCGCCGAGCGTGCCAGCGGGCTGCGCGACACCGTGCCCGTCGGCTCGGCCCTGCCGATGCTCGCCGGTTCCGCCGCGCAGATCCTGCTCGCCTGGGAGGAGCCCGACCGCCTGCACCGGGGACTGCGCGGGGCCAAGTTCACCGCCGCCACGCTGGCGAGCGTACGGCGCAGGGGCTGGGCGCACAGCGTCGGCGAGCGCGAGCAGGGCGTGGCCAGCGTCTCGGCGCCGATCAGGGGCGCGGGCGGCAAGGTGGTCGCCGCGGTCTCGGTCTCCGGCCCGATCGAGCGCCTGACCCGCACCCCCGGCCGCCTCCACGCCGCCCCCGTGGTCACCGCCGCCGAGCGGATCACCGAGTCGATGCGCCGCGCCAACTGAGGGCGAGCGGATCACCGCCGTTCGCCGCGGTGAGGGCGGTTTCGGCCCTCGACGGCCGGATCGCGGGACCGGAGACCGGGCCCGGGCCGCGCGCCGGTTGACACCCGCCGACCGGCGGGCGATATGAGGAGGCGAGCACCCCCGCGGCCCCCTAGGCTGGGAAGGTGACAGATCGCATCGAGGCAGCCGCGGCTGAACTGCGTCCCCTGCTCCAAAACTTCATCCTCTGGGCGCGTGAGAACGCGCCCGGCAGCGATTCCAACCTGGTGGGCTCCGTCGCCCTGTGGCACCGCCTGATCGCCTCCGACGACGTCGGCCGGTGGAAGCAGTCCGACCTGCGCACGGTGCTCCTCGATCGGATGCCCCAGGTCGTCGAGGATCCCGACGCCGCCGCCGACGGCATGGTGCCCGCGATCCGCGCCTACCTGACCTTCCTGTCGGAGTCCGACCGCCTCACCAAGGGCTCGGCCTCGCTGAGCGACCTGCTCTCCGAGCTCGACCGCCTCGAAGACGATTTCGTCGACGCCATGGAGGAGCTCGTCGTCGAGGAGGACGAGGACGAGGAGTACGACGAGGAGGAGTCCGAAGGGCTCGGCGACTTCGAGCCGTTCGCCGACGAGCTCTCCGAGCTGCCGACGATCAGGCTCCGGCCCGACAGCGAGCTGGCCGCGGCCACCCGCGAGGCGACCCTGATCACCAAGGCCCGCGACCTCGCGGTCTGGGTCGGCTCCGAGCGCCGGGTGGGCGAGACTAGCCTGCTCGACGACACCGAGATCACCGAGGCCCTCGCGGTCCTCGGGCTCCCGGTCCCGGAGAAGCCCGGCGCCTCGCTCGCCGACTCCGTCCCCGCGCTCTGGAACATCTGGAACCTCGCGATCGACCTCGACTTCCTCCAGCCCGAGGGGGAGGACACCGTGAGTGTCGACGCCGACACCGCGGAGTGGCCCTTCGAGGAGGACGACGACGCCCTCGACGCGTGGATGGCGGGCCTGCACTCCATCGACTACGGCGACCCCGAGCTGGAGGACGAGGAGGCCACGATCGCCCTGTCCGGGCTGACCAGGGCGCTGCTGGTCCGGGTGCTGCTGGCGACGGGCTCGAAGCCGTTGGCCGAGCTGCGCACCGAGCTGGCCGAGGCCGCCGCCGAGTACGACGACCTGGGCGCCGACGCCTGGGCCGACGCCACCGCGCAGTACGGCGACCCGCTCAACCCCGTGCTCGACTGGCTGATCGGATACGGCATGGTCGAGGTCGAGCACGACCAGGTGCGGCTCACGCCGCTCGGTATGGAAGGCGTGGTCCACCTCGTGGACGACGCCGACATCGAGCTGGACGCCCGGCCGGCCATCGACGCGATGACGGCTCTCGACCTGCTCTCCTTCGGCGCCGAGCTTCCCGAGGAGGAGGCGGACGCCGAGTTCGCGGCCTGGATGGAGCTGCGCGCCCCCGAGCAGGCCGCCAGGGACCTGCTGGAGGCCGCGGCCGAGGACGACGCGGACGCGCTGATCCGGGTCCAGGCGGCCAGCATGGTCGGCTCGCTCGGTGACGTGGCCGTGCCCGCGTGGCGGGAGGCCCTCGACGAGCCGTCCCTGCGCCCGTACGCGGCCACCCACCTCGCCCAGCTGGGCGTCGAGGACGCCCCCACGCCCACCCAGGCCGACACCCACTGGCTCATCCTCGACATGCTGACCATCTCCGCGGGTCTCGGCCGCCCGGAGTTCGTCAGCAGCCTTGACGACATCGGCAACGTGCCGAATCTCGTCAGCCTGCTCGAAGTGATCTGGAAGGTGCCGCACCCGCATCTTGAGGAGCTGCTGGAGGCGATCGGCAAGGCACACCCGGACAAGCAGGTGGGCAAGGCCGCCAAGCGGGCCCTCTTCAAGGCCCGCTCCGGGCAGAACTAACCCCACGTTCCCGAAGACCGGGCTCCAGGCTCCGTTTCGGAGCCTGGAGCCCGGTCTCGTTCTCCGAGGCTCTCAAAGCCTCCAGGGGCCGGCCCCGTTCCCGGGGCCCGGATGACCGAGGGCCGGGAGCGGGCCCGGGAAGATGACCGAGGGCCGGGAGCGGGCCCGGGAATCCGTGAGGTAAATCGAGCGGGGCGGCGAGATGGTCGCCGTGCACGCTCGCGAGCGGGTGCGTGGGAAATTCGAGAAATCCGGAAATGCAAAAACCCCGGAAGCGGTCGCTTCCGGGGTTCGTGATGTAGCCCCGACCGGATTCGAACCGGCGCTACCGCCTTGAGAGGGCGGCGTCCTAGGCCACTAGACGACGGAGCCTTGCGAGAGACAGTGGTAGTCCCGACCGGATTCGAACCGGCGCTACCGCCTTGAGAGGGCGGCGTCCTAGGCCACTAGACGACGGGACCCTACACACTGTCATCGGATTCGGAGGGGACCGAACCCGCAACATCTTCCTGAGAAGATGCAGCTGGGGTACCAGGACTCGAACCTAGAACAACTGAACCAGAATCAGCCGTGTTGCCAATTACACCATACCCCACCGCACTGGACTCCCTTGCGGGGCTCCCTGGCGACTCCGAAAGAATAGCCCAGGTTGGGGGTCAAGACCAAAACGATTGCCGTAGGCCCAATCGCGGTATCACCGGGCTGTCGCCACGAAGGTCCACCGTGTAACGCTGCTGGGGAGATCCAGCCGCATGTGAGGAGTTTCCACCTTGACCGACAACCCGTTCTTCACCCCCAGCGAGCTGCCCTACGGGCTGCCGCCGTTCGCCCTGGTCAGGGAGGAGCACTACCTTCCCGCCTTCGAGCGCGGCATGGCCGACCAACTGCGTGAGGTGCGGGAGATCACCGAGAATCCGGAGGCCCCGACGTTCGCCAACACGATCGAGGCCCTGGAGCTCTCGGGACGCATCCTCCATCGGACCGTGGTCGTTTTCTCCAGCCTCTCCGCCTCGGACGCGACCGACGGCATCCGGGAGATCGAGACCCAGATCTCCCCCAGGCTCACCCAGCACGCCGACTCCATCCGTCTGAACCGCTCCCTGTACGCCCGGATCAAGCAGGTGACCACCGACGACGCAGAGGAGGCGTGGCTGCTGGAGAAATACCGCGTCGACTTCGTCAGGTCCGGAGCCGACCTGTCCGAGGCCGACCAGGAGCGTCTCAGGGAGCTCAACGAGGAGCTGACCAAGCTCTCCACGACCTTCACCCAGAACCTTCTCGCGGCCTCCACGGACTCGGCGCTCGTCGTCGAGGACGCCACACTGCTGGACGGGCTCTCCGAGAGCGCGATCAAGGCGATCGAGAAGGACGGCTCGTACGTCCTGGCGCTGTTCAACCACACCAACCAGCCCGCCCTCGCTGAGCTGACCAACAGGGAGACCCGCAGAAGGCTGTACGAGCTGTCCACGGGCCGGGCTCCTGAGAACTTCGAGCTGGCGGCCAGGATGGCGACGCTCCGCGCCGAGCGGGCGGCGCTGCTCGGCTACCCCAGCCACGCCGCCTACTCCGTCGCCGACCAGACGGCCAAGACCACCGAGGCCGTCGAGGAGATGCTCGACAAGCTGGTGGGACCCGCGGTGGCCAACGCCCGCCGGGAGGCCGAGGCGCTGAGCGAGCAGGCCGGCTTCCCCATCGAGCCGTGGGACTGGTCCTTCTACGCGGAGCGGGTGCGCAAGGCCAGGTACGACTTCGACGGCGCCGACCTGCGTCCGTACTTCGAGTTGGACCGGGTGCTGCGCGACGGCGTCTTCCACGCGGCGGGCGAGCTGTACGGGGTCGTCTTCTCCGAGCGGGACGACCTGGCCGGATACCACCCGGACGTGCGGGTCTTCGAGGTGTTCGAGGCCGACGGCTCGCCGCTCGGGCTGTTCCTGTTCGACCCGTACGCCCGGCCTACCAAACGCGGCGGCGCCTGGATGAACGCCCTGGTCGAGCAGTCGCACCTGTTCGGCGAACGGCCCGTGGTGATGAACAACCTCAACATCACCAAGCCCACCGAGGGGCCGACGCTGCTCACGTTCGACGAGGTCAACACCGCCTTCCACGAGTTCGGCCACGCCCTGCACGGCCTCTTCTCCGACGTGCGCTTCCCCCGGGTCTCCGGCACGGCGGTGCCGCGCGACTTCGTGGAGTATCCCTCGCAGGTCAACGAGATGTGGGCCACCTGGCCGTCGATCCTCGCCAACTTCGCCAGGCACCACGAGACCGGTGAGCCCGTGCCCGCCGAGCTCCTGGAGAAGATGAAGGCCGCCGAGAAGTTCAACCAGGGCTTCGCCACCGTCGAGTATCTCGCGGCGACGCTGCTCGACTGGTCCTGGCACAAGCTGGCGGCGGGCGAGAGCGTCGAGGACGCCGAGGCGTTCGAGAACGCGGCCCTGGAGCGCAACGGGATCGCCTTCGAGCTGGTCAGGCCCCGCTACCGGACCAACTACTTCGCCCACATCTTCTTCAGTGGGGTGGGCGGTTACAGCGCCGGCTACTACTCCTACATCTGGAGTGAGGTGCTCGACGCCGAGAGCGTCGACTGGTTCAAGGAGAACGGCGGCCTGGAACGCGGGAACGGCGATCACTTCCGCTCCACCCTGCTGTCGGTCGGCGGTTCGCGGGACGTGATGGACGCCTTCCGCGACTTCCGTGGGCGCGACCCGCGCATCGAGCCCCTGCTGAAGCGCCGCGGACTGCTGGCCCCGTAACCGGTCCCTCGGGAAGCTCCGCCGTCGGCCCCCTCACCCCGTGCGGCGTCCGCGTCGCGGAGGTTCCTCAAGGATCACCCGAGGTCCTCGAGAGGGCTTCGAGGGGATGACCTGCCGGTTTATGCTTCGGCGCAGCGCCGGGGTGTGGCTTCCCACACCCCGGCCGGGACCACAGACCCAATGCGCGAGAACGCGGACGACGGGCATCGTGGACGCCATGAGACGACTACAGCGAAGGACGGGCGTCGTGCTCGTCGCCGGTCTGGCAGGCGCCCTTCTGCTGGGAACGGCGACCCCGGTGACGGCACAGCAGAAGCCTGCGGGGACACCGCGGGCCACCCCCGCCGTCTCGACCGCCCCCGCCGGTACGGGCGGGCCGGGCGGGGATGTGAAGGTGCGCACCGACGCCGGCTGGGTGAAGGGTGTGAAGGCCGGAGATCACCGGCTCTTTCAGGGCATCCCGTACGCCGCGCCGCCGGTCGGGGAACTGCGCTGGCGATCACCGCGGGCCGTCACCCCGTGGCAGGGGGTGCGCGACGCCACCGCGCCCGGCAACCGGTGCGCGCAGACCGCCGACGTCTGGGGACTGCCGGGAAGCGAGGCGGAGGACTGCCTCTACCTCAATGTGACCGCGCCGGCGTCGAGCGGCGGGAAACGCCCCAAGCCCGTCATGGTGTGGCTGCACGGCGGGAGCCTGACGAAGGGGGCCGGCAGCGACTACGACGCCCGCAGGCTGGCCGTGCGGGGCGACGTCGTGGTGGTGACGGTGAACTACCGGTTGGGGATCTTCGGGTTCTTCGGGTATCCCGGGCTCGAGAACTCGGGGGCGTTCGGGATCGAGGACCAGCAGGCGGCCCTGCACTGGGTGCGGCGCAACGCGGCGGCCTTCGGCGGCGACCCGCGCAACGTCACCCTGGCCGGTGAGTCCGCGGGGTCGCACTCGGTGTGCGCGCAGCTCGCCTCCCCCACGGCGGCCGGGCTGTTCCACCGGGCGATCACCCAGAGCTCCCCGTGCGACGCGGGAGGCTTCGAGGGGACTCCGCTGAGGCCGGTCCTGGACGTGCCCCTCTGGGTGCCCCGAGCCTCCCACGAGGGCTACGGACAGTTCCTCGCCACCGGGCTGGGGTGCGCCGACCCTGCGACCGCGCTCGCCTGCCTACGGGGCAGGCCGGTGGCCGACCTGCTCGCCCAGGAGTCCCTCCCGCTGCCGGGGTACGGCAACGCGGTGCTGCCCGAGGACCCCGCGAAGGTGTTCCAGGAGGGCCGATTCCACCGGGTGCCGGTACTGACGGGCATCACCCGGGACGAGGGCACGCTGTTCACCTCGCTGATATTCCCGCCGATGACGGCCGCCGAGTACGAGACCGCCGTCAACGACAGGTACGGCGCCGCGGGACCCGACATCCTGGCTCGTTACCCGCTGAGCGCCCACGGCGGCTCGCCCCTCCAGGCGGTCTCGGCCGTCATGAGCGATCTCGACTGGGCGTGGCCGGCGCGCGACACCGACCTGCTGCTCGCCCGGCACGTGCCGACCTTCTCCTACGAGTTCACCGACCGTACGGCTCCCGAGCTCTTCCCGTTGCCCAACGGGATCAGGCCGCTCGCCTCGCACGGCTCCGAGCTGTCGTTCCTCTTCGGGGTCGGCTGGGAGTCCGCCCCGCTCACCCCCGCGCAGCGGCGACTCGGGGACACGATGATCGACTACTGGTCGCGGTTCGCCGCCGTCGGCGACCCGAACCGGCCGGGACTGCCCGTCTGGAAGCGTGTGCGTCCCGGACAGGGCACGCCGTACGTGCAGGAGCTGTCCCCGGGACAGGGCGGTATCAAGCCCTTCGACCGCGCCTCAGCCCACAACCTCGGCTTCTGGGACGAGCTCGCCGGGCGGGGCACGGAACGGGGACGTCCTTCGGGCTCCCCGTCCTGAGATCCTTCCCGTGACCGCGGTCGCGGGGAACCGGCGAGAGAAAGCGGCGGCCCGCCCCGGGCAGAGACCGGGGCGGGCCATCAGCCTTTTCAGGCCGGGCAGGCCGGAAGCCTTTCCAGAGCCTCGGGCCCGGCCGGGCCCGGGGCCTCATTCTCTTCCGGGTCCCTCAAAGCCTCGGGTCGGCTGCGAAAGCCCGTCCGAAGCCGCGAAGCCCGATCAGGCCTGGAGCCTCGCGAGGGCGGCGCGGAGACGCTCGATGGAGCGCTCACGGCCGAGGACCTCGATCGACTCGAACAACGGCAGGCCCACGGTCCGGCCGGTGACGGCGACGCGCACGGGAGCCTGGGCCTTGCCGAGCTTGAGGCCCTGTTCGAGGCCGACCTCCTCCAGCGCGGTCTTCAGCGACTCGGGATCCATGTCGACCGTCTCCATGCGGGCGAGATAGCCGGTGAGGATCTCCGCGGCGGAGTTCTTCATCGCCTTGTCCCACGAGGCCTGGTCGAAGACGGGCTCGTCGAGGAAGAGGAAGTCGACGTTCGCCGTGATCTCGGACAGGACCGCGATGCGGGTCTGGGCGAGCTCGGCGACCTTGGCGAAGGTCTCGCGGTCCCAGCCCGGCTCCAGCCACGGCTCGCATCGGGCGACGAACTCCTCCAGGGGCAGCGCCCGGATGTACTCACCGTTGAACGCGCGGAGCTTCTTCTCGTCGAAGAACGCCGGGGAGGGGTTGACGTCCTCCAGCTTGAACAACGGCACCATCTCCGACCAGGGCATGATCTCCCGGTCGTCGCCGGGGCCCCAGCCGAGCAACATCAGGTAGTTGACCATCGCCTCGGCCAGGTAGCCCTCCTCGCGGTAGGACTCCAGGGCGACCTTGTCGCGTCGCTTGGAGAGCTTCTGGCGCTTCTCGTTGACGATGACCGGCACGTGCGCCCAGGTGGGCGGGGTGTTGCCGAGCGCCTCCCAGAGCAGCTGCTGCTTGGGCGTGTTGGACAGGTGCTCCTCGGCCCGGACCACGTGGCTGATCCGCATCTCGACGTCGTCGATGACGTTGGCCAGCACGAACAGCGGGGATCCGTCGCCACGCGCGATGACGAAGTCCTCCATCGCGTTGTTGGGGAACTCGACGGTGCCGCGGACCAGGTCCTGGATCACGGTGACACCCTCGTCGGGGGTGCGGAAGCGGACCGCGCCCTCGCTCAGGCCACGGTCGCGGCAGAAGCCGTCGTAGCCCTGGTGCTCGGAGCCCGTGCGCGCCTTCACCTCGTCGCGGGTGCAGGTGCAGTAGTAGGCCCGGCCGCCGGCGACGAGCTTGGCCACGGCCTCGCGGTGCTGCTCCTCGTACGACGACTGGAAGTAGGGGCCCTCGAAGGCCTGGCTGTCGTCGTTGACGCCGATCCAGGCGAGCGCCGAGATGATGCCCTCGGTCCATTCGGGCCGATTGCGCGCGGCGTCGGTGTCCTCGATGCGCAGCACGAATTTTCCGCCGGTCTGCTCGGCCAGGGCCCAGTTGAACAGCGCGGAGCGGGCGCCGCCGACATGGAACATGCCGGTCGGCGAGGGGGCGAAACGAACCCTAATCACGGGAGACCACCCGGTTGCTGAGAGTGCCGATTCCTTCGATGAAAACGCTGACCTCGTCGCCGACGCTGAGCGGGCCGACCCCTTCCGGGGTCCCGGTGAGGACGATGTCACCGGGGATCAGGGTCATGACCGCGCTCACGTGGGCGATCAGCGCGGGGATGTCGTACATGAGCTTGGAGGTGCGGGAACTCTGCTTGACCTCGCCGTTCACCGACGTGACGATGCCGATGTCGCTCGGGTCGAGCTCGGTCTGGATCCACGGGCCGAGGGGGCAGAAGGTGTCGAAGCCCTTGGCCCGGGTGAACTGGACGTCCTTCTTCTGCAGGTCCCTCGCCGTGACGTCGTTGGCGCAGGTGTAGCCGAAGATGACCTCGTGCGCCCGTTCGCGGGGCACCTCACGGCAGAGCCTGCCGATCACCACCGCCAGCTCCCCCTCGTAGTCGACCCGCTGGGAGAGGGTCGTCGGATAGGCGATCGCCTCACCCGAGCCGATCACCGAGGTCGACGGCTTGAGGAAGACGAGCGGCTCGTCGGGGACCTCGTCGCCCATCTCCTTGGCGTGGTCGGCGTAGTTTCTGCCGATCGCGACGACCTTGCTGGGCAGCATGGGCGCGACCAGCCTGACCTGGGAGAGCGAGTATCGCTCGCCGGTGAACTGGATCGGCCCGAACGGGTGACCCGAGATCCCGGAGATGAACTCCTCCCCTGGGCCACCTTCGACCACCCCGAACCCGACACCGTCTCCTGTGGAGAACCTCGCTATACGCACACGACAAGGCTAGTCGGGCTCCGGATCCCGCCGGACCGTACCGGGGCCGCCCCATCTCACCGCCCGGGGGCCGAGGCCACATGTACCTGTAGGTCCGATTTCCTGGATATTGCCATGTTTAATCCAAGAAAGACTATGTCCTGATTTATGCCTATATGGGGGGTATGACCGCCTCAGAAGTATCGGGGGGCCAGAAAGGTCTTCCCTTGGGGGGAGGAACGGACGTGACTGAAGCCAGCACGGTGAACAGGCCCAAGGGCGACGAGGCCACGGTGCCCCGGGCACGCACCGACAGTCCCGGATCCCAGAGTGGCCTGGTCACACCGAAGGGGACCACCACCATCGACAGCGGGGTCGTAGCGAAGATCGCGGGCCTCGCGGCCAGGGAGATCCCTGGCGTGCACAACATGGGAGCGGGCCCGGCACGCGCTCTCGGCGCGGTACGCGGCATGGTCGGCGCCGACAGGAGCGCCACCCAGGGCGTATCGGTCGAAGTGGGCGAGCGGCAGGCCGCCGCCGACCTGGAAGTGGTCGTCGAGTACGGGATCGCGATCCCCGACCTGGCCGCCGCCGTACGCCGCAACGTGATCACGGCGGTCGAGCGCATGACCGGCCTTGAGGTCACCGAGGTCAACATCAAGGTCTCCGACGTCCGCATGCCCGACCAGGACAGGGACTCCTCGGAGGAGTCGTCCGAGTCGGAGCCCCGCGTCCGGTGAGAGGCCCGGAAGGCGGTGCGGCGGGACCGGGTCGCGAGCCGAAGGACCCGGGCCGCGAGATCATCACGCCCCCGGCACCGGCTGATCCCGGCCGCGGGACACCCACGCACGCGCACGGGGAACCCGGACGAGGAACAACAGAGCCCGCGCGCGGGCCGGAAGCGCATAAACCGGAGGCACGAAGACCGGACACCCCGACACCCGCGACGGCCATGCCGGCTCACAGGCCCGAGGATCCGTCCCGCAGGCCGCCCGCCATACCCCGGCAGAAGGCCGCACCCACGCGCGGACCGGAGGCCTCGGCCCGCGAACCGGCCGGTCGGAGCCGGGAGGCCACGAGTGCGCCGCGCGGGACGGTCGCCACCCGTGAGCAGGAGGCGCCGGCCCGCGAGACGGCCGGCCTCGCCCACAGGATCGCCGACGCCGTACTGCGCTGCCCCGACGTCGCGGATCTGTCGGGCGGGCCGTTCGGGACCGTGGCGACCTATCTGCCCGGCGAACGGTTCCCGGGTGTCGCGCTGCGCGAGAACGAGGTGGAGGTCTCGGTCGTCGTCAGGCTGGGGCGCCCGATTCCGGAGATCGCCGACGCGGTGCGAGCGGCGGTCGCCCCAATGGTGGGCGATCGACCGGTAAACGTCCATATCGGAGGTTTGAGATGAGCAGTTTCCCAGTGTGGTCCGTAGTCGGCATGATCGTCGGTGTCCTTCTGGGCTTCGCCGCGGCCTTCGGCGGCCTCAGCGCGTTCCTGCTGGTGCTCGTACTGGGCGCCATCGGACTCCTCATCGGTCGCTTCGCGGAGACCGGAGAGGTCGACCTCTCCCGGCTGGCGGCGAGACGGCGATGAACACCCCCGTCGAGCACCGTCCCGCGTCCTCGGGAACGGCCGCGCCGCCCGCAGGGCGAGAGGACCCCGTTCCCGGCGAAACCGGGCTGCCCGCCGTGCCCGCCCAGCCGTCATGGCGGGGCGTACCGGCCGAGCGACGCGGCAGGACCGAGATATCCGACCAGGTGGTGTCGCGCATCGCGGCCCACGCGGCCGGAGAGGTGCCACGGGTACGGGAGGTCGGTGAGTGGAAGCCGCTGTTCTTTCGCGGCGGCACCCACGCCACCCTCGACGGTGAGCTCGCGACGCTCCAGCTCGACGTGACGGTCGAGTATCCGGCCCCGATCCGTGAGGTGGCCGAGGAGGTCAGACGCCACGTCGCCGAACGGGTCATGACCCTCACCGGCAAGGACGTCGGTCACATCGACGTCAACGTCACCAGCGTGGCTCCCGCCCGCGGCGACCGTGAGACCTCGCGGGCCCCGGACGCCGTACCGGCCGAAGAGAACCCGCAGGAGCGCTCACCGGAACGCTCGGCGGAGAACCCGCAGGAGCCACCGTTGGAACGCTCGGCGGAGAACCCGGCGCGCGACACCGGGCAGTCCGTCGCCAGGCCCTCGCAAGGGGCCGCGACACCCACCGACGATCCCGACGACAACCCCACCGAGGACATCGTCCCGCTACGTGAGGAGCGATGATGGCCAGGCAGGTACCCGACCCGGCGGAGCCGGTCCCCGGCGCGGAACCGGCCGGCGAGACGACGCCCCCACCCCGTGCGCGACCGGCCGCACCACCGGAGTACGACACCGGCACACCACGGGCATACGGCGACACGGAACCCGCCACATCACCGGCGCACGGCACCACCGAACCCACCACGCCGGCGTACGGCACCGCCGCGCCGATGTACGGCACGACGGAACCGGCGCCCCCGACGTACGGCACGGTGGCGAAGAACTCCTCCGCGGATCGCGCGGCGATCAGGGCCTTCCGCCCGCGCCGGGTACTTCCCTCGGTCATCACGGCCGTCCTGATGACCGTGATCGGCCTCCTCCTCGCGCTGGAGGTCATCTCCGCGCTGCTGGGCCGCCCGCTCCGCCTGGTGCCGTACGACCGGATCCTGGCCTGGGCGACGTCGACACCGTGGAACGACCCGCGAATGATGGCGGGCGCGGGCCTGGTCGGCCTGCTCGGCCTGCTGCTGGTACTGCTCGCGATCATCCCGGGGAGGCCCACGATGATCCCGGTGAGGACCGGGGACAAGGATCTGGCCATCGGCATGCAGCGCCGGGGCTTCGCCCGGTCGCTGGCTCACGCGGCCGAACAGGTGCAGGGGATCGAGCATGCCCGGGTACGGCTGCACGGGAAGGCCGTGCACGTCGCGGCCGACAGCGGCATGCGGGACACCCGCGGGCTGGCCGACGCCGTACGGGAGGCCGTGAACATGCGGATCACCGCGCTCTCCCCCGTCTGGAAGTATCCCGTCCACGTGCATCTGCGAGAGAAGTGAGCCTCATGGACGACAAGACCGCCCAGGGCAACCGGTTGGGACTGCTGATCGTGGGGCTGGCGCTGATGGTCCTCAGCGCCCTCGCGATCGCACGGGGCGCGGGAGCGTTTCCGCGGACGGTGGCTCCCGCGGACAGCCCGCTCGTGGACAGCCTGGTACGCCAGCCGTTCGCCACCTACGACCCGTGGATGTGGTGGCTGATCGCGGCGGCGGGCATCGTGCTCGCACTGTTCGGCCTGCGCTGGCTGCTCGCACAGGGACGTCGCGGGAAGCTGGGCGGCATGCGCCTGGACGGCGGCCCCGGCGGGGTGACCGAGGTCGACACGGGCAGCGTGACCGACGCGGCGGCCGCCGAGGCGGGCACGCACCCCGCGATCATCAACGCCACCGCCGCGATGGTCGGTACGAGCGAGCACCCGGCCGTACGAATGCGGATGACGGTCGCCGAGGACGCGCCGATGAGCGCGGTCCGCGAGCAGCTGGGCGGAGTGGTCATCCCGCACATGCGCCAGGCCCTGGAGACCGAACACATACCCGCCGTCGCCCGGGTGAGCCTGGAGAACGCGCCGCGCCGCTCAAGGACCGTCGTCTGACCCGCGTGACGGAGCGCCGATCATAGAGTGATCAGGGAAACCAACGCTTCGAGGAGACGATGTGCCTTCGGTCGTGAAGATAAACGTGCTGACGGTGCCCGAGGAGATGCGCGAGCAGCTGGAACGCCGCTTCTCCGGGCGGGCGGGGATCGTCGAGTCCGCAGACGGATTCGAGTGGTTCGAGCTGCTTCGCCCGGTGGACGGCGGCGACCGGTATCTGGTCTACACCCGCTGGCGCTCCGAGGAGGACTTCAAACGCTGGACCGAGAGCCAGGCCTTCCAGCGGGGCCACGCCCAGGCCGCCGCCGAGGCGGGCGAGGGAACAGGACAGGGCGACGCCCACGGCACGGCCCAGGGGCACGGGCACGGCCAGGGCGCGGGTCCGGCCCAGGGACACGGCCACGGGCAGGGGCCCGCCGCCACCGAAGCCGAGCTGTGGTCCTTCGAGGTCGTCCAGAACACCGGTCCCGCACCGGGAGCCTGACGGGGGCGACGAGGGCTCCCGGTGGGGAGTCCTCAGCGGTCAAGGGGGTTGGCGGCGATGCGCTCGGCGACCCCCGCGCGGACGAACCGCCCGGCCAGACTGTCCGGCTTGCGCGCGGCCTGGTCGACGAAGCACGCGGTGAACTCCGGGCCGATGCCCAGCCGGGGGTGGCGTTCCAGCACCTCGGCGCGGAGCTCCGCGGGAAAGTTCTCCACTCCCCGCCCCGAGATGTCGAGTCCGGTGGACAGTTCGAGAAGGTGCCCTTCGGGGTCCTGCTCGGGATCCACCTTGTCCCACATATGGCGTACGACGATCTCCGACGCGCGTATGCGGCGCTCCACGGGCCACCCGGCCCCGGCGGCGAAGACCCACGCGACGTGACCCCCCGCCTCCTCGAACGGCACGGTGTGGCTGTCGAACTCTTTCACGAGGCCGATGTCGTGCATCATCGAGGCGACGTACAGCAGCTCGTCGTCGAAGGCGATACCGTTCATCGCGCCGTAGGCCGCCGCCCACAGGTAGGCGCGGACGGAGTGGTTGAGCAGGGCGGGCGAACAGTAGGCGGTCGCCACCTCCAGCGCGCCGCGTGCGGCCGGTGTGCCGGGGATGACGATGTCGGCGAGTCTCATGCCCCGAGCCTGCCGAAACGCGAGGACCTGCGCGAGTGGTCGGAGGGCCATCGATCGATGGAATCACGCCACGGAACGAACGTGGGCCCATCGCCCGTACCGTGAGGGTGGAGAGCGGCGCAGGCGACACCGGACGCGGCGCGGCGACACGAGCGGGCACAGACAAGCATGGGCAAGCATGGGCAAGCACGGGCAAGCATGGGCAAGCACGGACATGAGCGGCGCGGACGATACAGGCAGCACGGCGACACGAGCGGCACCGACCGCACCGACCGCACCGACCGCACCGACCGCACCGACCGCACCGACCGCACCGACGCTGTGACCTCTGTGGATCGCGTGACGGCTGTGAGGAAACTGGGAGACCCGCATCTAGTTGCTAACGATGTTCCGGAAGGGACCATCCCAGCTTGACCGGTTTGGTGGGATTCGGACAGCATGATCCACCTCCCTCGTTCGGCCCGGAAGGAACTGGCGTGCGCCGCCGCACACAAGCACTCGCTCTCTCCCTCATCCTCCTGATGACCTGCGGCGTCACAGCCGGTACCGCGGAGGCGAGGGAGGCGAAACGCACCACCGAGTGCCAGGGCGACTGGCTCCCCGCCACCCCGACGGGGGCGGACATCATGAACGGCGAGCTCGCCTTCCTCGCCCTGGACCCGGTGAAGATCGGCAAGGACGTCAACTGGCGTACCGACCCCTACCGCAACCGCTCGTGGAGCATGGTCTTCCACTCACTGCGCTGGATGGGCCGTCTCGTCGCCGACTACGAGACGAACGGCAACGAGGCGTACCTGGCGCGCGCCGTCGAGATCGCGAAGGACTGGGTGGCGGACAACCCCCGTGGCGGCGCGAAGACCAGCCCGTACGCCTGGCAGGAGCACCCGATCGCGCTGCGCGCCCCCGCCCTGGTCTGCCTCAGCAAGCACGTCAGTGGGTCGTGGCTCTCCGGCAGCCTGGCCGAGCACGCGAAGATGCTCTCCGACCCCAAGCTTTACGAGAAGGGCCACAACCACGGGATCGACCAGGACATCGCGCTGCTCGGCATCGGCTGCCGCTACGGCCGCGACCAGTGGTCCAGCCTCGCGATCAGGCGGCTCACCGAGACCGTGAAGCTCGACGTCGACTCCCAGGGCGCGCTGCGCGAGCAGGCCCCCCGCTACGCGCTCTACGTCTACGACCGCCTGAAGGTCGCGATGGACGACATCAGGGCCTGCAAGCGGAAGGTGCCCGCCGACATCTCCAGACGCTGGAAGTCGCTGGAGGACTTCATCTCCCACTCCACCCAGCCCGACGGGTTCATGGTCCCGATCGGCGACGGCGGCGCGGACGTGCGGCCGGTCGGCTACAGCCACCCGAAGCAGGCCGTACGGGTGTTCCGGGGCGGCTACGTCTACGGGCGCACCGCCTGGGACAAGCCCGAGTCGGCGTTCTACTCCATCCGCTTCGGGCCCGGCATGAAGTATCACGGCCACGAGGACCACCTGGGCGTGACCTACTACGCCCAGGGCCGTAACGTCCTGGTCGACGCCGGCTTCGACTCCTACGAGAACAGCGGCTACCGCCACTGGACGATGTCCCCCGAGGCCCACAACACCTCGATGGTGGCCGGGGCGAAATTCCGCGGCAAGACCGCCACCGCACTGAGCAGGTCCTCGATCGGGACTGACCGGCAGAGTTACCGGCTCACCGACAGGGCCTACGGCGTGCCCAGGACCCGCTCGGTGCTCGTCAACCACCGCGAGGACGTGATGGCCGTGCTGGACACGGTTCCCAAGGGCTCGAAGGTCCGCAACCTCTGGCACTTCTCCCACGAACTGTCCACCGTCTCCAGCAGTGGCGGCCAGGTCGTGGTGAAGGACAAGACGGGCTGGAAGGCGACGCTCGTCCAGGTCTCGATGCCGTCCTGCAAGCCGGTCTCGGGACTGAAGGTGGTCCAGGGGCAGAAGAACCCCTACCAGGGCTGGGTCTCCTCCTCCTACCTGCTGAGACACCCCGCCCCCACGGTCGTCTCGCCCGCCTCGGGCAACGCCGTGCTGACCGTGGTGGTGCCCGGCACCAACAGGCCGTCGCTCTCCTGCTCGGGCGGCAAGGTCAGCCTGGAGACCTCGGAGGGCCAGGTGAGCTTCCGCGTGCGCGGTGCCGACCTCTCCTGACGGCCTTCCCCGCCGCCGCCCGAGAAGAGTCCTCTCCGGCGGCCTTCCCGCCGAGCCTGACGGCTCTCCTCGCCGGAGACGACACGGGCGGATGCCTACCGGCACCCGCCCGTTCACCGTGGGGAGGTCTCCCAGCGGCCCTTTCCCGACAGCGCCCGCCGCCCCCGAGGGCTGTGGCGGGCGGCTGTCAGACGGCGTGACCCGCGCGCAGGAGCCCGAAGGTCACCGCCTGCTCAAGCGCCTGCCAGGAGGCCTCGATGATGTTCTCGTCGACGCCGACCGTGGACCACTCCCCGGCCGCGTCGCTGGAGGTGACCAGCACGCGCGTGACGGCGTCGGTGCCGTGCGTACCCTCCAGGATCCGCACCTTGAAGTCGATCAGCTCGACCCCCGCCAGCTCGGGGTAGAGCCGCTCCAGGCCCAGCCGCACGGCCCGGTCGAGGGCGTTGACCGGGCCGTTGCCCTCGCCGGTGGCGATGATCCGCTCCCCCTTGGCGTGCAGCTTCACGGTGGCCTCGCTCACGACCTCGCCGCCTCGCGCCCGCTCGACGATCACCCTCCAGGACTCGACCTGGAAGTGGCGCCTGCTCTCGCCCGCGACGGTGTCGCGCAGCAGGAGCTCGAAGGAGGCGTCGGCGGCCTCGAAGGTGTAGCCCTTCGACTCCATCTCCTTGACCCGGTTCACCAGCTCCCGCGAGGTGTCGGAGGACAGCTCGTAGCCCAGCTCACGCCCCTTGAGCTCGACCGAGGCGCGTCCGGCCATGTCGGATACGAGCATGCGCATGTCGTTGCCGACCTCGGCGGGGTCGATGTGCTGGTAGAGGTTGGGATCGACCTTGATCGCGCTGGCGTGCAGCCCGGCCTTGTGCGCGAAGGCGGAGACGCCCACGTAGGGGGCGTGGGAGTTGGGGGTGACGTTGGTGACCTCGGTGATCGCGTGGGCGATCCTGGTCATGTCGGCCAGTGCCTCCTTGGGCACAAGGTCGAATCCCCGCTTGAGCTGCAGGTTCGCCACCACGGTGAAGAGGTTGGCGTTGCCCGAGCGCTCACCGTAGCCGTTGGCGCAGCCCTGCACGTGGGTGGCGCCCGCCTTCACCGCGGCCAGGGAGTTGGCGACCGCGCAGCCGGTGTCGTCGTGGCAGTGGATGCCGATCCTCGCCGACGTCCCGACGGCCGCGTGCACCACCTCGGCCAGCTCGTCGGGGAGCATGCCCCCGTTGGTGTCGCACAGCGCGATGACCGAGGCTCCCGCCTCGGCGGCGGTGCGCAGGACCTCCAGCGCGTAGTCGGGATTGGACTTGTAGCCGTCGAAGAAGTGTTCCGCGTCGAGGAAGACTCTCTGGCCCTCCGCACGAAGGTGGGAGACCGTGTCGCGGATCATCGCGAGGTTCTCCTGAAGGGTCGTGCGGAGGGCCAGCTCCACGTGCCGGTCATGACTCTTGGCGACAAGGGTCACGACCGGCGCGCCGGATTCGCGCAGCGCGGCCACCAACGGGTCGTCGGCTGCCTTCACACCTGCCCGGCGGGTCGCGCCGAACGCGGCGAGCTGCGCGTGCTTCAGGTCGAGCTCTGTTTGAGCGCGCCTGAAGAATTCCGTGTCCTTGGGGTTGGCTCCCGGCCAGCCTCCCTCGATGAAGCCGACGCCCAGACCGTCCAGGTGACGCGCGATGGCCAGCTTGTCGGCCACCGTGAGGTTGAGCCCTTCCTGCTGGGCACCGTCACGGAGAGTCGTGTCGTACACGTGGAAACGATCGTCGGCCATGTCAATCTCCTTCGCGGTTCGATGATTCGCCGCGCGCTCTTCGGCTTCTGGAAACAAAAATGACCCCTCACGGACGTGAGAGGTCTGCGCGCCGGCGGTGTCCCTTTTCAGCCGGCGCGCCTGCCGATAATGAGCAGACCGTAGAACATGATGCTTCGGAGTCTGCCACACGCCGACGCCATCTGACACATTGATCTCAGGATCCGAGACCTACGGCGTGCCCGCACGGCACCGGACACGACCTGGAATCACCCCCGTCGCCGTCCGGCACGGGCGAGAATGGGCCCCATGAAGGCGACTTACCTCGACCCCACCGTGGGGCAGTATCTGCTCGCGCACACCAGCCAGCCCGACGACGTCCTCGACGCCCTCGCCGTCGAGACCCGCGAGCTGACCGGCGACAACGCGTCCATGCAGATCTCCCCCGACCAGGGGCGTTTCCTTACCATGATCGCCCAGCTCTGCGGCGCCAGGAACGCGGTGGAGGTGGGCACCTTCACCGGCTACTCCTCCATCTGCCTCGCCAGGGGGCTCGCCCCCGGCGGCGGGCTCACCTGCTTCGACGTGAGCGAGGAGTGGACGGCGATCGCCCGGAGTTACTGGGAGAAGGCGCAGGTCGCCGACCGCATCGAGCTGAGGATCGGGCCCGCGGCCGAGCGGCTGCGCGAGCTTCCAGAACACCCGGCCGTCGACCTGGCGTTCATCGACGCCGACAAGGTCAACTATCCCGTCTACTACGAGATCCTCATGTCGCGTCTGGCCCCCGGCGGGGTGATCCTCGTCGACAACACCCTGTGGAGCGGGCACGTCGCCGATCCCACCAGGGACGACGAGACCGTGCGACACATCCGCGAGTTCAACGACATGGTGAGCGCCGACGAGCGAGTCACCTCGATCATGCTTCCCATCGCCGACGGCCTCACCATGATTCGAAAGCACTGACGAAAACTTTCCCCAATCGTGGGCAGAAGAAAACCCTTCCGATTACTGTAAGCGATGTGACAAACACGTTGCGCCCACCCGCGCGGAGGGAAGGATGAGCTCATGGCCAAGACCCTGGAACGCCGCGAGGCGAAGCTCGTGTCCACCAACCATCAGGAGCTCGAAGCGCACTACCAGAGGACCTGCGACCAGTGGCCCGACCGTAAGGTCGAAATCATCAACGGCCGGATCGTGGTGAGGGAGTTGCCCACACTCAACCACGCCAAGAGCATCCTGCAGTTGTTGATCCAGCTCATTCCGTTCGCCACCGAACAGGGCTGGCACCCCGTATACGACGTCAAGCTCTTCCTGGGCGTCCAGAAAGATCGTTATCGGCCCGATCTCCTTGTCGTGCCGAAGTTTCCCCGCATGTGGGACGAGGAGAACGTCTATGCGGAGGAGACGCTGCTCGTCGTGGAGGTGGTCTCCCCCAGCAGTCGGAGCGACGACCACGTCACCAAACCAGAAAACTGCGCGATCGCGGGGGTTCCGCTCTATCTGGTGATCGACGCCACCCAGAATCTCGCCCGGCTCCTCAGCCATCCCGGGGAGAGGGGCTACCAGCAGCAACACCAGGTGACCCTTGGAGAGCCCCTCGAGCTCCCCGCTCCCTGGAACCTCACGATCGACACCGGCAAGCTGACCGAAGGGTAGGCCCGCTCGGTGGGAGACCCGGCCGGGTGGGAGGCCGGGGCTCCTGCCGAGCGAGGTCCCCGGACGCCTCGACCGGGCCCCTCCTGCACGGGATCGGCCCTGTACTCCGCACGCGACCTCGATCAACCTGAAGCGATCACTCGTCGCACCGGATCGGACACGACCGCTGACCGGCGACGACGCGACGCGTGCGGAAAACGGGGGCAACGGATCGTGTGGACCCAGCCGCACGCTCCGTCGCCCTCGACGTCGATGGAAGGTGGTCAGCAGATCTTGTGGACCCAGCTGTGCGGGTCGGGACGGGTCCCGTACTGGATCCCCACGAGCTCCTCGCGGATCTTCGAGGTGACCGGCCCCTGGGTGCCGTCGCCGATCGTCCAGGCGCGGTCGGCGCCCTTGACCGAGCCGACCGGGGTGACGACCGCGGCGGTGCCGCAGGCGAAGACCTCGGTGAGCTCGCCCGTCTCGCAGCCCTGCTGCCACTCCTCGACCGACAGTCGCCCCTCCTCGGCCTGGAGGCCGAGGTCGGAGGCGAGGGAGAGGATCGAGTCACGGGTGATGCCGGGCAGGAGCGTGCCGGTGAGTGCCGGGGTGAGCAGGCGGTCTCCGTAGACGAAGAACAGGTTCATCCCGCCCATCTCCTCGACGTAGCGGTGCTCGCCCGCGTCCAGCCAGACCACCTGGTCACAGCCCTGCTCGACGGCCTGGCGCTGGGCGACGAAGGCCGCCGCGTAGTTGCCGCCGCACTTGGCGAAACCGGTGCCGCCGGGGGCCGCGCGGGTGTACTCGGTGGAGAGCCAGACCGTCACGGCCTGCCCGCCCCCGAAGTAGGCCGCCGCCGGAGAGGCGATGACCATGTACTTGTAGCTCCTGGACGGGTAGTTGACACCGAGCGCCGGCTGCGTGGCGATCATGAAGGGGCGCAGATAGAGGCTGTGCCCCGGCGTGGTCGGGACCCACTCGCGGTCGGTCTGGACGAGCAGCTCCAGCGACTCGACGAACGTCTCCTCGGGCAGCTCGGGCATGGCCATCCGCAGCGCGGAGCTGTTGAAGCGGGCGGCGTTCGCCTCCGGCCGGAAGGTCACGATCGCGCCGTTCTCCTGGCGGTAGGCCTTGAGTCCTTCGAAAAGCTCCTGCGCGTAGTGGAAGACCGACGTCGCGGGGTCGAGACTGAGCGGGCCGTACGGCATGAGCCTGGCGTCGTGCCAGCCCTCCCCCTCGGTGTAGTCGATCGAGATCATGTGGTCGGTGAAGACCTGACCGAACCCGGGGCTCGCCATTACCTGCTCGCGCTCTGCCGCGGTGCGAGCGTGGTCGGAGAGCTGCACGTCGAAGCTGAGCTTCTGAGCGGTGGTCATCGCACGGATCCTTCTCTTGAGGTCTGGCTTACCCTTGGGTCCATTCTGCGTCGGACCGGGTAACGGGAAACTACTCCATCTATGCCGAAAACCGGCAGTGCTGGAGAAACAAAAAACGCGCCTGGCGGCTCAGGTGAGCCGCCAGGCGCGTCGGGGTCGAGGGAGGCGGCTTCCTCAGCCGGCTACTCGGGCGGTGATGTCGTCGCCGATCTCGCGGGTGGTCCGGCCGGCCCGTCCGGCAGCCCGGTCGACCAGGTCGTCGGCGACGGCCTGCTCGACCCTGGCGGCCTCGGCGGCCATGCCGAGGTGGTCGAGGAGCATGGCGACCGACAGGATCGTGGCGGTCGGGTCGGCCTTGCCCTGGCCCGCGATGTCGGGGGCGCTGCCGTGAACCGGCTCGAACATGCTCGGCGCGGTGCGGTCGGGGTTGACGTTGCCGCTCGCCGCCAGGCCGATGCCACCGGCGATCGCCGCGCCGATGTCAGTGAGGATGTCGCCGAAGAGGTTGTCGGTGACGATCACGTCGAAGCGCTCCGGCTGGCTGACGAAGAACATCGAGGCCGCGTCGACGTGGCAGTAGTCGGTCTGGACCTCGGGATATTCCAGGCCGACGCGGTCGAAGGTGCGGGCCCAGAGGTCGCCGGCATAGGTGAGCACATTGGTCTTGTGGACCAGCGTCAGCTTCCTGCGGGGGCGGCCGAGCGCCTTGTCGAAGGCGTAACGCACGACGCGCTCGACGCCGTAGGCGGTGTTCAGCGACTCCTGGGTGGCGATCTCGTGCGGCGTGCCCCTACGCATCACGCCACCCGCTCCGGCGTACGGGCCCTCGGTGCCCTCGCGGACGACGATCATGTCGATGTCCTCGGGGCCGGACCTGCCCAGCGGCGTCTCGACGCCGGGGAAGAGCTTGACCGGGCGCAGGTTCACGTAGTGGTCGAGCTGGAAGCGGAGCTTGAGCAGCAGGTCGCGCTCCAGGATGCCCGGGGGCACGCTGGGGTCGCCGACCGCGCCGAGCAGGATCGCGTCGTATCCGCGCAGTTCGTCGAGGACCGGGTCCGGCAGGGTCTCGCCGGTTTCGTGGTAGCGCTTGGCACCGAGGTCGTAGGTGGTGGTCTCCACCTTCGTGCCGACCGCTTCGAGGACCTTCAGCCCTTCGGCGACGACCTCGACTCCGATCCCGTCCCCGGGGATGACCGCCAGGCGAATGTTACGCGAATCCATGCAGGCACCTTACCGGCCCGTCTCGGTGATCGAACACCGGTCTCACTCTGCGGACGTGTCCACATGGCGAGCTCTCTGATCGTTTTATCCTTTTTTGCTATGCATTGACCGTTTCGGGAGGTTTCGTTATTGTCCTCCCATTCACATCACTGCCTAATCCGTACGGGCCACCCCCTGACCGAGCCCACACGGAGCCGGGGAACCACTTTTTTACGGGATCTACCGCATCCCGAGAACGCCGCTCCTCCCCCGGAGCGCGTTCCCGGTCGTCATCAGGTGGATCCCTTGGGGCGAATCAGCGCGTTCTCGCGCCGTAGGGCGACCTCCACGCCCGAGCCCGACAGCTCACCCGGCCGGCCTTATGGAAGGAATCATCCTGTCCGGCACAGTTCTCCCCCGCATCCTGTCCATCTCCGCCTCCCTGATCCTCACCGGCGCCGCGGTGTGCGCGACCTCGACCGCCGCCCTGGCCGCCTCCCCGCCCCCCGCCCCCGGGCCCGCGGCGCTCAAAACCCCCACGCTGAAGGAAACGCTGAAGGCCATGGCTGTCAGGCCCGCCTGGCAGAAGGCCGTGAAGTGGGCCATGTCCAAGCGCGGAACGCCCTACGTCTGGGGCGGCACCGGCAACGGCGGCTTCGACTGCTCCGGCCTGATGCTCCGCGCCTACGGCGCCGCCGGGATCAAGCTCCCCCGCGTCACCAACGACCAGTACGCCGCCTTCTCCAAGAAGATCGCCTGGAAGAATCTCAGGCCCGGTGACCTGGTCTTCTTCAGCGGCCTCGGCCATGTCGGCATGATCACAAAGCCCGGCTACATGGTTCACGCCCCGCGGAGCGGCGACGTCGTCAAGGAGGAGAAGCTCAGCTCCTGGCGCCGCGCCGCCTTCTCCGGCGCGGTCCGCCCCGACCCGCAGGGGGTCCAGCTGGCCAAGCGGGTCGAGCTCGCGACCGAAATCGTGCCCGGCGGATGAGACACGCCGGAGGATCGCCGCCGGGAGGCCGTGGAGACCCCGGTGACGGCGAGAACGGGCTCAGCGGGTGGGGGCACCACCGTTGTCCCTGCGGTCCAGAGCGGTCTGGAGCGCGTCGATGGCCTCGTCCTCTGTCTCCTCGGGACGGTTCCAGGGATACATGTCGTACATGGCGAATCTCGTCTCGGTCGCACGCGAGCAAGGAAGGTGGTCAAGTCTCCGGTCGGGACTCCGACCAGGCCTGATGTCGAGGGCCCGGATCACGGACCGGTGACGGGGGCTTGGAGCCGGCAAGCGCCACGACACCGCGGCGAGTCGCCGGCCTGCCCCTGTCAGGCCTCGCCGCGGCAGGTAAGAATTACGAGAACCTGGCGCATTTGATTCCAGGTTACCTGCTCACGGAAACACCGTCTCGTCCGGCGTACACACTTCTCACATACTGAGACGAGGTGTGGCCGCCGCCCCGGTCATCGGGGCGGCGGCCACACCGGTGGACCACCGTCGCGTTTCCCGCACGCGCTCCCCGATCGGTCCGGGGTGATCGCATGTCGTCCTGGATCAAACCGCGACGACGCGGCACGCGCGGGAAACGGGGCTAGTCGGCCAGGTCGGCCGAGCGACCGCTGTCGGCGCCGATCTCCGCGCTGATCTGGTCGATCACCTCGGCCGGGATCGCGGTGTCGACGGTGAGGGCGATCAGCGCCTTGCCGCCCTTGGCGTCACGGGCCACCTGCATCGAGGCGATGTTGATCGAGTGGTCGCCGAGAATGCGGCCGACCACGCCCACGATGCCGGGACGGTCGGTGTAGGTGAAGAACGAGAGGTGGTCGGTCGGCTCGATCTCCATCTGGTAGCCGTTGACCTCGACGATCTTCGTGATCTGCCTCGGCCCGGACAGGGTGCCGGAGACCGAGACCGTGCGGCCGTCGGCGAGAACGCCGCGGACCGTCACGACGTTGCGCCAGTCGGGGCTCTCGGAGCTGGTAACCAGCTCGACCGACACGCCCCGGTCCTTGGCCAGCAGCGGGGCGTTGACGTAGGTGACCGAGTCCTCGACCACGTCGGTGAAGACGCCCTTGAGCGCTGCCAGCTCCAGCACGCGGACGTCGTGGGAGGCGATCTCGCCGCGTACCTCGACGTCGAGCTTGGTGGCGACCTCGCCCGCGAGTGCGGTGAACACCCGGCCGAGCTTCTCGGCGAGCGGCAGACCCGGCTTGACGTCCTCGGCGACGGCACCGCCCTGGACGTTGACCGCGTCCGGCACGAACTCCCCGGCGAGGGCGAGCTTCACGCTGCGCGCGACCTGGGTGCCCGCCTTCTCCTGGGCCTCGTGGGTGGAGGCGCCCAGGTGCGGGGTGACGACGACCTGGTCGAGCTCGAAGAGCGGGCTGTCGGTAACCGGCTCCTTGGGGAACACGTCGATGCCGGCGCCGGCGACGCGGCCCTCCTTGATCGCGGAGTAGAGGGCGTTCTCGTCGATGATGCCGCCCCGGGCGACGTTGATGAGGCGCACGTTCGGCTTGACCGCGTGGAGCTCCCTGTCGCCGATGAGACCGATGGTCTCCTTGGACTTGGGCAGGTGCACCGTGATGAAGTCGGCCTCGCTCAGAGCCTCCTCGAGCGAGACCAGCCGGACGCCCATCTGCGCGGCGCGGGCCGGCTGCAGGTAGGGGTCGTAGGCGATCAGCTCGACACCGAACGGCTGGAGGCGCTGCGCGACCAGCTGGCCGATCTTGCCGAGGCCGAGGATCGCGACGACCTTCTCGTCGAGCTCCACCCCGGTGTACTTCGAGCGCTTCCACTCGCCGCCCTTGAGCGCGGAGTGCGCCTGGGCGACGTTACGGGCGGAGGCGAGGATGAGGGCGACGGTGTGCTCGGCGGCGCTGGTGATGTTGGAGGTGGGCGCGTTGACGACCATGACACCGGCCTTGGTGGCGGCCTCCACATCGACGTTGTCCAGGCCGACGCCCGCGCGGGCGACGACGCGGAGCCTGGGAGCGTTGGCGATCGCCTCGGCGTCGACCTGCGTGGCGCTGCGCACGATGAGCGCGTCCACGTCGGCGAGGGCGGGCAGGAACTGGGCGCGGTCGGCGCCGTCGGTGTGGCGGACTTCGAAGTCCGCGCCCAGAACCGCGAGACCAGCCTCGGAAAGTTCCTCAGCGACCAGTACTACGGGCTTGTTCACAGGCTGGATCCTTACTAGACGGTGAGGGGTGCACGGACCTCACGTAGTCTATCGGCGCTTGTGAACGCGTTCACGAGTGTCCCGCGATCCGAGACGCCTCGCGCCGACGGAGAACCCCTCGGAAAGGCTCCGGCGACTCGTGGGACGTGAGGGGACCTCGCGACCCACGAGGCGATTACCCGTCCTTGACAGATCTCATGCACCAAAACTCAAGTTGGTATTGATCCCAAGAAAACTTCGCGATTACCCTGATAAGCCGTGGTCCACTACCTATCGTTCCTCATATGAGCATCGGGAACCCCGCTCTCGGCAACGTGCTCGCGCAGCACGGCGACCCGCACCGGCTGCTTGCGGCGCTGGCCGAATGGGGACTCCTGGTTGCCGTGCGACCCGACCGATCCGTCGTGCTCGGCACGACCCAGGCCGGTGATCGTGTCCTGCTCGGATACACCTCGGCGGACACCTACGCGCGGCACCGCGGCAGCCACTCGCTGTCGGCGTGCGACGCCGACACCATCCTCGACATCCAGCGCGTCACCGGCGTGCGGGAGATCGTGATCGACGCGGCGGGTCCGGCGGCCGCGGCCGTGCCGATCGAGGACCTCCAGCGATACCTGCTCTCGACGCGCAGCGGCCCCACGCCCGCGCTGTCGAGCGCGGCGCCGACGGCGTACGCGACCGGGGCGATGGCCACGGTCTCGCGTCCCGCGCCCGCGCGCCCGCAGAGAACGCCGGTGCCGGCGGCGCCCTCCCAGCCGTGGATCCCGGCGCCTCGGCCCCACCTGTCGGGCCCGATGCAGATGGTGGACCCGGGATACCGCCGGTGCGACCACCCGATCCTGCCCGCGCTGCGTGCCGCGATCTCGCACCTGCTCGTCGACTACCCGCTCGTCCACCACGTGTGGATCTCCGAGGCCGGCACCTCCTCGGGCGCCCCGGGGATCATGCTGCACGTGAAGGTCCACATGTCGGCGGCCGAGGACGTGGTCAGGGACATCCACCGCGGGGTGCGCGCCAGGCTGCCCCAGCTCGCCGCGAGCGAGGCGCCGATCCTGATGGCCAGGGTCGCCGACGCGCGCAGCGAGCAGCGGATGGTCGAGCTGGGCGCCCACGTGGTCTGCGCCGACGTCACCGACTGACCGGTCACCACGGCGCGTCCCACGGTGGTGACGTGCTGGAAAGGCGGTCCCGGAGAACGGCCGCGGACGAGGTGGCGCGAGAAGGCGCCTCCTCGTCCGCCACGAGACGTCACGGCCGCTAGCCCGGTTTTCCGCATGTGCCGCATCATTGCGGGTCAGAAGCCGTATCCGATCCGACGGGGCCGGGGCATCTCCGGTTCGGACGGCGGCACGTGGGGCTAGCCGGTTCTGCGGGTCAGGGTCACCTTCGGCCGGGTGAACGCCCCCGCCACCAGGGCGGCCAGCACCGGCAGGCCGACCACCACGGCCGCGAGGAGGAGCCAGGGGATCTCGACCGTCGGCGACATCGGTGAGAAGGACGAGAGCTCGCCGGACCGGATGAGGACGGTCCCGGGTGCCCCAACCGTGAGGGGCCAGGTGGCGGCGATCCCCGTCACACAACCGGCCACCGTGCCGACCAGGACACCGAGCCCGGCGATGAATCCGGCCTGCCCGGCGACGACCAGCCGGTGCGTGCCCGGCGGCGCCCCGACCGCGGCCATCGTCGCGAGGTCGGGCCGCATGTCGGCCGCGGCGAGCCCGGTGGCGACGAAAGTGCCACCGAGCACCAGGACGAGCGCCGCCCCCAGGAGCAGCACCAGCCAGGAGGTGTTGTCGTCCTGGAATCCGCTCGTGACCTCGACGTAGAACTCGGCTTTGGGGACCGCCGTCACAAGATCCCACTCCAGCGTCGCCACCTGCTTGGCGGTGAGCCTGTGCGCAGCCGGGTCGATGTACAGGACGCGCGGTTCGGCTCTCAGCCCGGCGTTCTCCGCGACGGAGAGCGGCAGCACCGCCACACCGTACCCGGGGTCGGCGGGACGGGCCAGGACGGCGGGAACCGCGATCTCAACAGGATCGGCTTCCCCTCTCCTCCCTTCCAGGATCAGGGTGATCTTTCCGTTCCGTACCATCCCGGGGTCGAACACCACGGCCTTGCCCGAGGCGAACGCGGCCGCCGCCGCCGGGTCCCGCCGCCCCTGCACGAGGGTGAGCAGCCGCTCGTCCCCGATCGGAAGACCCGCGACGGAGTACTGCGGACCGTACTCGTCGGCTCGCTGGATCGCCATCTCGACGTTCTCCCCTTCGGCGTTCCTGAGCTTGGCGGCCTCGATGAGCGGCACACCGGGCAGCGTCCGCTCGACGGCGGCCCTCAGCGCACTCCAGCGGTCGGCGTCGAGTCCCTCGCCGTCGATCCTCGTGGTTCCTGCTGGGGCGATCACCTGGAAGGCGTCCCGGCGCTGGGCGAAGGAACTGGTGGTCGCGATGCCGGCCACGACGACCGTGGCCGTGGCGGTCATGACCGCCGCGACCGCGGACGCGGTGCGAACGCGGTGGCGGGCGGCGTCGCGTGCGGCCAGGCGTAAGGGCAGCGAAAGCCGCGCGACCAGGCTCGCGGCCCCCTTGACCAACCTCGGCGTCAGCGCGACCAGTCCCAGCTGCGACAGGACCGCGGCGGCGAGGACCCAGATGACGTCGTACCTGACGGCGAAGACGGTCGCCGCGACCCCCGCGGCGACCAGGACCAGGCCGAGCACCGGGCGGCCCACCCGGTCGCGCACCGCGCTCCGGCGCCCGCCGATCACCGCCGCCGCGTCCTGCCTGGCCGCCTGCACCGCGGGGATCAGGGCCGCGATGAGCCCGCTGCCCGCCCCGAGCAGGGCGACGGCCACGACCGGAATCCAAGGGATCTCCAACGGGCCGACCGCGCCGACCAGCCTGCCCGCCCCCAGCGCGGCCGAGAGCGCGACCAGGCCCAGGCCCAGGATCAGTCCCGCGAGCGCGGCCCCGCCGCCGAGGACGACGCCGTCGGCCAGGACGATGAGGCGCAGGTGGGCCGGAGAGCCGCCCTGCGCGGTGATCAGTGCGAGTTCCCTGCGGCGGCGGCGCAGGCCGACCGCGAAGGCGGGGCCTGCGAGCAGCACCACCTCCAGCACGATCATGACCGCGGCCAGCCCGATCGCCACGGTCCTGTCCACCTGGTAGGAGTCAGGGGTGAAGAGCCAGACGCGGTCGGGCGGATCCTCGATGACGGCGCGGGACCCGGCCAGCAGCCCGGCCGCGTTCAGCCGCTGGACGGTGGCCCAGGTGACCGGCTGCGGCGCGTCGGCCAGCCAGCCGGTGCCGCGAAGGCCGTGGCCGGCGAAGAGCAGGGTGCCGGGGAGTCCGACGATCTTCGCCCCGCGGGTCCGGTGCGGGTGCTCGACGACGCCGACGACCCTCATCGCCTTCCTGTCCCGCGTGACCTGCAGCGGGGCGTCGAGGCGGGCTCCCCTCTCCAGGATCTCCGGAGTCACCGCGATCTCCTGGGCGGAGGCCGGGAAGCGGCCCCGGAGCAGGTGGTACATGCCCGTCGTCATGGGGTCCCGCAGGTCCGTCTCCAGCACGGAGACGTGGTCACGGCCATCACTGCTCAGGTAGTCGACGCTGCCCTCGTTCAACGGGAGGAGCCGGGTGCCTGGCTCCAGGAGTTTCGCCACCTCCCCCTGTGTCCAGGGCCGCGTCGCGGTGTGAGGGGGCTGGCCAGAACCCACCCATATCCGACCTTCGACGTCCTGTTCCACCTTTCCCCGGACTCCGCTCACCGTGATCCGGGCGTCGGCGGCGCCGATGTTCGCGGTGAGGCCCTCGCGGGGGTTGATGTTCGAGGTCTCGAGAAAGGCCAGGAGGCCCGTGATGACGAGGACCGGCAGGCCGATCATGACCATGATCAGGGCGCTGCGCCCCCTGGCGCGCCGGATGTCCCTGCGGGAGATGCGCAGCGCGGCGAGCAGGGCGCTCATGCGACCGCCCCACCCGGTGACCGGAGGGCCGCTTCACCGTACGGTGGCCGGAGATCCGCACACGTGTCCCGCGCGTCCGTTCGCTCGCTCATCGGGCGCTCTCCAGGGGGGTGACGGTGGAGTCGGCGATCTCGCCGTCGCGCAGGAAGACCACCCGGTCGGCCCAGGCGGCGTAGCGGGGTTCGTGGGTGACGAGCAGCGCGGCGGCTCCCGCGTCGCAGCGGGTGCGCAGGAGCTGGAGGATGTCGTCGCCGGTCGGGGTGTCGAGCGCGCCGGTGGGCTCGTCGGCCAGGATCAGCCGCCGCTCCCCCACCAGCGCGCGGGCGATGGCGACCCGCTGACGCTGGCCGCCGGAGATCTCTTCGGGGAAACGGTCGGCGATCTCGCCCAGACCGACCTCGGTGAGCACCTCCATCGCCTCGCGGCGGGCGTTCCCGAAGGCGATCCCGTCCAGCTCGCGCGGGAGGGTCACGTTCTCCAGCGCGGTGAGCGACGGGATCAGGTTGAGGTCCTGGAAGACGTAACCGACGTGCCTGCGCCGGAGCCCGGCCAGTTCCCCGGCCCGCAGGCTCGCCAGCGGCGTGCCCTCCACGACCACGGAGCCCGAGGTGGGCAGGTCGAGGCCCCCGGCGAGGTTGAGCAGGGTGGACTTACCTGATCCCGAGGGGCCCATCACCGCGACGAGCTCTCCGGCGCCGACGTCGAGGCTCACCCCGCGCAGCGCCGTCACGCGCTGTGGCCCGTCGCCGTGCGTGCGGGTCACGTCCGCGAGCCGGACGACCGGTTCGAAGGTCATCTGGGCACCCCCGGCGCGCGGGTCCCTGGCCGTGGTCGTGGTAAGGATGTCAACTGTCCGTCTCCTGTGTCTGGGGATCACGCGTCGGGAGGTCACCCGCACGGGGATCTCGCATCCGGAACTTCCGTGTCCGGGACCTATGCGTCCGGGACCTATGCGTCCGGGTTTTCCGCGGCCGCGGGCCTTCGCGGCCGAGGCGAGGCCGTGAGCACGGCCTCGCAGTGGTCGAGCCAGCGTTGCTCGGCCTCGGCCTGGAAGATCATCGAGTCGAGTACCAGCCGCTGTGCGGGGTTCTCGACGCTCGCGCGCCTGGCCTGGACGAACGCCTGCAACGTGCGCATGGTCGCGGTGCGCTGGGCCTGGATGATCGGCCGCACGTCCGTGGCGGCGGTGACCGCCAGGGCGAGCTTGATGACCAACTCGTCCCGAGGCCGGTCCGACTGGGCGACGGGGGTGCTGAACCATCGCCCCATCTCGGCCAGACCGGCCTCGGTGATCGAGTAGACGACCCGGCCCTGCTCGTCCTGCTCACCGGGGCTCACCAGGCCGTCGCGTTCCAGGCGGGAGAGCGTTGTGTAGACCTGGCCGATGTTGAGCGGCCAGGTCGCCCCCGTCGACGCCTCGAACTCGGCACGCAACTGATAGCCGTAACGAGGCCCCTGACTCAGCAGGGCGAGAAGCCCCTGTCGGATCGCCATGGATACCGAGTATGCATACGCAGTATTCATGACGCAAGAGATCTGCATATTCTGGACAGGCTCCGCCCTCGGGGCCGATACTCGGAGGATGAGCTCGACGCATCCCCCGGCCCGTGCCTCCGACGGGGACCGTGATCGCGCGATCAACGAGCTGCGCGACCGTGCCGTCGAGGGGCATCTGTCGCACGACACCTTCCTCGGCCGCGTCGACATGGCCCTGCGCGCACGCAACCAGGGCGAGCTCGACAATCTGGTCGCCGATCTGCCGCAACGCGGCCGGTTTCGCCGCATGGTCACCGAGGCCGTCGCCTCGGCCTCCGACTTCACCAAGCGGGTGGAGTCGGCCTGGCGGCGCCCTCGACTGCCCCGGCTCGCGCTGCCCGGCGACGGCAGGACCCGCTACGTGGTGGGCCGGGGGTCGGCCTGCGATCTGGTCCTCGCCGACCTGACCGTCTCCCGGGTGCACGCCGAGCTCCGCCGCGACGAGGAGGGCTGGGTCCTCGTCGACCTCGGCTCGCTGAACGGCACCCGCCTGAACGACTGGCGCCTGGTCGGCCCGGCCAAGGTGCGGCCGGGCGACGTCGTCTCCTTCGGCGACTGCGGCTTCCTGATGATCACGCCTTAGACGCTTTGGCCGGCCACCTCCCGGCCGTCCCTGGATTGATCTCCGCCCTGGACCCGCGTCCGGGCCGCCCTGAGCCGCACACCGCGTCCCCTGGCCGGGACCCGTGCGCGACTACGGGCTTTGGGTGGGAGCCCTCTCAGCCCTCCTGAACCTCGGCCGCTCCGGCCTCCTGAGCCTCCTGGGCTTCCTTGATCTTCGCCGCCGTCAGGGTGTAGCGCATGGTCAGCAGGATGCTGAGCCCCATCAGGATCGCGGGCAGCAGCGTTGAGCCGTACAGTGCCGCCGTGGTCGCCGACTCGGGCTGGGCGACCGGTGTGGAGGGGTCGGACTCGACGAATCCGGTCGCGCCCAGCAGCCAGCCGAGTACGAGCGCGCCGAACGCGAAGACCACGGTCTCCGCGGCTGTCCAGAGCCCGGTGAACACCCCTGCCCTGCGCTTGCCGGTGACCAGGGCGTCGTGGACGATCACGTCGGAGAGCATCGAGAACTGCAGCAGCTGCAACCCGGCGTAGCCGATGCCGACGAGGAACACGCACGCGTGCGCGTACGCCCAGCCGAGCGGACCGGCGAAGGCCATCCCGACGGCGCCCACCATGAACAGCGCCGACGCCAGGATCATCGCGCCGCGCTTGTCGTAACGCTTGGACAGCCGGACCCAGAGCGGCATGGTGATCAGCAACGGGCCGACGATGCCCAGGAAGAGCGTGGTGGTCGCCGCCGGGTCACCCAGCGTGTAGGTGGCGAGGTACGGCGCTCCGGCGAGCATGGCTCCGGCGGCGAACATCTGGGCGCAGCTCAGGCCGAGCAGCACCATGAACGTCGTGTTCGAGCGGGCGGCGGCGAACTGGGCGGCGATCGACGGCTCCGTCTCGGCCCGCGCGATCATCGGGGCCCGGGCCGTGCCGAAGAAGGCGCCGAGCATCGACAGCAGCAGCACGGCTCCGACGACCAGACCCATGGTCCGGTAGCCGGAGGCCTCAGTGCCCGCGATCACCGGCGCGACCGCCCCGGAGAGCAGGATCCCCAGGCCGACGAAGACCATCTTCCACTGCAGCAGCGAGGAGCGCTCGTGGTAGTCGTCGGTCATCTCCGCGGGCATCGCCTTGTAGGGAACCTCGTAGAAGGCGTAGGCCGTCGCGGTGAGGAAGTAGAAGAAGGCGACGTACAGGGCGGCGGACAGGCCGGTGAGCGGGGGGCCCGCGAAGGTGAGGGCGAACGTCACCGGCAGGGTGACCGCGCCCATGAGCAGCCAGGGACGGCGAGCGCCGAAGCGGGAGACCGTCCGGTCGGAGCGTTGCCCCACCCAGGGGTTGATGAACATGTCCCAGAGCTTGGGCAGGAAGACCACGATGCCGGCGATCCACGCGGGAACCGCGAGCACGTTCGTCATATAGAACAGCAGCAGCAATCCGGGGACCGTGGAGAAGGTCGCCGTGCAGATCGAGCCGACACCGTAGCCGACGCGCACGCCGCGCGACACGGTGACGACGGCGGGTGAGGGCGCCGGGGAGACCATGCCACATTCAATCGCAGCGAGTGTGCGCCCGGTAGGCCCCGGAACCTCGTGATCGCCGGAAGGCGAGAATATTTCGCCTCTTGTCGGTCCGGGAGAGTCCGGCGACGAAGCAGCCGTCCGGCCCGGGTGATCCCCACGGGACCGCATCCCTCCATACGGCATATATCCAGTTCAGGGGGTCCGTGGAGGGATATTTCAGCTCTCGGGCGTCCCTGACGCCGACAGGGACACCACCGGCCCCAGACGCCTGGGCGATCACTCTGGTTTACCTGGGGCTCACAGTAAATGTCCGGAATTTGCTGACAAGACGGATCTGTCACCGACAGAATGCGGGGGCCATCCAGCGTCTAACCAACCGGAGGAACCGACATGCGCAGACCGCTAGGGGCGGCACTGCTCTGCCTCGGGAGCCTGGCGGCCATCAGCACGCCGATCGCCACGGCTCACGCCGCGTCCGCTCCCCAGGCCGAGTGCCGTGTGTACGCCGCCAAGCCGTACGTCACCGCGGCGGGACGGATCCAGGCCTCCGCCGCGCGACTCGGCTGCGACGACACCGCCCTGGTCCGCATCCGCGTCAAGCGCGCCGTGCCCGGGGCCGACCCGATCGTGAAGAGCGCGTCCCGGAAGGGCACCAACGGACGGGTGACGGTGAGACTGCGTTGCGCTCCCGGCGTCTACTACGCCGTCGTCACCGACTACCGGGGAAACAGCGGCCGCTCCAAGCCCGTCAGGCTCGGCTGCTCCCCCACCGACGCCCCGGCCCCCGCCCCCACGCCGACCACTACCACCACCCCCAGGCCGACCCCGACCCCGTCGGCCACCCCCACCAAGCCCACCACCGCTCCCACCCCCGCCCCCAGCTCCACTCCCAGCTCCGCACCGGGATCCTCCCTGTCCGAGGAAGTGGTGCGCCTGACCAACGCCGAGCGGCAGAAGGGCGGCTGTGGCCCGCTCATCTCCGACCCGCAGCTGCGTTCGGCCGCGCAGGGCCACTCGGACGACATGGCGGCCAAGAACTACTTCAGCCACACCTCGCAGGACGGCCGTGACATGACCGCCCGGATCAAGGCGAGCGGATTCAGCCCGATGCGCGCCTGGGCCGAGAACATCGCGATGGGCCAGCGCACCCCGGCCGACGTGGTCACCGCCTGGATGAACAGCTCCGGGCACCGGGCCAACATCATGAACTGCGCCTACACCCACCTCGGGGTGGGCGTGGCGAACAGTTCCCGGGGCATCTACTGGACCCAGAACTTCGCCAAGCACTAGAGATCAGGCACAACCGGACCGCGAGGCACCCGGTGTGAAACGGCCCGTGCCCCTGGTGACGAGAACTCGTCACCAGGGGCACGGGCCGCTGCTTTCGGCTCGGCGCCGTCACATGAGCGCCGTCACCCGAACCTTTACTTGAGCCAGCTCATCATCGGGCGGAGCTTGGCGCCGGTCTTCTCGATCGGGTGCTCGGCGAGCTCGTCGCGGTAGGCGGTGAACTTCTTCTGGCCGCCGTCGAACTCGTCCACCAGCTCCTTGGTGAACTCGCCGGACTGGATCTCGGCGAGGATGCGCTGCATCTCCTTCTTCGTCTCCTGCGTCACGATGCGCGGGCCGCGGGAGTAGCCGCCGTACTCGGCGGTGTCGGAGACCGACCAGTACATCTTGTGGATGCCGCCCTCGTACATCAGGTCGACGATCAGCTTCATCTCGTGCAGGCACTCGAAGTAGGCGACCTCGGGCTGGTAGCCCGCCTCGATCAGGGTCTCGAAACCGACCTTGATCAGCTCGGAGACGCCGCCGCACAGCACGGCCTGCTCACCGAACAGGTCGGTCTCGGTCTCCTCCTTGAAGGTCGTCTTCAGCGCGCCGGCGCGGGTGCCGCCGATGCCCTTGGCGTACGACAGGGCGAGCTCCAGGGCGTTTCCGCTCGCGTCCTTCTCGACCGCGACGAGACACGGCACGCCGCGACCCGCCGTGTACTGACGGCGTACGAGGTGACCGGGACCCTTGGGAGCGACCATGGCCACGTCCACGCCCTCGGGCGCCTCGATGAGGCCGTAGCGGATGTTGAGGCCGTGCCCGAAGAAGAGCGCGTCGCCCTCGACGAGGTTCGGGGCCACGTGGTCGGCGTACAGGTGGCGCTGGATGTGGTCCGGCGCGAGGATCATGGTCAGGTCGGCCTCTTCGACGGCCTCCGAGGGAGTGAGCACGCGCAGGCCGTCGGCCTCCGCCTTCTCCTTGCTCTTGGAGCCCTCGGGCAGGCCGACCCGCACGTCCACACCGGAGTCGCGCAGCGAGAGCGCGTGGGCGTGGCCCTGGCTGCCGTATCCCAGAACGGCGACGTGCCGGCCCTGGATGATCGACAGGTCGGCCTGGTCGTCGTAGAAGATCTCAGTCACTTGCTTAACCTTTCGGGTTTCTCGTAAGCGTTACGCGGTCCGGTCCAGGGCCCGGAGAGAACGGTCGGTGATGGAACGGGCACCGCGGCCGATGGCCACCATGCCCGACTGGACGAGCTCCTTGATGCCGAACGGCTCCAGGACCTTGATGAAGGCCTGCAGCTTGTCCGGAGTGCCGGTGACCTCGATGGTCACCGCGTCGGAGGAGACGTCGACACAGCGTGCCCGGAACAGGTTGACCAGCTCCAGCACGCTGGACCTGTTGTCGGAGTCGGCCCGCACCTTGATCAGCGTGAGCTCGCGCTGCACCGACTGCGCCGGGTCGAGCTCCACGATCTTCAGCACGTTGACGAGCTTGTTGAGCTGCTTGGTGACCTGTTCCAGCGGCAGGTCGGCGACGTTGACCACGATGGTCATCCTGGAGATGTCCGCGTGCTCGGTCGGGCCGACCGCGAGCGAGTCGATGTTGAAACCCCTGCGGCTGAACAGCGCCGCGACGCGCGCGAGCACGCCGGGCTTGTTCTCCACCAGCACGGAGAGCGTGTGCCTGCTCATGCCTAGTCCTCGCTGTCCCAGACCGGCGCCATGTCGCGCGCGAACTTGATGTCATCGTTGCTGGTCCCGGCCGCGACCATCGGCCACACCATGGCGTCCTGGTGCACCACGAAGTCGACGACCACCGGCACGTCGTTGATCTCCATGGCCTTCTTGATCGTCGCGTCCACGTCCTCGGGACGTTCGCAGCGCAGCCCCACGCAACCGTAGGCCTCGGCGAGCTTGACGAAGTCGGGGATGCGGCGGACCGTCTGCAGGTCGGTGTTGGAGTAACGCTGGTTGTAGAACAGCGTCTGCCACTGCCTGACCATGCCAAGGTTACCGTTGTTGATGATCGCGACCTTGATCGGCACCCCCTCGATCGTGCAGGTGGCGAGCTCCTGGTTGGTCATCTGGAAGCAGCCGTCGCCGTCGATCGCCCACACCGTGGTGTCGGGGCGGCCCATCTTGGCCCCCATCGCCGCCGGGACGGAGAAGCCCATCGTGCCCGCGCCGCCGGAGTTGATGAACGTGCCGGGGTTCTCGTAGCCGATGAACTGCGCGGCCCACATCTGGTGCTGGCCGACACCCGCGGTGTAGATCGCGTCCGGGCCGACGAGCGCGCCCAGCCGCTCCATGACGTACTGCGGGGCGAGGGAGCCGTCCTCGAACTCGGTGTAGCCCAGCGGATAGGTCGCCTTGTAGGCGTTGAGCGCCGTCCACCAGTCGGCGTAGTCACCCTTGCGCCCCTCGCCGCGCACCGCGGCGATCAGGTCGGAGATGACCTCCTTGCAGTCGCCCACGATCGGGACGTCCGCGTGCCGGTTCTTGGAGATCTCCGCCGGATCGATGTCCGCGTGGACGACCTTCGCGTGCGGCGCGAAGCTGGACAGCTGGCCGGTGACCCGGTCGTCGAAGCGGACACCGAGCCCGATGATCAGATCGGACTTCTGCAGCGCGCCGACCGCCGACACCGAGCCGTGCATGCCGGGCATACCCATGTGCTGCGGGTGGCTGTCGGGGAAGGTGCCCCGCGCCATCAGGGTGGTGACCACGGGGATGCCGGTCAGCTCGGCGAACTCCAGCAACTCCGCCGACGCCCCCGCCCGGTGCACGCCGCCGCCCACGTAGAGGACGGGCCGCCTCGCCTCGGCGATCAGCTTCGCCGCCTCGCGGATCTGCTTGGAGTGCGGCCGGGTCACCGGACGGTAGCCGGGCAGCTGCATCGCGACCGGCCACTCGAAGGTCATCTTCGCCTGGAGCGTGTCCTTGGCGATGTCGACCAGCACCGGCCCGGGACGCCCCGTCGAGGCGATGTGGAATGCCTCCACGATCGTCCTGGGAATCTCGTTCGGGTCGATGACCAGGAAGTTGTGCTTCGTGATCGGCATGGTGATGCCGGAGATGTCGGCTTCCTGGAAGGCGTCGGTGCCGATGGCGGCGCTGGCCACCTGACCGGTGATCGCGACCATCGGGACCGAGTCCATGTAGGCGTCGGCGATCGGGGTGACCAGGTTGGTGGCGCCGGGACCGCTGGTGGCCATGCACACCCCGACCTTGCCGGTGGCCTGCGCGTATCCCTGAGCCGCATGCCCCGCGCCCTGCTCGTGCCGTACGAGCACGTGCCGGACCTTGGTCGAGTCGTAGAGAGGATCGTAGGCGGGGAGAATCGCGCCGCCCGGGATCCCGAACACGGTGTCGACCCCGACGAGCTCCAGCGCCCTCACGAGGGCCTGGGCTCCTGTCATCTGTTCGGTCATCGGCTCGTTCCTTGTGGCTGAACATGCTTAATGGCATAAAAAATGCCCCATCCCGCCTGGACGGCGGAGCTGGGGCGGCGCGCAGGTCGTAGTGATTCGCTATCGGCCCGCGCGCCGGCGAAGTACTACGAGAATCCCACGGTGAATCTGCATGCCTCCACCTTGGCCGACGGAGTACCCCCGCGTCAAATTCATGGGACACATATCTCAGAGTCCGAGATGTGAGGTCACGCGGGAGTCCCGAGGGTGGAGAGGCTGGTGCGGATCAGCGAGTCGACGCCGCGCGCGGCCATCGGGCGCGCCACCAGGAACCCCTGGCCGCGGGTGCAGCCCATCTCGCGCAGCAACTCCAGCTGCTCGGGCCGCTCGATGCCCTCGGCGACCACGATCAACCCCAGGTCGTGCCCCAGCCGCACGATCGTACGGGTGAGCAGGGTGAGCGTCTCGTCACGGCCGAGCCCGGACACGAAGGACGGGTCGATCTTGATCATGTCGACCGGGAGCTGCCGCAGGAACGCCAGCGAGGCGTACCCGGTGCCGAAGTCGTCGATGGCGAGCCGGACGCCGAGGGCACGCAGCTCGGAGAGCCGGGTGATGGTCTCCTCCGCGTCCTCGACCAGCATCTCCTCGATGACCTCCAGGGTGAGCGCGCTGGGCGGCAGCTCGCTCTCGGCCAGGACCGCCTCGACGGTCTCCACGAAGCGCGGCGCCATGATCTGCCGGGCCGAGAGGTTCAGCGAGAGCCCGATCTCCCAGGAGGAGGCACGCCAGGCGGCCACCTCCCTGCAGGACTCGCGCAGGATCCACTCGCTCAGCGGCACGATCAGGCCGGTGTCCTCCGCCGGGCCGAGGAACTGCTCGGGCGGGACGAACTCGCCGCCCCGGCACCAGCGCACCAGCGCCTCGACGGCGGTGACGCGCGAGGTGGCCAGGTCGACCACCGGCTGGTACTCGATCGCGAACTGGTTCTCCAGCAGCGCCCGCTGCAGGTCGGCGGCGAGTTCCAGGCGTCGTACCACGTCGGCGTGCATGTGCGCGGCGAACACCTCGACCCTGCGCCCGCCCAGCTCCTTCGCCCTCGCCATCGCCACGTCGGCGTTGCGGATCAGGTCGGCGGAGGAGACGTCCGCGGTGGAGAAGGCCACCCCGACGCTCGCGGTGAGCGCGACGTCGCGGTCGGCGACCCGGAACGGCTCGGACGAGACCGTACGGACCAGCAGCTCGGCCAGGTCGACCGCCGTCTGGGCGTCGACCGGCGCCTCGAGCAGCACCGCGAACTCGTCGCCGCCCCAGCGCGCCAGGGTGTCGTCGGCCCGTACGGCGGCGCGGAGCCTGCGGGCCGCCTGGCCGAGCAGGTAGTCGCCGCTGGCGTGGCCGACCGAGTCGTTCACCGCGGTGAAGCCGTCCAGGTCCAGGAAGACCACGGCGACGTTGCTCGCGCCGGGACGGGCCAGCACCTCCCGGGTGCGCTCCTCGAAGTAGGCCCGGTTGGGCAGGCCGGTGATGCCGTCGTGGAAGGTGAGATGGGCGACCTGGCTGCGCAGGGCCTCCTGGTCGCTGATGTCGCGGGTGGTGACGAGGAGCAGGTCGTCGCCGCGCACGTGCCGGGTGGCCACCGACTCGGCGGGCCGCCACGTCCCGTCGGAGGCCCGGACCCGGCAGGCGACCATGCAGGCGCCCGGCCCCTCCTCGGCCTCCTCCTCCAGGCTCATCGCGCTCAGCGCCGCCTGGATCCCCGGCACGTCCTCGGGGTGGATGTAGTCGAAGATCTTCCGGCCGACCAGGTCGTCCGGACGGTAGCCGTACGTGATCTCGACGCCCTCGCCGATCTCCCGCACCACGCCGTCGTAGCCGCACAGCATGACCACGTCTCCCGCGCTCTCCGCGAGGTCCCGCAGCTGCCGCTCGCCGAGATGCAGCAGGCTCCGCATCCGCCCGGTCTCCATCAGCATCACGAACAGGCGTACCGTCAGGACGGCGACGATCGACGCGCACACCGAGGCGAGGACCGCCGGGGGTCCCTGCACCCCGCCGCTGATCACGCGCAGGAGCACGACGACGGTGGCCGCCCCCACGAGGAACAGCGGCACCGCCGCGATCAGCGAGGACGTGCTCTCCCTGACGAACGGCTCGTCGTCACTGGGCTCGGGAGAGCGCGTCGCGGGCCCGCTCCACGGGACCGCGGCGAGCACCAGGAACGCGGCGGGGGCGAGCCACACCCAGGTCAGGGACGGCGTGTCGCCGTTCACCCGGGCCACCGCAGTGATCGTCTCGGAGGTCGCGATCGCGGCGAGCACGGCGAGCGCGGCCAGGCCGACCGGCCAGGCCGAGCGCCGGATCGGCACCACGGCGGGGCCCACGACGCTGGCGAGGATCAGGCAGAACAGCGGCGAGGCGAAGGTGACCGCGGCGTCGCCCGCGTCACCGCCGGTGCCGTAGAGCGGACCCACCAGCGACACCCAGACGATCACCATGATGGCCGCGGCGCACACGTAGGAGTCGGCGAGGTCACGCAGCAGGGCGTGCCCCCGCGCGGGTCTCGCCGCCGACAGCGCGGTGCCGACCGCGAGCATCGCCGTACCGGCCAGGAGCACCAGATCGGCGAAGGTCACCACGAAGGGCGTGCCTTCCGCGATCGGCCGCACCCCCACCCCTGCCAGCCAGGTGAGCGATCCTCCGGCCAGCCAGCGCCAGGCCAGCGCCCTGCGCCGGTCGGTGAGTCTGGAGGCGGCGGCGAACAGCGAACCCGCGGCCGCCGCGGCGGTGACGACGCCCGCCACCGCCTCGACGACCACGGCCGGAGCGCCGCTGACGAGCGCGGCAACGAGCCCCGCCACGCCTGCGGCGGCGGCGGTCAGCGGTACCCGGGGGTCACGCCAGCGGATCAATGTCGTCTGCCCATCAATGTCGTTTGGTGTTTTTCGCTTTCGCAGCTTCCCTTGCTCGCTGCGCCCGCGCTGCCGGTGCGAGCGCGTCGTCCTTCGTCCTCGGCGCTCGTACCGGCACAGGGCCAGTGTGTGCCGTCCGACCCGCGCGGGTGGTGACAACGCCGTAGTCGTCACCGATCTGATAACCACGCGAGCAACGGTGATCGCTTTTACCGACGGTACGCACCGCAGGTCACGGGGCAGCCACGGCCCGGATTCCTTTGCCGGTCAGTACGAACCCGTGATCACATCTTTGAGCGGCTCACCCGCGGGGTGACGCAACGGCTGGGAGCGGAGAGGCTTCGGCGTGCGCCGCAGGGACGCGGCCCGGATTCCCCCGCCCGTCAGTACGAACCCGTGATCACATTCTTGAGCGGCTCACCCGCGAGGTAACGCAACAGCTGGGAGCGGAGAAGCTTCAGCGTGCGCCGTACGGACGCCGGATTGCTGCCCGCGACGTGCGGGGTGATGAGAACCCCCGGTGCCGTCCACAGCGGGTGGCCCTCCGGCAGGGGCTCGGGGTCGGTGACGTCGAGCGCGGCGAGGAGCCGGCCCTCCCGCAGCTCGGCGACGAGCGCGTCCGTGTCGACCACCGTGCCCCTGGCCGCGTTCACCAGGAGGGCGCCGTCCCTCATCGCCGCCAGGAACCCGGCGTCCACCATGCCGGTGGTCTCGGGCGTCGAGGGTACGAGCAGCACCACCACGTCCGCCTCCGGCAGCAGCCCCGGCAGCTCGTCCAGGCCGTGTACACCGGGCCTGGCGGTCCTGGCCACCCGGACGACGTCGACCTCGAAGCCGTCGAGCCGCCGCTCCAGCGCCTCACCGATCGAGCCGTAGCCGACGATCAGGACCGTGGAGTCGGCCAGCACCCCGGTGTGGTGGTAGGTCCACTCGCCCTCGCGCTGCGCGTGGACGAACCCGGGAAACTCCCGCAGCACGGAGATCATGGCGCCCACCGCCCACTCGGCGGTGCCCGCGTCGTGCACACCCCTGGCGTTGCACAGCGTCACCCCCTCCCGCACGTGCGGCCGGTAGGCGTCGACACCCGCGGTGACGGTCTGCAGCAGTCGCAGGCCGGTCATGCGGGCGAGCAGACCGGGAAGATCCGTCAACGGCGTGAGCGGCGGGATCCAGACCTCGGCCTCCTCCACGCCCTCGGGCACCGGCTCCGTGCCGTCGTAGACGACGCACTCCACTTCCGGGAGATCACACAGGACATCGGCGACGGCTTTGGAAGGTACCCAGATCTTCATGTGCGCATTATCCAGCCGTACGGCCGGTGGCGCCGCCCCTCGCGACCGCACCGTCCGGCCGTGCAGGGCGCGCCGGCACCGTGATTATTCGGACACGCACTTCAGGTCGAGCTCGGGACGGTAGACCGTGGTCTTCTTGACGCGCTTGATCTCCTTGCCGTCCTGCTTGAAGACGCGCCAGACGTCGATCGTGAAACCGTTCTGGCCCACCATCGGGATGCAGGTGGGGCCGCTGTCGGTCTCGCTCTTGAACGGGGTGACGTTGTATCGCTCCGAGGAGATCGACTCGATCTCGTAACGCTTGGTGCTCCAGAAGGCGACGGTGACCCCGCTGTCGTTGTAGGAGGTCTTCACCAGCACCCCGTACGGCGAGTCGTTCTTCCAGCGGAAGTCGGGCTGGGGCCAGGAGACCGTGGACTCGCGCCCGGCCGGGTAGCGGGAGATGTAGAACTCGTGCGCCATGTGCTGGACGTCCTCAAGGCCGCCGAAGAACACCGCGTTGTACATGGTGGTGACGAACTGGGAGATGCCGCCGCCGACCGAGTCGACCAGCCTGCCGCCCTGGATCATGGGGGCGGGGACGAAGCCGCGTGCCGTGTCGCGCTGGCCGATGACGCCGTTGAGCGAGAAGGTCTCACCCGGCTTCACCAGGTGGCCGTCCAGGAGCTTGGCGATCGTCCTGATGTTGGTGACCCGCGGCGGGCAGCAGGTGTAGGGGGTGGTGAACTGGCTGATCCGCTCCTTGATGCCGAGCTTGCGCGCGTCGGCGTCGGACATCCTCGGCTTGACGGTGGCGAGGAAGACCGGGATCGTCCGGTCGCCGTCACGGGCGACCATGTTCGCCACGTCGGTGGCGAGCCGCTCGTCGTCGACGCCCTTGCCCTTGCGTCCGGGCACCAGCTTCGGCTTTCCCCCGACGATCTGGAACGTGGGGTCGCGAGGGGCGAGGGCCGAGTCGATCAGGTCCCCCTCCACGGAGGCCACCGCGTTCTTGGCGTCGAACTTCGGGCTCATGCCGCCGGAGCTGTCCGGCTTGAAGGACAGGTGGGCGGCGAGGGTCTCCACCGGCAGCTGGGTCTGCTTGCCGGCGAAGGTCAGTGTGACCGGTCCCGACAGCGCCTTCCGTGCACTGGCCGCGGCCTGCTTGACCGTCTCCGCTCCGGCCATCGGCTTGATCACCGAGACCGGGAGGCGGACCTCCTTCTCCGGGCCGAGGAAGGCCTTCGTGATCGCGGCGACCGCGGCCTCCCGCTCCAGCTCCCGGCCGTCGCGGGGCGTGACGACGACGGGCTTGACGTTTTCGAACGTGACCGAGCCCTCGCGGACCTTGAGGTCGACCCTCTTGGCCAGGCCGGCGACCGCGGCTCTCATCTTCTCAAGATCGGAGGAGACCTTGGGCTCCAGGTCTGTGGTGCCGGTGAAGGCCCGCCAGACCTCGGCGGGGCTGGGGAATCCGCTGGGCGCCTGGGCGATGGTGGCGACCACGTCGAACTCCAGGCCCGACTTCGCGGGGTCGAAGTCGTAACGCTTGCCCGCGGCCAGCAGGGTCATCTTCTCGCCGGCCTTGCCCGACAGACGGTCCCTGAGCTTGTCGGCCGCCTCGGTCGCGGTCAGGCCGCCGATGTCGATGCCCCGCACGGTGGTGCCCGGCAGCATCTTGCCGGACATGATGACGGCGGGCACCGCGTAGGCGAGCGCGACGACGAAGAGCACGGCGAAAACGATCAGGAAGAGCCTGCGGGCCTTACGGCGACGCGGAGGCGGCTCCTCGTAGCGGAGCCCTTCCGGTTGCGGGAACCCGCCGTCGCCACCGGGGACGAGCGTCGGCTCGTCGCGCCGGAAGGGGCGTTCCGGCGTGGCCATCTGCCAGGGCTGCGGGGGCTGGGCCGCGGGGGGAAGCGTCGTCCCACGGGGCGGTGGCGGACCACCGGGGCCGGGCCTGCCGGGGCCCGAGGATCCTCCGTGGCCGGTGGGACCGAAGATGTCGGGCGAGACACCGGGGGGAAGGCGCGAACCCCCCTGGGGCTGGGCGGCCTGAGTGCCGGGAGCTCGTCGCGGGTCGCGGGCGCCCGGTGGCACGGGGCGTGAAGGAAGGGGCATTGCCTCAAAGGGGTCCGTCGGTGGGTTCACAGACGCTCCGGCGTTCCGCACGGCCTCCGCATCCTCCTGCTTCGCAGCTTCCACCTCCGGCAACCTTAAACCACATTGGTCAGCCTCCGCCCAGAATGAAATAACAAATCATCCTGTCCATCGGTAGCGATGCTCGGGTCTCCCCGCCGTGCCGTACTTCGGGCGGAGCTCCGCCTGGCCCACCGCGCACAGGTGTTCCAGATACCGGCGGGCGCTCACCCTGGACAGACCGGTCACCGTCGCCGTCTCGGTCGCCGACAGGTCGCCGCCGCTCTCCCTGAGCGCCTCGGCGACGAGGGAGCACGTGGTGCCCGACAACCCCTTGGGCAGCGGTGGCGGAACCCCCCTGACCGCGCCGAAGAGCCTGTCGACCTCGTCCTGGCGGGCCTCGTCCCCGAGGGTGGCGAGGCGTCTGCGGGTCTCGGCGTACTGTTCGAGGCGCTCGGTCAGGGCGCGGGCGGTGAAGGGCTTGATCAGGTAGTTGACCGCGCCGCCGCGCATCGCCGCCCGGACCGTGGTGACGTCGCGCGCGGCGGTGATCATCAGGATGTCCACCGGTTGCGCGGCCCCCCTGAGCTTCCTGAGGACGTCGAGTCCCGACATGTCCGGCAGGTAGATGTCGAGCAGCACCAGGTCGGGCCTGCGCGCCGCGGCCGAGGCGATCGCGGCGCCCCCGGTGTGGACGACACCGGCGACCGTGAAGCCCGGCATCCTGGTGACGTAGCCGCCGTGGATCCTCGCCACCATGAAGTCGTCGTCCACGACCAGGACGCGAATGTCGCCCACGTGCGTGTCCCCGGTCAACTCGGCACCTTCCGTTCCGTGGAGGCGGGCTCCCCCGCTCCTTCCGCAGGGGGCGGGGCGGGCGCCGGCGACGCTCGATCGACCCACCCGCCGGGGGTTCCTTCCGCGGAGGGCGGGGCGGGTTCCCTGGTGGGAAGGAGCGCGGTGAAGACGGCGCCGCCCGCGTTGTGTACCCGCACCCAGCCACCCCGGCGTGAGCACGTCTGGCGGGTGAGGGCGAGGCCCAGGCCGCGCGGCCCCGCGTGGGCCGCCTTCGTGGTGAAGCCCTCCCTGAACACCTCGTGGACCAGGCCGGGGGTGATCCCGGGACCGGAGTCACCGACCCGGACGCACAGCCCGTCCACCTCGGTACGGACCGAGACCTCCACCGTTCCCCCGGTCTCCTGCAGCGCGTCGAGGGCGTTGGCGACCAGGTTGCCGACGACCAGGACCGCGTCGTGCGGGTCGCCGAGCATGCCCTCCTCCACCCGGGAGTCGTCGGACAGCACCAGGGTGGCGCCCCGCTCGGCCGCCTCGGCCGACTTGGCCAGCAGCAGGGCGGCCAGCGTGGGGTCGGCGACCTTCTCCCTGATGCCCGAGGCGTGCCTGCTGTAGGCCTCGGTGGTCTGGGTGATGTAGCTGACGGCCGTCTCGTACTCGCCGAGTTCCAGCAGGCCGACCACGGTGTGCATCCGGTTGGCGAACTCGTGGGCCTGCGCGCGCAGCGCGCCGGTCGTGGTGCTCGCCCGGTCGAGCTCGCGGGTCAGGCGCACCAGTTCGGTACGGTCCCGCAGGGTGACCACCCAGCCGCTCTGCAGTTCCCGTACCGCCACCGGGGTCCGGTTGAGTACGAGCACCCGGTCTCGGTGGAGCACCACCCTGTCGTCGCCGGGGTCCACGCCGTCGAGCACGTCCCGCATCCGGTCGGACAGGGGCATCTCCCGCAGGCTCCGGCCGACGTCGTGCCGGGAGAGGCCGAGCAGTTCGCGCGCCGCGTCGTTGACGAGCGTGACCCGTCCCTGGAGGTCGAGGGCGAGCACCCCCTCCTTGACGCCGTGCAACACGCCCTCGCGCTGTTCGAGCAGGGCCGCGATCTCTCCCGGTTCCAGGCCGAACGTCTGGCGGCGTACCCGCCGGACGATCAGCGCGGCGGCGCCCGACCCGGCGACGAGGACGGCGAGGACCGTCCACAGCAGCGGCGGGAGCGCCTCGCCGAGCTGGTCGGCGAGGCGCTCCTCCAGGATCCCGACCGAGGCCAGGCCGATGACCCGTCCCGAGGAGTCGAAGATCGGGGCCTTGCCGCGTACCGAGCGGCCCAGGGTGCCCGTCTGGACGCCGGTCCAGCGCCGCCCGTTCGTGAGGATTTCCGAGCCGTCGGTGGACAGCCTCTTGCCGATCAGGCTCGGGTTGGGGTGGGCGTAGCGGATCTGGTCGCGGTTCGCGATCACCACGTAGTCGGCGCCGGTCGCCGCCTGCACCCCGAGCGCGATCGGCTGCAGGCTCAGCTCGGGCCTGGGCAGGGCGAACGCCTCGCGCACCTGGGGAAGCCCCGCCACCGACTCGGCGATCGCCAGGGCGCGCTGCCGGTACTGACGGTCCAGCAGGGCGCGGGTGTGCTCCATCCAGACACCTGCCGTGCCGGCGACCGCGAGGAACACGATGACGGTCTGCAGCACGAAGAGCTGGGTGCCGAGCGAGGCGTCGAGTAAGCGTCGCACGAGTTGACTCCTGGTCGGAGACCTCGATGAAAGCAGCCCGAGATAACGGCGCGGTCGAGGACGCGTGACCAATACGACCGATACGACGGCAACCACGCAAAGCATCGACAGGGCGACCTCCCGGGGTCACCATCCTCACCACGCTTTATTGACGTTTGTTTGGAGCTGACCATGCGACTTCGGAGACTGGCCGCCCTCGCGGTGCTGTCCCTCGCCGCCCTCACCGCCTGCGGTTCCGATGGTGGCTCGGGAACGAGCGCGCTGAGAATCATGGCTCCGGCCTCGCCCGGAGGCGGCTGGGACCAGACCTCCCGTGTCGCCGGCGAGGCGCTCAAGACCGCCGAGCCGTCGCGCAAGATCGAGGTCTACAACGTGCCCGGCGCGGGCGGCACCATCGGCCTGGCCCAGCTCGCGGGCGAGAAGGGCAACGGTGACCTGCTGATGACCATGGGCCTGGTCATGGTCGGCGCGATCGAGCAGAACAAGTCGAAGGTCACCCTGGCCGACACCACGCCGATCGCGAAGCTCACCGAGGAGTACGAGATCGTCGTGGTCCCCGCGGGGTCACCGTACAAGACGCTCGGCGAGCTGGTGGCGGCGTGGAAGGCGGACCCGACGAAGATCGCCATCGCGGGCGGCTCCGCCGGGGGCACCGACCACATCGTGGCGGGCCTGATGGCCAAGGCCGCGGGCATCGACCCCAGGCAGGTCAACTACATCGCCCACTCCGGCGGCGGCGAGGCGCTCAACGCGCTGCTCGGTGAGAAGGTCGCGATGGGGATCTCCGGCATCGGCGAGTTCGCCGAGCACGTGAAGTCCGGCAAGCTGCGCGCTCTCGGCGTCAGCTCTCCGGCGCGGCTCGGCAACGTCGACGCCCCCACTCTCAAGGAGGGGGGCCTGGACGTGGAGCTGGCCAACTGGCGGGGTTTCGTCGCGCCCGGCGGGCTGGACGACGGGGCGAAGAAGAGCCTCACCGACCTGGTCACCAAGATGCACGATTCCTCCGCGTGGAAGGAGGCGGTGCTCAAGAACGGGTGGGCCGACGTCTTCCAGACCGGTCAGCCGTTCGCCGACTTCCTCGCGGCCGAACAGACCAAGGTCAAGGGCATCATCGCGGAGATGGGCCTCGTCTCCTGATGCTTCCCGTAGAAGACCCGTCTGATCGCACCGGCACCGGCACCGGCACCGGATCCGAACCAGCCGCCGTCGCCCGCGCGGGCGACGGCGGTACCGGTGTGTCCCCGGGGCCGGGCTCGGATTCCGGTCCCGATCCCGTCCTGGATTCCGCCCCGCCCTCGGAAGGCGGGGCGGCGACCGAGACCGCGGCCGGGTGGTCGTGGCGGCGGCCCGAGCTGGGGCCGGCGGTGCTGGTCCTCGCGCTGGGGGTGTTCGTGATCGTCGGTACCGCCGACGTCACCGCCGCGGGCTCCGTCCTCGGTCTCGGCCCCCGGTTCTTCCCCGCCCTCGTCGGGGTGGCGATGCTGTTGATCGGGCTGTTCTACGTGGTCGACGTGCTCAGGGGAGGTCACGGCGACCCCGAGGACGCCGAAGACGCCGACTCGGCCGCGCGGGCCGACTGGCGTACGGTCGCGTTGGTCAGCGTGATCTTCCTGGCTTTCACCGGGTTGCTGGACCTGCTCGGCTGGATCATCGCGGGCGCGCTGCTCTTCTTCGGCCTGTCCGTGACCCTCGGGGCGACCCGGCGGCTGCGCGCGGGGGTCGTCGCGATCATCGTGTCCTTCCTCACCTACCTGCTGTTCGTCAAAGGCCTCAGCGTGACGCTGCCGGCCGGACTGCTGTCCGGGGTGATCTGAGTGGACTCCCTGCAGTTGTTGCTGGACGGCTTCGTGACCGCGCTCACCCCGGTGAACCTGCTCTACGCGCTGGTGGGCGTCACGCTGGGCACGCTGGTGGGCGTGCTGCCCGGCATCGGCCCGGCCATGACCGTGGCGCTGCTGCTGCCGATCACGTTCACCGTCCCTCCGGAGAGCGCGTTCATCATGTTCGCGGGGATCTACTACGGCGGCATGTACGGCGGGTCGACCACCTCGATCCTGCTCAACACGCCCGGCGAGAGCTCCTCGATGATCACCGCCCTTGAGGGCAACAAGATGGCCAAACGCGGCCGGGCGTCCCAGGCGCTGGCGACGGCCGCGATCGGCTCGTTCGTCGCGGGCACCATCGCCACCGCGCTGCTGGTCGTCGCCGCGCCCCTGGTGGTGGACTTCGCGATCTCCTTCGGCCCCGAGGACTACTTCGCGCTCGCCGTCCTCGCGTTCACCGCCGTGTCGTCGGTGCTGTCCCGCTCCGTCGTACGAGGGCTCGCCTCGCTCGGCCTCGGCCTGGTCATCGGGCTCATCGGCATCGACCAGCAGACCGGGCAGGCCAGGCTCACCCTGGGCGTCCCCCAGCTGCTCGACGGCATCGACGTGGTGATCGTCGCGGTCGGGCTCTTCGCCATGGGCGAGGTGCTCTACGTCGCCTCGCGGCTGCGGCACGACCGGCCGGAGGTGATCCCGGTCGGCCGGGCGTTCCTCGGCCGCTCCGACTGGTCGCGTTCCTGGCGGCCGTGGCTGCGCGGCACCGCGCTCGGCTTCCCGTTCGGCGCGCTGCCCGGCGGCGGCGCGGAGATCCCCACGTTCCTGTCGTACTCGGTCGAGAAGCGGCTGGCACGCGGGGTCGCCCGCGAGGAGTACGGCAAGGGCGCGATCGAGGGGGTCGCCGGTCCCGAGGCCGCCAACAACGCCTCGGCGGCGGGCACGCTCGTCCCGCTGCTCACGCTGGGCCTGCCCACCTCGGCGACGGCCGCGATCCTGCTCGCGGCCTTCCAGCAGTACGGGCTGCAGCCGGGCCCGCAGCTGTTCGACCACAACCCGGCGCTGGTCTGGGGCATGATCGCCTCGCTGTTCGTGGGCAACACCATGCTGCTGGTGCTCAACCTGCCGCTCGCCCCGCTCTGGGCGCGGGTGCTGCAGATCCCCCGGCCCTACCTCTACTCGGGGATCGTGCTGTTCGCGGCGCTCGGCGTCTACGCGCTGAACTCCTCCTGGGTGGAGCTGGTCATCCTCTACGTCCTGGGCATGCTCGGTTTCGCGATGCGCCGCTTCGGCCTGCCGGTGGCCCCGGCGGTGATCGGCCTGATCCTGGGCCCGATGGCCGAGATCCAGCTCCGCCGGGCCCTCGCGATCGGTGCGGGTGACGTGACGGTCCTGGTCAGGAGCCCGATCGCGGCGACGCTGCTGGTCATCTCGCTTCTGGCGCTGTTCACGCCCCTCATCAGGAGGGTGGCCGCCCGTCGCCGCAGCGCCTGATCGGAACCGGCCGCACCGGATGCGGCACACGCGGGCACGGACGGACGCCCGTGCCCGTTTCCTTTCCCGCGCCTGTTTCGGCTTGCGTTCTCCGATGACGGTCGCGGGCACGTTCCCCGCCCGGTCAGGTGGAGTGGCCTGCCTCCGTCGCAGGGTCTCACGCGGGCGTCCTCCGGTGGTTCTCGCGGGCCCACGCTCCGCGCGCCCCACCCTCGAACCACCGAGGAGCCCGCGCGCTCAGGGAGTGAACGCGGCCAGCAGGTCGTCCAGCCCCGCCTTGACGCGCTCGACCGTCACCCCGTGCTCGCGCAGGCGGTGGGCGAGCAGCGGCGCGGCGAGCGGGGCGAGAAGGGCGTCGGCGAGGACGTAGGCGTCGGAGCCGGGTCTGGCCTGGGTGACGAGCATCGACAGGTGGGCGTGGTAGGCGTCGTAGGCGCCCCCGAAGCGGGCGAACGGTGTCGCCGTCTCGGCCATCACCAGCAGGTCCAGCTGTTCCACCGTCCTGTCGGCGAGGGCGTGCAGGAAGCCGCGGATGCGGGCGGGCGCGTCGGCACCGGGGCCCAGGGGCGGCGGTCCTTCGATGAAGGCCGCCTGGAACTCGCGTTCCCGCTCGTCGATGAGCGCGTACGCCAGGCCTGAGCGGTCGCCGAACCTGCGGTACAGCGTGCCGACACCGACCCCCGCCGCGGCGGCGACCTCCGCCATCGACAGCCCTTCGACGCCGTGAGCGGCGACGATGCCGGCGGCCGCGGCGAGGATCTTCGCCCGGTTGCGCGCCGCGTCGACCCGTTCGCGGCGGGGATTCGTGACGACGTCCACGATCACAGGCTACTGGAGGCTTGTAAGCGGAATAAGTTCCGCTTTATGGTTAAGCGGAACCAATTCCGCTTAAGGAGCACACCATGACACGCAGGGTCGCCCTCGTCACCGGGGGAAGCCGTGGGATCGGCGCCGCCATCGCCGTACGCCTCGCCGCGGAGGGCACCGACGTGGTGATCACGTACGCGCGCTCGGAGGAGCGGGCGGCGGCGGTCGTCAAGGAGATCGAGGCCGCCGGCGCCCGTGGGCTGGCCATGGCGGCGGAGGCCACCGACGCGGGCGCGCTCGTCGCCGCGGTCGAACGGACGATCACCGAGTTCGGGCGGATCGACATCGTGGTCGGTAATGCAGGCATCGCCCCGTTCGGACCGCTGGAGGAGGTGACGCTCGCCGAGGTCGACCGCACGCTCGCGATCCACTCGCGCGCCTCGTTCGTGCTGGCCCAGGCCGCCGCCCGGCACATGGGCGAGGGCGGCCGGATCATCTGCATCGGCAGCAGCCTCGCCGAACGCGTGCCGTACCCGGGGTGGACCCTTTACGCGATGAGCAAGTCCGCACTGGTCGGCCTGACGAAGGGCCTCGCCAGGGACCTGGGCCCGCGGGGCATCACGGCCAACCTCGTCCAGCCCGGCTCGACCGACACCGAGATGAACCCCGCCGACGGCCCCGAGGCGGAGGAGGAACGGCGCCTCACCGCCCTGGCCCGCTACTGCGACCCCGGCGACATCGCCGCCACCGTCGCGCACCTGGCGGGAGAGGGTGGCAGGAACATCACCGGCGCCACCATCACCGTCGACGCGGGCAGCACGGCCTGACCGCCATGGCCTGGGTTCTGCTTCTCACGGCGGCCGCACTGGAGATCGTCTGGGCCACCGCGCTCGAACGCTCGGACGGGTTCACCCGGTTCTGGCCGGCGTTCTTCGGGGTGACGGCGGCGGTCCTGAGCTTCGTCATGCTCACCTTCGCGCTCAGGACCCTGCCCCTGGGCACCGCGTACGCGGTCTGGGTCGGACTCGGCGCGCTCGGGGTCGCCGCCGTGGGCGTCGTCGCCCTGGGCGAGAGCGCGGCGCCCGCCAGGCTCGGCTGCCTCGCGCTCATCCTGGTCGGCGTCATCGGCCTCAAACTCCTGGACGGATGACGCGACGGCGGGGCGTCACGACGTGCTGCCGGACCCCTGCGCCGGGCCCACGACGGGCCCACGACGGGCCTACGACACGCCCGCGAGGGCCCGCGACGGGAAACGGGGGAACGGGAAACGGGAAACGGCCGCCCGGTTGTGGGGAGCCGGGCGGCCGGGTCTTGTCCGGGAAAGGAGGCTATTCCCGCAGGGTGTCGACGGCCGGTCCGTTGAATTTCCAGCCGTCCTCCCTTGCCAGATAGCTGCACGAAACCCATCCCGTGGTGCCGGAGGGCAATCCCGAGGCCGACCTGGCGCCCAGCCGGAAGTTGCACCAGCCGCCCGTCGAGTTCGGGTTGAGAATCTGCCCGTAATCGCCGTAGTAGAGATAGCCGATGACCGTCGACCCTCCCGGGCTCGATCGCAGGCGCACCCCGTCCGCCACAACCACCGCGTCCACGGCCGGGGCCGCCGACAGGACGAAAGCACTGCTCACCGGGTCCGCATGAGCGGGAACGGCCGCAACGGCCATCCCTGCGGCGGCCGTCAACGTCGCGGCGGCGAATGCCAGGAGCTTTTTCATTCGACGTTCTTCCGATCGTGAGGTCAGGTCATGCCGGAGTTAAAGGTGAGACTGCAGTGATTACTGTGCAAGCCATCAAGAATTTCGTCAACACCTGTTCAGTTTCAGAAATGTGAATTACCACATAAAAGAGGCCCTTCCGATTAGGGGCACGCAGGCGACCGAAAGGATCCTCGACATCCGTCACCGGGCCGGTTCCGCCGGTGGTCCAGGTGGCGTTGCGGGCTTTGTTCCGGGCGGCCACGGCCCCCGGCCCCTCGTGCCCCCAAGCGGAACACAAGTGGTCCACAAGTGATCGTTCCTAGGTTCCTCCGTAGAACCGGGGGCCGAAAGCGGGAACCCGGTGACCGGCTCTCTACACCGAGGCCGGAGGACCAGTCGGGGCCGCGACGACGCGGCCGAGAGGAATGATCATGTCGAAGATCACGATTGACGACCTGCCCTTCGAGGGTGCCGAGCTCGCCGAGGCCGAGCTGGGCGAGGTGTCCGGCGGCAAGTGGTCGGTCAGCGCGTGGAAGAAGGACCTGCCGTGCGAGTGGTGGCAGTACTAGTCCGCGGATCCAGCGGCTGATCGGGCCGGCCCACCGACGGGACCTCACCCCCGGTGAGACGGGCCGGCCCTCGGCGGACGGCGCATCGGACGAACACGGCGCGGCGGGACGGGAGGCCCGTTCCGCCGCGCCTTCGAGACGGGACCGGACAGTGATTCTGATCATCAGCAGGCGGGGTGACGGGGCGGTCGAGAGGGTCGTGGCCGCACTCCGGCGGCGCGGCGCTCACCTGGTGGGAGCGAACGGCGACGCGAACACCACCGCGACCTGCTCGGGGACGCCGGTGCTGTGGTGGGACACCGGTGACTTCCCGAGCCGCAGCCGGATCACCGCGTCGTTCACCGGCGGGGAACGACGGCTGCTGCTGGACACCGGCGCGGAGACGATCGATCTGTCCCGGATCACCGCGGTCTGGCGCAGCCGTCCGGGCGCGCCCTCCGCGGCCGACACCGTGGCCGAGCCGAGTCACCGCGCGCACGTCGACCGGCAGGCGGAGTTCATGCTGGACGGGGTGTGGAGCCTCCTGCCCGCGCGCTGGCTGCCCGGACGCCGTGCGGACGAACGCCGCGCGCACAACAAGATCTTCCACATGGCGCGTGCGATCGAGCTGGGCTTCTCCGTACCCGACACGGTCTACACCAACGACCCCGCCGAACTCGCAGAAGCGTACGAATCGGCGGAGCGGCTGGTCGCCAAGCAGATCACCGCCGAGCCGTTCCAGGTCGACGGCGCCGAACACCGCGCGTTCACGACCGTGGTCACCCGCCGCCACCTGACCTCCCGGCACCGCCTCCAGCACGAGCCGGTGATCCTGCAGCCCTACGTCCCCAAGGCGGTCGAGCTGCGGGTGATCGTCGTGGGAGAGCGCGTGTTCGCCGCGGAGATCGACGCGTCGGCCTCCAGGACGGCGAGGGACGACTGGCGGCACTACGACAACGACCGGGTCAGGTACGGCGTGCACGAACTGCCCGCCGAGGTGGCGTCGCGCTGTGCCCGGCTGGTCGCCGACGTCGGCCTGACCTACGCGGCCCTGGACCTCATCGTCACCCCCGGCGGCGAGTACGTCTTCCTGGAACTGAACTCCAACGGCGCGTGGGGGTTCGTCGAGCTGTGGAGCGGACTGCCCGTCAGCGACGCGATCGCGGGCTGGCTCATGAACGGAGAGAAACCGTGACCGATTTCGCGCAGGCCCTGCGATCCGGGGTCTCCCTGCTCCGTACGCTGCCCCGCCGCGACGCGGGCGTCGCCGACGCCCACCGTGCCGTCGGCGAGTGGGCGGCGCGGCACCCGGAGATCCGGGCACAGCTCGTCGTCGACCGGCGCCCCGGAACCCCGGTGGTCGACTACGACCTGCTCCTCGACCATCCCGAAGGCGGCACGGTCGCGCTGACCGCCCCTCCCGAGGACGGGGTGCCCTGGCTGATCGACCACTCGACGCACTGGGCGGCCGGGTATCTGGTCAGCGTCAACGACGTGGACGTGACGGTTCCCCAGGCGCTGACCATGCTGCGCTCCCTCTCCCGGAGGGACGCGTCGCCGTACCAGGAGATCGTCGACCAGTGCCTGCTCGTCGAGGCCGCCGAAGAAGCCGCCGGCGCCGAACCGCTCACCGCCGCCGACCTCCAGGCGACGGCCGACGAGTTCCGCAGGGGCAGAGGGCTGCACGACCGCGCGTCGACCCTGGCCTGGATGACCGAGGCCGGGATGTCCGGCGAGCAGTTCGAGGCGTACATCACCGGGATCGCCCGCCGCCGCCGCTTCCGCCGGGACAAGGAGGCGGAACTCGCCCCGGGCCACCTGGCCGCGAACCCCGGCGCCTTCGCCCGGGTCAGGGCCGTGTGGATCACCGGCGAAGAGAAGGTGACCGCCGCCGCCACGGCCGACCTCCTCGCCGCCCTGACCTCCTTCGGGGAGGGGACGCCAGCGGAGGAGACGGTGGTGACCTTCGCGACCCGCTGGGAGACGGATCTGCCCGAGGCACTGCGCGGTGCGGTGCCCGGCCGGGTCGTCGGCCCGGTGGAGCTGCCCGACGGCGGCTTCCTGACCGGCGCCGTCCTGTCCAGGAGCCCGGCCACCGACGACGCCGAGACCCTCGCCGCCGCCGGACGCGCCGCGTTCGCCCGCTGGCTGGCGGAACGTCGCGCCTCGGCCACGATCGAGTGGCACTGGTCGTGATCGATCCGGACAGCACACAGGCCGTCCCGGCGCCCGGCCGGCACCGGGTGAGGCACTGGGAGGACAACGAGGGGTACCGTACGCGGCCCCCCTCCGCGGCCGGCCCCGCCGCGCCGACACCGTCCTCACCGGCCGGTCCCCCCTCGGGGAGCGGCCACGGGCGGCCCATCTACCGGGAGGAGGCGCTGCGCCGGCATGCCCGGTCCCGCGCCGCCGCCAGGATGCCGCTGGTGATCAGCGGTCCGTCGTTCCTGCTGCTGTGGATCGTGGTGGCCGCCATCCTGGCGGCCGGTGCCACGCTGATCACGCTCGTGCTGGGAGCGGGCGGATGAGGAACCGCGTACCGGTCCTGCTGCAGAACAGCGTCACCGAGTGCGGCGCGGCGTGCCTGGCGATGGTGCTCTGCCACCACGGCCACCGCACCACGCTGCACCAGGTGTCCGAACGGCTCCAGGTCGGCAGGGACGGACTGAGCGCCAAGGCCATCGTGGAGGGTGCCCGCGAACACGGCCTGAAGGCGCGTGCCTTCTCCCTCGCCCCCGAGGACCTGGCGCGTGTGCCGCTGCCCGCGGTCGCACACTGGGAGTTCAACCACTTCGTGGTGGTCGAGCGCTGGTCACCCGACCGGGTGGACCTCGTCGACCCCGGGCAGGGCCGCCGCCGCCTCACCGCGGAGGAGTTCGGCGCCGGGTTCACCGGCGTACTGCTGGTCTTCGAACCCGGCGAGGGGTTCCATCGCGGCACGTCCTCGATGGCGAGCGCCTGGCGGCGCGAGTTCGTCCGCACCCTGTTCCGCCGCCGCCGCGGCCTGCTCGCGCAGGTCATCGCCGCCTCGCTGTTGCTGCAACTACTGGGCCTGGCCCTGCCCCTCCTCTCCCAGCTGCTGATCGACAAGGTCATTCCTTCGCGGGGAGCCGACCTGCTCCCCCTCCTCGGCGGGGCCGTGCTGCTGGCCGGGGTGGCCCAGTTCGTGATCGGTTACCTACGGGCGGCGCTGCTGGTGGCGGTACGAGCCCGCGCCGACCAGGAACTCACCGAGGGGGTGATCGGCCACCTGGTGACGCTGCCGTACCGGTACTTCGCGCAGCGCGGCAAGGGCGACCTGCTGACCAGGGCCGCCAGCGTCTCCACACTGCGCGACATCCTCACCGGCCAGATCGTGGCGGCGCTGCTGGACGGCCCGCTCGCCATCGGCTACCTCGTACTCGTCTACGTCTGGGATCCCGTCTTCGGGCTCGCTCTGACCGGGGTGATCGTGGCTCAGGGGCTCCTGGTGCTGGCCACCACCCGCCGGATCAACCTCCTCACCCAGCGGGAGCTGACCGCCTACTCCGCGTCGCAGAGCAGCCTCATCCAGGCGATCACCGGCATCGAGACGCTGAAGGCCTCCGGGGCCGAGAGCCGGGCGGTGGAGCAGTGGTCGGCCCACTTCACCGAGCAGCTCAACGCCGACGTGCGCAGCGGCCTCACCCGGGGCCTGGTGGAGGCGGCGCTGTCCGCGATCCGGGTGGTCGCCCCGCTCGGCCTGCTGTGGCTCGGCACGTGGCGGGTCCTCGACGGGGAGCTGACCGTGGGCGCGCTGATCGCGCTCAACGCCATCGCGCTCGGCGCCCTCACTCCGCTGGGCTCGCTCATGACCGGCCTGCAGAGCCTGCAGCAGGCGGGCGCGCACTTCGACCGGCTCTCCGACATCCTGGCCTCGGAACCCGAACCCAGCGAAGGCATCGAGGTGCTCCGGCTGCGCGGCGCGGTGGAGTTGCGCGGCGTGGGCTTCCGGCACGACCCCCGCGGCCCGTGGGTGGTGAGGGACGTCTCGGTCTCCATCCGGCCGGGTCAGAAGGTCGCGCTGGTGGGCGCCTCGGGCTCCGGCAAGAGCACGCTGGCCAGGCTGCTGCTCACCCTGCACACCCCGGTGGAGGGCGAGATCCTGTACGACGGCGTTCCGGCCTCCGAGCTCAACCTGCGCACCCTGCGCCGCCAGTTCGGCGTGGTCGGCCAGGACTCCTCCCTGTTCAGCGGATCGATCAGGGAGAACATCGCACTGAACCTCCCGGACGCCCCCCTGGAGCGGGTCGTCGCCGCGGCCGAGGTGGCGGCGCTGCACGAGGAGATCATGGCGATGCCGATGAAGTACGAGACGATGCTGACCGACGGCGGCGGCCTCTCCGGCGGCCAGCGTCAGCGGCTCTCGCTCGCCCGCGCGATCCTGCCGCGGCCGAAGATCCTGCTGCTCGACGAGGCCACCAGCAACCTGGACAGCGCCACCGAGGCGACCATCGAGTCCAACCTGTTCTGGCTCACCCAGACCCGCATCGTGATCGCCCACCGGCTGAGCACGATCAGGGACGCCGACCTGATCCTGGTGATCGACTCCGGACGCGTCGTGGAACGCGGCACCCACGACGAACTGATGGCCACCGCCGGCAGGTACGCCGAACTCGTAACCGCCCAGACCACATCGAACTAACCTCACGCACCCCGCGCGACATCGAAGAGACCTTCGCGCGGACCGGCCGTGAAATCTCCGGCGCGGGCTCTCGGACGCCGTCGCGCGATCTTTTCACGGAACCTCCGGCGCGACCTCTCGGACGCCGTCGCGCGAGATCCTCGCGGCACCTTCCGCGTGGGCTTCCCGGAAGCCTCACGCGCGGGCCACTCTCAGCCCGTCGCGTGAGCCTCCGGGAAACCCCGCACGCGGATCGCCCGGTCAGCCGGAGACGCCGAGGCGCTCCAGGATGAGCTCGCGGGCGCGGCCCGCGTCGGCCTTGCCCCTGCTCGCCTTCATGACGCCGCCGACCAGGGCGCCGACGGCGGCGACCTTGCCGCTGCGGACCTTGTCGGCCGCGTCGGCGTTGCTCGCCAGGACCTGGTCGATGATCTCCATGAGCTCGCCCTCGTCGTTGACGATCTGCAGGCCGCGGGCGGCCACCACCTCGTCGGGAGAGCCCTCGCCGTTCAGCACGCCCTCAAGCACCTGGCGGGCCAGCTTGTCGTTCAGCGCTCCCCCGGCGACCATCGCGCACACCCTGGCGATCTGGTCGGGGGTGATGCTCAGCGCGCTCAGCGGGAGCCCGGCCTCGTTGGCGCGGCGGGCCAGCTCGCCCATCCACCACTTGCGGGCGTCCGCGGGCGGGGCGCCCGCGGCGACCGTCGCCTCGACCAGGGAGATGGCGTCGGCGTTGTGCATGGAGGCCATGTCCAGGTCGGAGACGCCCCACTCCTGCTGGAGCCGCTTGCGCCGCGTGCCCGGCAGCTCGGGCAGGGCGGCCTTGAGGGTCGCGACCCAGGCGGGGTCGGGGGCGATCGGCACCAGGTCGGGCTCGGGGAAGTAGCGGTAGTCCTGCGCCTCCTCCTTGGACCGTCCCGAGGTGGTGGTGCCGGTGTTCTCGTGGAAGTGGCGGGTCTCCTGGATGATCCGGCCGCCGTCGGCCAGGATCGCGGCCTGGCGCTCGATCTCACCCCGTACGGAACGCTCGACGCTGCGCAGCGAGTTGACGTTCTTGGTCTCGGTGCGGGTGCCCCACTCCGAGGAGCCGCGCGGCATGAGGGAGACGTTCACGTCGAAGCGCATGGAGCCCTCCTCCATGCGCACGTCGGAGACACCGAGACCGCGCACCAGCTCGCGCAGCTCGGTGCCGTAGGCGCGGGCGACCTCGGGGGCGAGCCTGTCGGTCCCCGGGATCGGCTTGGTGACGATCTCCACCAGCGGGATGCCCGCCCGGTTGTAGTCGACGATCGAGTAGTCGGCGCCGTGGATGCGGCCGGTCGCGCCACCCACGTGGGTGGACTTGCCGGTGTCCTCCTCCAGGTGGACACGCTCGATCTCGATCCTGACGGTCTTGCCGTCGACCTCGACGTCGAGGTAACCGTCGAAGCAGAGCGGCTCGTCGTACTGGCTGATCTGGTAGTTCTTCGGCATGTCCGGATAGAAGTAGTTCTTCCGGGCGAAGCGGCACCACTCGGCGATGGAGCAGTTGAGCGCGAGGCCGATGCGGATCGTCGCCTCGATCGCGGCGGCGTTCGCCGTCGGCAGCGAGCCGGGCAGCGCCAGGCAGACCGGGCAGACGTGCGTATTCGGCGGGGCGCCGAACGCGGTCGGGCAGCCGCAGAACATCTTCGACGCCGTACCCAGCTCGACGTGTGTCTCCAGGCCGAGCACCGGCTCGAAGCGCTCCAGCGCCTCGTCGTACGGCATCAACGTCTCAGCGCTCATTGTCGTTCACCACTCCTCGCTCGCTACGCGGAGCGCTCGTTCCTCGCGCGCCACTACGCTCACTGCGTCGGGCTCTCTCGGCGCTCAATTGTCGTTCACCGCTTCCATAGAAAACGTCACAGATATCCAAGTCCCTTCAACGCGTTCCTCGTCTCGGCCACCCAGTTCGCGTAGGCGGGCACCTGGGCCAGAACGGCGAGGTCGATGTTGCGTCCTATGTACTCGAAGTAGTCGCGGGCGGGCTTGCCACGCCGGGGGACGGTCGTGGCCAGCACCCCCGCGGGGTCGGAGATCCTCTCGACGTCGCGGGGTCGCGTGGGCAGCCTGCCGAGGTCGCTGCCCTCCAGTTTCGCCCACGCGGCGGGGTCGGCGAGCATCCAGCCCTCGGTCTCACCCAGCCCGATCACCGGCACCAGGTAGTGCGAGTGATAGCGGACACCGTCTCTGCGGCGGCGCTCCCGCTCGTCCTCGTGCGTGAAGACCAGGTGGCAGTCGGCCGCGAGCTCCTCCAGCGCGGCGACCAGGTGCTCCCGGTCGCAGGAGACGACCTTCGTCGCCTCGACGTCGACGGCGTACGGCGACATCCAGGTGAGCTCGCGCAGCTGCCTGGAGATCACGATGCCGAGAAAGCCCTCGTCGACCTCCCCTTCCGCGATGAGTCCCGGCACCAGGGGGCGGCTGCTCATGCCGCCGCTCCCAGGTATTCGCGGACCTGCCGGGGCGAGACGAACGTTCCGGGCTCGCCGTCCGGCTGGATCGACTTGGCCACGGTCACCCGCGAGACCCGGTCGTTGTCGGGGTCGACGCGGACCGCGGTGTCGAGGAACGTGAGCGCGTCCGGCTCGGTCCGGTAGACCTCGGCGACGACGATCGGGGACTGGCTGGTGAGGATGAGCTGCCGCAGCGGCTCGGAACCTCCGGGCACGGTGATCCGGCGGCGCACCCGCCGGAGCAGCTCGCCGAGACGAGCCGGGTGGACACCGTTCTCGATCTCCTCCACCAGCAGCGTGCCCGGGTGGTCGGGATCGTGCAGGGCGGTGAGGAGACCGAGGATCCGCAGGGTGCCGTCGGACAGCAGCGCCGCGGGAACCACTCCCTGGCCGTCGACGAGCAGTTCGAAGGAGCACTCCCCGCGCTCGACGCGCGGCACCAGGCCGATGACGTCGGGAACCACCCCGGCGAGGTCGGCCGCGAGGTCGGCCAGCGCCCCCGTGCCCGCCATCCGTCCGAGCACCGCGGCCAGGTTCGCGCCGTCGGCCGCGAGCGGCCCCCGGTCGGCCAAGGGGCACCGGCGGCGCATCGCCGCCGGTGACGGCGAGTATCGGCGCCACGACTGGACCGTACGGCGAGGTGTGCCCTCCGGGTCGGGGTCCTCGACCATGAGCTCCAGCAGCTCCTCGGGGATCCGCTGGACCGCGTGGCTGACGACGGCACCGCTGGATCTGGGGATCTTCAGCACCATCTCCGCGCCCACGTCGAACCTGACCGGGACCACGGAGCCCGGCTCCGGGGTGACCAGTGCCTCCACCGAGACGACGAACCCCGGCACCGCCGAGCCGTGGGCGACCCGGTGGAACTGCTCTCCGGGCAGCCCTCGGGTCGCCCCGAGCAGCCCCCCGGAACCTTCGATCTCGGCCGCCACGAACCCCACGGCGTCGAAGAGGTTCGACTTGCCGCTCGCGTTGGGACCGACCAGCGCGAGGAAGGGCGGCACATCGAGATCGAAGCTCAAGAAGGACTTGAACCCGTCGATCTCGATCCGAGTGATCATGCCACCGTTCTCCCTGTCACCTGTCTCCCCCTAGCCCCACGAACCCTCGCCCCACGGTCCCGGAAAAGCCCTACAGCTCCGGCGCTTTGGACAGCAGGTCGCCGCCCCACCGGCTCTGGAGTGCCCTCTCCACCGCGGCGCCGACCCGGTAGCAGCGGTCGTCGCCGAGCACCGGGGCCATGATCTGCAGACCGACGGGCAGTCCGTCCTCGTCGGCCAGGCCGCACGGCACGGAGATCGCCGCGTTGCCCGCCAGGTTGGTCGGGATGGTGCACAGGTCGGCCAGGTACATCGCCATGGGGTCGTCGGCGCGCTCGCCGATCGGGAACGCCGTGGTGGGCGTCGTCGGCGAGATGAGCACGTCCACCTGCTGGAAGGCGGCCTCGAAGTCGCGTGCGATGAGCGTGCGGACCTTCTGCGCCTGCCCGTAGTAGGCGTCGTAGTAACCGCTGGACAGCGCGTACGTGCCCAGGATGATGCGGCGCTTGACCTCGGGGCCGAAACCCTGGGCACGGGTCAGGGCCATGACCTCCTCGGCGCTGCGGGTGCCGTCGTCGCCGACGCGCAGGCCGTAGCGCATCGCGTCGAAGCGGGCCAGGTTGGAGGAGCACTCCGAGGGGGCGATGAGGTAGTACGCCGGGAGCGCGGTGGTGAACGACGGGCAGGAGACCTCGAAGACCTTCGCGCCCAGCGACTCCAGCAGCTCCACGGTCTCGTGGAAGCGCGCGAGCACACCCGCCTGGTAGCCGTCGCCGCCGAACTCCTTGACCACGCCGATGCGCAGCCCCGCCACGTCGCCGTTGCGCGCCGCCTCGACGACCGAGGGCACCGGGGCGTCGACGGAGGTGGAGTCCATCACGTCGTGCCCGGAGAACGCCTCGTGCAGCAGCGCCGCGTCGAGCACGTTGCGGGCGAAGGGGCCCGGGGTGTCGAGCGAGCTCGCGAAGGCGATCAGGCCGTATCGGGACGAACCGCCATAGGTGGGCTTCATGCCCACGATGCCGGTGACCGCGGCGGGCTGGCGGATCGAGCCGCCGGTGTCGGTGCCGGTGGACAGCGGGGCCTCGTACGCGGCGACCGCGGCGGAGGAGCCGCCCGAGGAGCCACCGGGGATGCGGGAGAGGTCCCAGGGGTTGTGGGTGACGCCGTACGCCGAGTTCTCGGTGGAGGAGCCCATCGCGAACTCGTCGAGGTTGGTCTTGCCGAGGATGACCAGCCCGGACTCGCGCAGGCGGCGGGTCACGGTCGCGTCGTACGGCGGCCTCCAGCCCTGGAGGATCTTCGATCCGGCCGTGGTCGGCATGTCCCTGGTGGTGAAGACGTCCTTGTGCGCGATCGGCACCCCGGCCAGCGGGCCGAGCTCCTCGCCGGCGGCCCTGCGGGCGTCGACGGCGCGCGCCTGTTCCAGGGTCGTCTCGGCGTCGACGTGGAGGAAGGCGTTCACCTTCGGCTCGACGGCGGCCATCCGGTCGAGGTGGGCCTGGGCGACCTCGACGGCGGAGACCTCGCCGCTCGCGATCAGCGCGCCGAGGTCCGCGGCGGACTTGCGGATGAGGCTCATGCTTCCTCCCCGAGGATGCGCGGGACGCGGAAGCGGTCGTCCTCGACCGCCGGGGCGCCGGACAGCGCCTCCTGCGGCGTCAGACTGGGTCGCACCTCGTCGGGACGGTAGACGTTGGTGAGGGGGAGCGCGTGCGAGGACGGCGGGATGTCGTCGGCCGCCACCTCGGCGACGCGGGCGACCGCACCGATGATCACATCGAGCTGGGCGGCGAAGTGGTCGAGCTCCTCGTCGGCCAGCGCCAGCCGGGACAGCCGGGCGAGGTGAGCGACCTCGTCGCGGGTTATGGCGGACATGAGTCGTTGAACCCGTTTCGTGGAATGGCAATTGGACACTGTCATCCTATGGCTCGCGACCTGAGGGTCCCGACTCATTACACCGCCGCAACCAAGCGAAGATCTCTTACTCAAGGCGGTCAGACCGTATCCCGGCCGTCGCCTCTCGCGGGAAGCCTCCTGAAGTCCGCCGGTGCGGGTCCGGACGGGGCCACGACCACGGTCCCGGCGGGCCACCGATCGCGAATCGTCTTTCATCACGGACCCGGGCGACATCCGGCGAGAACCTTACGCGCCGGAGGGAGCCGCCCGTCTCGTCCCGTGCGAACGATCGGCCGTGCGCCCTTCCGGAGGGGAACGCGGACCACGCTCCTCATCGCACAGAAGCGCACTTGTTGGAAGTACGCTTCCATTTTCGCTGAAGATACTATCGCTGTCGATAGTATCTTCAGCGATAGTATCGCCAATGGAAGTATTGGAGGAGGCGTGGGCGAGTTCATCGGCAGGGAGCGCGAGCTGGCGGCTCTCGCCTCCCTGCTCGACCGCGTCCGGACGGAGGCGACGACCGGGCGTCCCGGGCGGTGCGTGCTGATCCGAGGGCGCAGGCGAATCGGCAAGTCGGCCCTGGCCGAGGAGTTCATCGCCCGCAGCGGCCTGCCGTCGCTCTTCTACACCTCGGCACGGGCGGACGCCCAGAGCGAGCTCCACCAGATCATGGCCGACGTCGCGATGTCGGACCTGCCAGGCAGGAACGCGTTCTCCGATGCGGCACCCGGCACCTGGAACGGAGCACTGCAGCTGCTGGCGGACGCGCTTCCCGACGACAACCCGTCCATCGTCGTGATCGACGAGGTCCCCTATCTCATGGACCGCGTCGACGCCTTCGAGGGACTGCTCCAGCGCGCCTGGGACCGGTTTCTCAGCCGCAAGCCTGTGCTGCTGATCCTCATCGGATCCGACCTGTCCATGATGGAGGCGCTGAACAGCTACGAGCGCCCCTTCCACCAGCGTGGCACCGAGATGGTCGTCGGGCCCCTCAACCCCCGTGAGATCCAGCAGATGCTCCGCCTCACGGCCGCCGACGCGTTCGACGCGGCCCTCGTCACCGGCGGTCTCCCCCTTATCTGCGGGGAGTGGCCTCGTGGGGCGTCGCTCTGGGAATATCTGCACGCCGCCCTGACGAACCCGGTCTCGGCCCTTCTGGTGTCCGCCGAGCGCTCCCTCGCGGCCGAGTTCCCCTCCACCGCCCAGGCGAGTGAGGTGCTCCGGGCCATCGGCAGCGGCGAGCGCACGTTCACCAACATCGCCAGAGGCGCGGGCGGGATCTCGCACAGCACCCTCTCCAGGGCGGCCGAGCTCCTCACCTCCAAGGGGATCGTCACCGGTGACCTGCCGCTGTCCACCCGCCCTTCCAAAGAGCGCCGATACCGCGTGACCGACCCCTACCTGCGCTTCTGGCTCCACTTCGTCCGGCCGCACATGCCCGAGATAGAGCGTCGCAGGGGTGACCTGACCATACGGCGGTTCGCCTCGCAGTGGAGCACCTGGCGGGGCCGAGCCGTGGAACCTCTCATACGCGAGTCACTGGCCCGGCTGCTCCCCGACGACCGGCTGCCGGAGGCGCCGGCGATCGGCTCCTACTGGACCAGGAGCAACGACGTGGAGATCGACCTCGTGGGTGCGGACAGGGGGCCGATCGCCCGGCGGCTGTGCTTCCTGGGGTCGATCAAGTGGCTGGAGAACGCCTCGTTCGACGACCACGACCTCGCCGCCCTGGCCAGACACCGAGCGGTCCTGACGGACGAGCTCGTTCCGCTCGTCGCGGTCTCACACGGCGGAGTCTCCTGCACCGGTCTCACCGCCGCGTACGGCCCCGACGATCTCATCCGGGCTTGGAGCTGACCCCGTCGCCGGTACGCACCGCATCGTCGCGAGCCGGCAGCCGTATCCGCTCCCGCCCAGCGGGTGATCACCCCCGTGCCGATCGGGGGGCACGTGCGGAACGCGGGGCCGTACGGCCGGGACATCCGGGTGCGTGGACGTCCCCGACGGCATGGCGGCCCGTCCTCGATGCCGCCCCGATGCCGACCTAGGCCCTCTGGGGGTCGAGGATCTCGGTGCGGCGCAGGAAGCCGAGGTCGTGGGTGGCGATGGCTCGATGTTCGCGCAACCATACGGTCGCGTCAGCAGCGGACATGGGTTCGGCGAACAGCCAGCCCTGGCCGAGATCGCAGCCCATGTCGGCCAGACGCTTGGCGACCTCCTCCGACTCGACGCCCTCGGCGACCGAGCGCAGCCCGAGGGAGCGGACCAGGTCGATGATGGAGCGGACGATCCGCTCGTCGTCCTTGGACTCGCCGATGCGGCGGACGAACGAGGAGTCGATCTTGACCTCGGCGACGGGAAGGCGCTGCAGGCGCACCAGCGAGGAGTAGCCGGTGCCGAAATCGTCCAGCGCGAGCGGCACTCCCAGCGAGGTGAGGGCTCGAACGGCCCCGTCGGTGTAGGCCTGGTCGGTCATCAGGATGCGCTCGGTGACCTCCAGCTGGATCGCCTTGGGCGGCAGCCGGTATCGCGCCAGCCCCTCCCCCAGTTGGTCGGAGAGAGCGCAGTCGAGCAGGTCGCGGGCCGAGATGTTGACGGAGATCTGCTCGTGCAGGCCGGTGTGCCACCAGTGGGCGGCCTGCTCCAGCGCGGCGTCGATGACGTATCCGGTGAGATGGCGCATCAGGTAGGACTGCTCGGCCATCGGCACGAACTCCCCCGGAGGGATCATCCCCCGCTCGGGGTGGCGCCACCGCAGCAGCGCCTCCACACCCCTGACCTGCCCTCCTGCCAGGTCAAGCTTGGGCTGGTAGTGCAGCCGGAGCTCGGAGCGGTCGATCGCCCTGCGCAGGTCGCCGAGAAGATTGAGACGTTCCGGACTGTTGCGGTCCTTGTCGGCGGCGTAGATCTCGACCCCGCTCCTGCTCTCCTTCGCGAGGTACATCGCCACGTCGGAGCGTTGCAGGAGCATCTCGAAGTCGGGCGCGTGGTCGGGGTAGATGGCGATGCCGAACGAGGCGTCCAGGTCGAAGCTCATGCCCTCCAGCCGGACCGGCTCGGTGATCGCCACCCGCAGGCGGGCCGCCACCTCCCTCGCCGCAGCGGCGTCCCTCACCGAGGGCAGCAGGACGGCGAACTCGTCGCCGCCGAGTCTGGCGACCACGTCGCCGGGCCGGACGCTGTGGGTGAGGCGGTGCGCGACCAGCTGCAGGAGCCGGTCGCCGACCGGGTGCCCGAGGGTGTCGTTGATCTCCTTGAACCTGTCGAGGTCGAGCAGGAACAGGCCGACCCGCTCGCCGTCGCGCGCCTCGGCGAGCGCCTCCTCCGTGCTGAGCACGAGCATCTTGCGGTTGGGCAGCCCGGTCAGCACGTCGTGCGTCGCCTGGTGGTCGCGGCGGACCGACATGGTGGCGGTGAAGTACACCGCCACCATCGGCGCCAGGAAAAGCGGCACCAGGGCCGGTGAGTGGTTCATCACCACCACGACGAGCGGGGCCAGGCCGAGCAGCCCCGTGTAGACGAGGCTCTGGTGGCCGATGGTGGTCCTGATCACCCGGTAGATCGACCTGCGCTCGTGCAGCGCCACCGCGCCGGAGACCAGCAGGGCCCGGACCACGAAGTACGCGAGCCCGGCCAGCCCGATCGCGAGCAGGTCGGAGCCCGTCGGCACCCAGGCGGTCACCGTGACGGCCCGGTCGCCGAACAGCCCGAGCACCAGCCCGGCCGCGCCGCAGGCCATCGTCACCTGCGCGATGTTGAACATGATCCGATGGATCGCCTTGCGGGTGACGGCCCCGTTGACAATCATGGCGACCGCCTGCAGCAGTACGGCGACCGGCAGGCCGTAGTGGAGCAGCGCGGCGAAGGTGAACATGGTCGACGGGTAGGTGCCCCCCACCGTCATCGACGACGACAGGACCACCGGCCGCAGCTCGCCCAGCACGATGAGGGCCGCGAGCATCCAGAACAGCGGGCTGCGGACGAGCTCCGCGCTCTCGGCCACGTTCGTGCCCAGCAGGGATACGACGAGCGCGGTGAACCCCATCGTGATGACGGCGGCGAGATAGGCCCACAGGGGCGTTCCCGGTCGCGGTCCGGTGTCGCGAGTGTCGATTGGGTCGGCCATGAGTAAAAAACCCCCATTAGTTCACTATGGGAGAGTACGGCCTACGGGCCACTTCGCGAAACCGATTGCGCACGTTCTGTCACTGACAATTCACACGTTTTTGAGACACAAGTCTGGGGTGACCCCTACTCCTCGGGCTTCACCGTGAGCTCCGACGCCGCCTCGGGCCCCTCGCTCAGCAGGACCCGCAGACCCGCCTCGTCGAGGATCGGCACACCGAGCTTGACCGCCTTGTCGAACTTGGAACCGGCGTTCTCCCCCACCACCACGAAGGAGGTCTTCTTCGACACCGACGCCGAGACCTTGCCGCCGCGGGCGGCCAGGGCCTCGCCCGCCTCGTCACGGGTGAAGTCGGTGAGTGTGCCGGTCACCACGAAGGTGAGACCGGCCAGGGTCTGCGGGAGCTGCTCGGCCGGGGGGTCGTCGACCATCCGGACTCCGGCCGCGGCCCACCTGTCGACGATCTCCCGATGCCAGTCGACCGTGAACCAGTCGTGAATCGCCGCGGCCACGCGCGGGCCGACGCCCTCGACGGCGGCGAGCTCCTCCTCCGACGCCTCCGCGATCGCGGGGATCGAGCGGAACTCGTCGGCGATCGCCTGGGCCGTCGGAGGGCCGACATGCCGGATGGAGAGCGCGACGAGCACCCGCCAGACCGGCTGGGTCTTCGCCTTCTCCAACTGCTCCAGCATCTTCTCCGCGTTCTTGCTCGGCTCGCCGCTCTGGTTGGCGAAGAAGGTGACGACCTTCGGCTCCCCGCTCTCCGCATCGGTTTTGGGCAGGCCGGTGTCGGGGTCGCGGACCACCGACCTGATCGGCAGCAGCCGCTCCATCGTCAGGTCGAACAGGTCGGCCTCGGTGCGGACCGGCGGCTCCTGCGGCGGCAACGGCTGGGTCAGCGCGGTGGCCGCCACGTAGCCCAGCCCTTCGACGTCGAACGCCCTGCGCCCGGCCGCGAAGAAGATGCGCTCGCGGAGCTGGGCGGGGCACGCCCTGGTGTTGGGGCAGCGCAGGTCGGCGTCGCCCTCCTTCTCGTACGCCAGCAGGGTGCCGCACTCCGGGCAGTGCTCCGGCATCACGAACTCGCGCTCGGCGCCGTCACGCAGGTCCACGACCGGGCCGACGATCTCGGGAATGACGTCGCCCGCCTTGCGCAGCACCACGGTGTCACCGATCAGCACGCCCTTGCGCGCCACCTCCGAGGCGTTGTGCAGCGTGGCCCGCTCGACCGTGGAACCCGCCACGACGATCGGCTCCATGACGCCGTACGGGGTGACCCTGCCGGTGCGGCCCACCGCGACCTGGATGTCGCGGAGCTTCGTGTTGACCTCCTCCGGCGGGTATTTGTAGGCGATCGCCCAGCGCGGGGCCCTGCTGGTCGAGCCCAGGTTGTTCTGCAGCTCGATGCGGTTGACCTTGACCACGACGCCGTCGATCTCGTAGGCCGGGTCGTGACGGTGCTCGCGGTAGAACTCGATGAAGGCGTTGATGCCGTCGAGATCGTCGACGACCCGGTAGAGGTCGCTGACCGGCAGGCCGAACCCCCCGAGCCGTTCGTAGATCTCCGACTGGGTGCGGGGGGCGGTGGCGCCCTCCCACCTGCCGACCCCGTGAACGATCATGTAGAGCGGCCGCTGGGCGGTGATGCGCGGGTCCTTCTGCCGCAGGGAGCCCGCCGCGGAGTTACGCGGGTTGGCGAACGGCGCCTTGCCCGCCTCGACCAGCTGCTCGTTGAGCTTCTCGAACTCCTCGACGGGGATGTAGACCTCGCCCCTCACCTCCACCACGTCGGGCACCTCGTCGCCGGTCAGGCGGTGGGGGATGTTGGCGATCGTGCGGACGTTGGCCGTCACGTCGTCGCCGACGCGGCCGTCACCCCTGGTCGCGCCCCTGGTGAGGCGCCCCTTCTCGTAGAGCAGCGCGATCGCCAGGCCGTCGATCTTCAGCTCGCACAGGTAGGGCGCGGGGTCGCGCTCGGCCAGCCGCTCGGCCCTCGCCCGCCAGGAGGCGAGGTCGTCGGCGTTGAAGGCGTTGTCGAGGCTCTCCATGCGCTGCAGGTGACTGACCGGGGTGAAGTCGCTGGAGATCGGCGCGCCGATCTTCTGGGTGGGCGAGTCGGGCGTGCGAAGGCTCGGGCTCCGCTCCTCCAGCTCGCGCAGCTCACGCATCCATCCGTCGTACTGCGCGTCGCTCACGGTCGGCGAGTCGAGCACGTGGTAACGCCAGTTGGCCTCCTCGACCAGCTCGGTCAGCTCCGCGTGCCGCTCCAGCGCCGACACCGGCACACCCTCGACCTCAGCGCCCATCGCCCGCTTCTCCCATCGTCGTGACCCGAGACAGTCGTGGCCCATGACAAACGTATCTTCGGGCACCGACAACGCGACCCCGTCATTGCTCCGAGTTGGACAAGCCCGCGCCGCTCCCGTCCGGGCGCCCGCGCGAGATCACTCGCCGGGGTCGTCCCGCAGCACGGCGGCGGCCTTGCGGCAGGTGGCCAGGGCCGCCCTGGCGTAGGCGGGCGAGGCCCCGGCCAGCCCGCAGGCGGGGGTGAGCACGACCTGCGAGGCGAGGGTCGAGGAGGGGAAGCCGAGGCGGTGCCAGAGCCCGACGGCGGGTTCGGCGACCGCGCCGACGTCCGGGATCGCGGAGTCCACGCCCGGTACGACACCGAGGAACAGGGCGGTCCCGGCCTCGACGGTCTCGCCGATCGCGTCCTCGTCGCGTCTCCTCATGAGGTGGGCGTCCAGCGAGACCCCTCCCACGCCCGCCGTGCGCAGGACCCCGAAGGGCACGCCGGGTGCGCAGCAGTGCACGACCGTGAACGTCTCCGCGGGGAGCACCGCCCCGAGCCGGTCGGCGACGATCTGGCGGTCGACGGCGGCGAGCCGCCCGAAGCCCGAGGCCGTCGGCACCGTACCCCGCAGGACGCCGGGCAGCCCGGGCTCGTCGATCTGCACCACGATCCGCGAGGCGCCCGGCACCCTGCCGCGCACGTCGGCGACGTGCGCGGCGAGCCCTTCCGCCAGGGATTCCACCAGGTCGCGCACCGCCCCCGGGTCGGCGAGCGTCTTGTCGCCGTACCGAAGCTCGATCGCCCCCGCCAGCGTCCACGGCCCGCACACCTGGATCTTGAAGGGCCCCTCGTATCCCTGGGCCACCTCCTCCAGTCCGTCGAGGTCGCGTACGAGATGGTCGCGGGCGCGCTTGAAGTCGCGCCCCGGCCGGTCGGCGAACCGCCAGCCGGACGGCTGCACCTCGACGGGCAGGTCCAGCAGGAGTGACGCGGTGCGCCCGATCATGTCGGCGCCGACACCGCGGGCCGGGAGTTCCGGCAGGTACGGCAGCGCGGGTGACTCCCCGAAGGCGACCCTGACCGCCTCGGCGTGATCCTCACCCGGATGCGACCCGATGCCGGTCGCGGTGGCCTCGCCCCATGGGTACTGGCTCAAGACTGCTCCTGGTTTCGCGTGGGGACGTGGGCGGGAACCCACCGGCGCCTGCTCGGCTCCCCCGCCCAGGCCAGCCTATGGCCGCCGGATCGCGCCTCCGGCCGTGGCGATCCCGCCGCACCGTGACGGCGTGCGATCAAGCTGAGTAGGGTGCTGCCCGGTATTCACCCTTTTCTGGGGCCTTATCGCTCCAGAAGCGTCTCGGTGCGGGGCCGTTTCGCTCGGGGGGCCGTTCGTGCTGGTTCGTTCTGGGGGCGTTTCGTGATCGGTCGGATGCTCGTCACGGTGCTGGTGCTGGCGGCGGTCGCCGCGCCACCGGCCGTGGCGAAGGGTACGGAGGCCAAGGGTACGGAGGCGGAGACCGCGGTGCGGACCACCTCGACAGCGGGGACGGCCTCGGCGGGCAGCGCGGGTACGGCGACCGCGGGGGGTGCTTCGACGGCGAGGGGCGGGGCGGGAACCTCGGGGACGTCCGCGCCCGCCAGGTGCAACCCCCGGCGCGGCACGACCAGCATCGGGGAGTCCTGGGCCCAGCGCAGGCTCAGCCTCCCCGAGGTGTGGGAGCTGACCAAGGGGGCCGGGGTGACCGTCGCGGTCGTCGACAGCGGGGTGGACACCAGGCATCCCCAGTTGAGGAGGGTCAGGTCGATCGACCTGACCGCGACCGGTGCCCGCGACTGTCTCGGCCACGGCACCGCGGTGGCGGGCATCATCGCGGCGGCCGAGATGAAGGGGGTGCCCTTCACCGGGGTCGCGCCGCAGGCGAAGCTGATCTCCATCAAGCAGACCTCGGACGGTACCGGCGACGTGGGCCGGCTGGCCGCGGCCATCGTGCGGGCCGCCGAACTGGGCGCCGACGTGATCAACGTGTCGGTCCAGGCGGGCGACCAGGCCGACCTGCGCGACGCGGTCGCCTACGCCCTCGCCATGGACGCGGTCGTGGTGGCCGCGGCCGGCAACGTGCAGAAGGAGGACGGCACCCCCGCGCCCGCCTACCCGGCCGCCTACGAGGGGGTCCTCTCGGTCGGGGCCGCCGGTCCCGACGGCGCGAGGGCCGACTCCTCCAACGCCGTCACCCCCGTCTCCGTCCTGGCTCCTGGCCGGAACGTGACGAGCACCTGGGCAGGGCGGACCTACCGCGAGGACCTGGAGGGGACCAGCTTCGCCGCCCCGTATGTGGCCGGGGTGGTCGCGCTGGTCCGGGCCCGCCACCCTGGACTGGACAACGTGCGGGTGCGGCGGCGCGTCGAGTTGACCGCCGACGGCGGCGCGGGGGCGGGCACCGGGGCGGGGATGGTCAACCCGCTGCTGGCGGTCTCGGCGATCCTGCCGTCCGAGCAGGTGGCGCTCGCGCCGCGCCTCGCCGCCCCGCTGCCGGGGAACGTGGTGCGGCCCGCGCCTCCCGAGGATTCCCGGGCAATCTCGATCTCGATCTGGGTCGCGCTGGGAGCGCTCGTCGTCGGCGTTCTGGTCACCGTGGCGGGCATCGCGATACCGATGGGGCGCCGCAGGGGTTGGCGACCAGGAACCATTGACCATCAAACGTAACGAACAGGACTAAAAATACGATCTGGTGCGACAAATTTGGTTGGATGGTGCCCGATTAGCTTAAAGCGGCTTTATTGACAGCTGTGCTGAAAGGAATGCAATGGGGCATTTGTACCCATTACTGGCTGAAGATCCCAAGCGCATCGGTGTGTACATCCTGGTCGGCCGGCTCGCCCAGGATCCAGGACACGCCGCCTACCTGGGACATCTTCCCGACGACGACATCATCCGCGTCATCCGCCTCCTCCCCGCCGAACCCGGGGCCCCCGCCCCCCGGACACGGGAGCGGATCACCAACGAACTGCACGCCGCCAAGCGCGCGTCCGGAGCCCACGCCGCGAGACTGCTGGAGGTCGGCTGGTTCGACGACCGCCCGTACGTGGTCCGCGAGCACATCGAGGGACCCACGCTGCGGCAGGCGGTGGCCGAGGGCGGGCCGCTCACCGGGGACGCGCTGGAGCGGTTCGCCGCCGGCACGCTCACCGCGCTGACCGCCCTCCACCTGTCCGGCCTCGCCCACGGGTCCCTCACCCCCGACACCGTGCTGCTCGGCCCGGACGGTCCCCGCGTCTTCGACATCGGGCTCGAACCCGTCACGGGCGAGCGGGAGCCGGACTACCGGGCCCCCGAGCACATTCGCGAGGAGGCCACCTCCGCGCCGGAGGCGAGCAAGCCCGCCGACCTCTTCGCCTGGGCGGCCACGGTCGTCCACGCCGCGACCGGGCGGCCGCCCTTCGGCGGGCTTCCCGAGAAGGTCCTGGAAGGACACGCGGACCTGACCGGCGTGCCCGCGGAGCTGAGGCCACTCCTCGCCTCCTGCCTGGACGGGCGGGCTCGGGAGCGCCCGGACGCCAAGGCCGCCATGCTGCGCCTGCTGGGCGAGCCGGAGGTCCCGGACGCGCCGGCTCCCCTCCCCGACATCGCCACCGGTCCCGCGACCCCCCCTCCTCCCGGCCCTGTCTCCGGCGTCCTGGGGCTCCCCGGCGTCCCCGGCACCGCCTCGGACATCGGAACGGAGATCGGGGCACCGGGTATCGGTGTGGGGGCGCGGCCGGGCACGGGGATCACGGGGGAAGACGACTCATCACGGGGCGAGAAGGTTCCCGGTGCCGCCGCACCGCGACAGGTGGAGCCCGCGACGTCGGTCTGGGGAGCTCCGCAGCTTCCCCAGGTCGCGTCGGCCGCTCCCGGAGCCTCGGACCCGGCACCCGCGAAGGCGGTCAAGGACCGTCCGAGGACGGGCAACTTCTCGATGGCGCTCGCCGCCTGCGTCGGTGTGATCGTCCTGCTCTCCGGGCTCGGGATCTGGGCCGCCGGACGGTACACCGCCCTGAGCGAGCAGCGGGCCTCCGCCGACGGCGCGCTCCCCGAGGTCTCGCTCGGGCTGGTGGACCGGTCACGGAACGAGCCGCAGGGGCAGGACCCCGTACAGAACACCGGCGAGAACCCCTCGGGCAAGGTGACCGTACCCTGGGGTACGACGCCAGAGCCCGAGGTCGCCGAGGTGGGGCCGCTGCAACTGCCGAGCGACGCCCCCGCCGAGCCGCCTCAGGTGCCGGACATCGGCATGTACACCAACCCTCCGCCCGTGCCGACGGCGCCGCTCACCGAGGCTCCGAACGTGCCCGGGGTGCCGAGCCCCACGGCCGGACTGCCCTCGGAGGCGGAGACGTCCGCCCCCGCGGCCCAGCCGACCCCGGCGCCGACACCGACCCCGTCGTTGACCGTCGAGCCGGAGGGACCCCCGACCGGAACGCCGACCCCTGAGCCGAGCCCCACCCCCACCCCGGCCCCGCCCGGCACCCCCGAACCGACGCCGACCGCGCCCCAGGCGACCCCCACCCTCACGCCGACCCATCCGGCCGCGAGGCCGACGTCGTCCCCGACCCCGCCGTCCCGGAAGCCCTCGCACACGGCACGGCCCTCGTGGACGTTCAGGCCCTCCCAGACGGCCAGGCCCTCGTGGACGTTCTCGCCCCCGAGTCCTTCGTCGTCCGCGCCGGCGCGGCGCGCCAACCCCCACACGCCGGAGAAGGTCTGCGGGCCGGGCTTCGTCGTGCAGCGGCAGTCCCCGTTCACGGGCGGGACGGTCTACCAGCTCTTCAACGCCGCCACGAAGAACACCTGCGTGGTCACCCTGAAGAACGAGAACGTGGGGGTCGCGTCCCCGCTCTGGGCCACCCTTGAGGTCCAGGGCAGCCGGGCCAAGACCGAACGAGGCAGCCACGAGTACTACATCGGCCCGATCATCGTCTCCGCCCAGGGCAAGTGCGTGCGCTTCGGCGGCGGTGGATCCGCCGGCTCCGCCTCCGTCGACTGGGGGAACTGCCGGTAATGCGCGGCCAGCGGGAGAGCATGCCGGGCATGTCCGACGAACCGTACTCGCCGACCGGGGATCCGGAGGCGGACCGGCTCCTCACGGTGATCGGGGAGCAGACGACCCGGATGGAGGAGGTCGGCCGGAGCCTGGCCGACGCCAGGGGCCACGGCCGGGCGGCCGACGGCCACGTGTCGGTGGAGGTGCTGGCCAGCGGCGCGCTGGCCGCCCTCCGCATCGACCCGCGTGCTCTCCGCCTGGGCTCCGAGGCCCTCGCGGAGGCGATCCTGGAGGCCTCGGGCGAGGCCGTCAGGGACGCGGCCGAACAGAGCGGCGCGCTGCTGAACTCCCTCCTGGAGGACCCCTTCAGGAACCAACCCCTCTGACCAGGTGACCGGTCGGCCCCGGTTCACCCTGGTCGTGGATCCGGCCCCGGGCTTTGTCCGGGGCCGGATCCATGAGGGGACCAGGGCAGGTCCGGCCGGACCGTGGCGGGGCCACGGCAGAGCCATGGCCGAACCGCGGCGGGACCATGGCAGGTCCGACCGAACCGCGGTCGAAACCAGCGGGACCACCGCAGGTCCGACCGAAACGCGGCGGGGCCACGGCGATGCCCGAACGAGGCCCGACGAGGCTACGGCCCCGCTCAGGCCGGTGGCTTGGCCGCGCGGGAGCCGTGCACGATCACCTTGGAGACCCACTGCTCCCAGGTTGGGAGGGCGGGATCCCCCTGGACCGTGTTGTCCGCCACGGTGTACGTCCCCGAGCCCACCAGCCGGGACATCAGGTTGCCCGCCGCGTCGTTGGGGAACGCCCTGCCCCATGGGCCGATCTTGGTCAGGTCGAAGGCGGCGTTGAAGGCCATGTTGCTGACGAAGCCCCGGCCGAACTGCTTGGTGTTCTCACCCTCTCCGGTGACGTCGTTGCCGGTGAGGTCCTTCTTCACCCCGGCGAGCTCGAAGATGCTCCACTGCAGCACCTGCTGGCCGCCCGCGTAGCCCACGCTGTCACCCAGGTAGTAGAACGAGTTATAGATGATCTTCTCGACACTGATCTTGAAGATCTTCATCTGCAGGATCGCGCGCCCCTTGAAGAACCTGTCCATGATCTGCTTCTGCACGGCCGCCCCGATGCCCGCCGTGGCCCAGCCCCAGGCCACCGTGTAGACCATGTTCATCCACGCCTGGACGGCGAGCACGATCAGCACGTACCGGGTGATCTCCACGGCCTGGGCGTAGTCGCGGCAGGCTTTCGCGATCGCCCGGCAGAACGTGGCGACCTCACCGGGATAGGGCCGGAAGGTGCCGGTCCACAGCGTGCTGAACTCCCGCACGGCCGCGCCGCCGTTGTTCTTCCAGACCTGCTCGGCGACACCGTTCGCGTCGGTGCCGGAGCCTTCGATGGTGTTGGCAAGGTTGTCCCAGATATCCGCTGCCGTGCGTAGCTTGTCCGGATCACCTTCCGGCCAGCCCACGCCGAGCATGGACGTGACGAACGCGGCGGCCCCGAGGGAGCCCGCCCCCATCGCGGTCTTGACCGGGTTGGCCTTGGCGAACGCCCCCACCGCCCCCAGGGGACCCGCGGGCAGGCCCAGGCCGCTCATTCGAGCTCGGCCTTGCCGCCGGGAGCACTGATCTCGGGGCCGACGACCGCCTTGACCATCTCCCCGACCGTCGCCCAGTTGGCCCCGGTGACGTTCTCGCCGACCAGACCCAGGTTGTCGCCGATCTTGCGGTAGCCGTTCCCGATGCCCTCGACATGGCTCTTCGCCTCGTCGCGGGCGGCGAGGTAGCCGGTGCCGCCCGCGGCACCCGCGAACTTCCGGCCGACCTCGTCGTTGCCCCAGAAGGCGCCCAGGGCGTCGAGGTCGGCCATCGCCTTGGCGAAGGCCGTGGCGAGCTCGTCGCTCTCGGTGTGAAAGTCTTCCTTACGTCTTTTCAGATCGGCCGGACTGATATCCGTCGGCTCCGGAGGAAATGACAAGAGAGCCCCCTGAACGTTACGCACGTTTTCGGGGTGAAACTATTCATCCATTGTTACGCGAGATGTTACGCGGAATGTTCTCCTTTGTTTCTTCCCGTTCACTTATCCGTATCGGGCTGTGAGACGAACGCGGTCTGGATGAGGCGCACACCGTTCCTCCGGTCGGAGAGATAGGCGCGTCCCGGCGGCAGCGCGTGGGGACGCACCCCGAACAGCACGCCCTCGTCCTTGTGGCCCGACATCATCACGGCCGGGGTGGCCATGTCCTTGAGCCGCTGGAGCACCGGGTCGAACATGGCGCGTCCCGCGCCGCCCATCGCGCGGGCCAGCACCAGGTGCAGGCCGATGTCGCGGGCCTGGGGCAGCAGATCGAGCAGCCCGCCGAGCGGGTTGGCGCCCGAGGCCACCACGTCGTAGTCGTCGACGACGATGTAGATGTCCGCCCCCTTCCACCAGCCGCGCGAACGCAGTTCCTCCGGCGAGAGGTTCGCCGGGGGGAGCCGCTTGATCAGCGAATCCCTGAGCTCGCCGATGAACTCGGTGGCGGCCGTCGAGGAGGCCGCGTACCCGATGCGGTGCTCGGTGTAGGCGGCGTCCAGTAGCGAGCGGCGGTAGTCGATCACGACGAGGCGGGCCTTCGAGGGCTCGTGGCGGGCCACGACCCCCTCGGCCACCAGGCGCAGCAGGTTGGACTTGCCGCTCTCGTTGTCGCCGATCACGACCAGGTGCGGATCCGCGTCGAAGTCGGCGAGCACCGGCGAGAGGGTGCTCTCGTCGATGCCCAGCGGGATGCGCGCACCGGTCTCCTCGGGGCCCGGCAGGCTCTCGGGCGCCAGGACGGCGGGCAGCAGCCGCACCCTGGGAGCGGGTGGACCCTGCCAGGCGGCGGCGACGGACTCGACCATCGCCCGGGTGGCGGTGGGCAGGTCCTCGCTCTGGTCGCCGCCGTCGACGCGGGGCAGCGCGCTCAGGAAGTGCAGGCCCTCGCGGGTGAGGCCGCGCCCCGGCACGCCCTCGGGAACGGCCATCGCGGTCCTGCGGTTCACCTCCGACTCGTAGGCGTCACCCAGCCTCAGCTCCACCCGGGAACCGAACAGGTCGCGGATGGAGGGCCGGAACTCCGACCACTTGTTGGTCGCGGCGACCACGTGGATGCCGTAGCCGAGACCTCGGGCGGCCAGCTCGGTGATCGTGGGCTCCAGCGACTCGAACTCCTGGCGGACCGTGAGCCAGCCGTCGACCACGAGGAACACGTCCCCGAAACCGCCGGGATCCACGGTCCCCGCGGCGAGCAGGCGCCGGTAGGCGGCGATCGAGTCGACGCCCAGCTCGGCGAACTCCCGCTCCCGCCGCGCGAGCAGCGCGGTGACCTCGGCGACGGTACGGCGGACCCGGTCGGTGTCCATCCGGTTGGCCACCCCGCCGACGTGCGGCAGGCCCTCCAGCGAGGCGAGCGCGCCGCCGCCGAAGTCCAGGCAGTAGAACTGCACCTCGGCGGGGGTGTGGGTGAGGGCGAGACCGGCGATCAGCGTACGAAGCACGGTGCTCTTGCCGCTCTGCGGCCCCCCTGCCACGGCCAGATGCCCGGCGGCACCCGACAGGTCGAGCCAGTACGGGTCGCGCCGCTGCTCGAAGGGGCGGTCGACGACGCCGAGCAGCGCGTGCAGCCCTCCGCGCCCCTGCCAGTGCGCGGTCGTCAGCCCGTGCCGCGGGGTGACGGACAGCGGCGGCAGGAGCTGGTCCAGCGAGGGCGGCTCGGCCAGCGGCGGCAGCCAGATCCGGTGCGCGGGCGGACCCTGCCCGCCCAGCCTGCGGACCACGACGTCGAGCAGCGTGTCGCGCCCCGTGGCGACGCTCTCCGGTTCCTCCTCCGGCTCGGCCTGGAGGGGAGGCGCGATGTAGGCGGGACCGTAGGGGACGATCTGCCGCCCCTCGGCGCGCTCGCGCCGCACGACCCGTCGCTCGGGGGTGTAGGGCCCGGAGACGTACGCGGCCTTGAAACGGACCATCCCCGTGGTGTCGAACTTCAGGAAGGCGTTGCCCGGCGCCGAGGGCAGCTCGTAGGCGTCGGTCACGCCGAGGACCACCCTGCTCTCCATCGCCGAGAAGGTCCGCAGGCCGATCCGGTACGACAGGTGGGTGTCCAGGCCGCGCAGCCTGCCCTCCTCCAGCCGCTGCGAGGCCAGCAGCAGGTGAACCCCCAGGGACCTGCCGAGGCGGCCGATCATCACGAAGAGCTCGATGAACTCGGGCTTGGCCGACAGAAGCTCGCTGAACTCGTCCAGCACCACGAAGAGCGTGGGCATCGGGCTCAGGTCGGCCCCCTGCTCCCTGGCCTGCTCGTAGTCGCGCAGCGAGGCGTAGTTTCCCGCGGCGCGGAGCAGTTCCTGGCGCCGTACCATCTCGCCGTGCAGGGCGGCGTGCATGCGGTCGACGAGCGGCAGCTCGTCGGCGAGGTTGGTGATGACGGCCGAGACGTGCGGCAGGGAGTCCATGCCCAGGAAGGTCGCGCCGCCCTTGAAGTCGACGAGCACGAAGTTCAGGACCTCCGACGAGTGCGCGACGGCCAGTCCGAGCACCAGCGTGCGCAGCAGCTCGCTCTTTCCCGAGCCGGTGGCGCCGATGACGAGGCCGTGCGGGCCCATGCCGCCCTGCGCGGACTCCTTGATGTCCAGCTCGACCGGGCGCCCGTCGGTACCGACGCCGATCGGCACCCGCAGCCGGTTGCGCGGCGCCCTGGGACGCCAGAGCAGCGCCGGGTCCAGCCCCGCGGGGTCGCCGAGTCCCAGCAGCTCGGCCAGCGTGGTGTCGGCGGCGAGCGCGTCGCCGCCCCCGGCTCCGGCCGGTGAGCCGCGCAGCGGGGCGAGCCGCCTGGCGAGCCCGTCCGCCTGCAGGTACGAGAACCTGTCGGGCCTGCCGAGCGGGGTGACGACCTCCTTGCCCGCCTGGTCGGTGGTGACCCGGCTGAACAGGTCCTCGGTGACGCGCAGCCTGAGCATCGTCTTCTCGCCCGCCGGCGTGGTGGTGCCGTCGAGGTCGATGAGGGTGACCCCCTCGATCGCGTCCGCGCCCAGCGGGGAGTCCTGCGGGACGTGCCCGCCGTCGATGATCACGATGTGGTACGGGAGCGCGTCGGGGGAGATGCCCGGCTTGAACCGTGCCCGGTTCTTGAAGTCGGCGCCCAGCAGCCTGTCCAGCTCGCCCAGGTCCTCGGTCATGAGGCGGACGGGCCCCGCCGCGTCGGTCTCGTGCGGGTGGAGGGCGTGCGGGAGCCACTTGACCCACTCCCAGTGGGCCATCCACTCCCTGGACGCGCACACCGCGATCCTGAGCTCGTCCGGCGAGTGGAAGACGGCGAGCTGGCCGACGAGCGCCCTGACCATGTCGCGGACGGCCGCCTCGGGACCGGTGAGCCTCACCCTGGCGAAGGAGTGCAGGGAGATGGCGATGGGCAGGTCGGCCACCGTCGAATGGGCTCGGACGAAGCGGCGCAGCGCCCCGGCGGACATGGCGTCCAGGTCCTCGACCGGCTTGGACTCCGGTGGTATGAGCTGGATCGCGAGGCGCTGGGAGCCGGTGCCCACCCTGACGGCGCCGAAGTCGGCGTCCGAGGGGCGCCGCTCCCACAGGCGGGCGCTCAGCGCGATCGCCCAGAGGGCGTCGGGGGCGGGGCCGTTCCAGTCGAGCGCCTCGCGCTGCCTGGCGGCCGCGCGCCTCACCTTGGCGCGGGTCTGGGACAGGTAGCGGAAGTAGTCGCGGCGCTGGCCGTTGATCCGCTGCTTGCGCTCCCCGCCCGCCCTGCCCATCTGACCGACGGTCATACCGACCATGGAGAGCGCGAACATGCCGCTCGCCACGTACATGATCGGGTTTCCGCCGCCGCCCCCGGCGAACATCAGCCCCATCGCGGCGCCGCCCGCCACCATCGGCAGGTACATGAGCACCTGCGTGAACCCCGCCGAGGTGGTCTCCGGGATCTCCGGCGGCGACTCCAGGAGGATCTCGCCCCGCGGTGGTGCCGGAGGTGGGCGCCGCTCGGGACGCCGGACGACCACTATGCCCACTTCGCCCCCGATGTGAGTTAAGCAAATATCGTGCAGTCCGGATCACCTTGACGCGCTCCCCTGCCTGAAGGCCGGGGATTCAGCCCGCGCCGCGCGTTCACGCGGCACCTCTGAGGCTTCCTGCTTCGTCGACCTGAGCCACCGCGAGCGGTGGTCTTACCGGGCCTCCACAGTCGTTTAGCGTCTCCGCCCGCCCGGCGGCGACTCGAACACATTACCGCATCGCCCCTGATCTGACGGCGAAACCACTCAGGTCAGGGCACGCTCGCACCCTAGCGGGCACTCCCGCGCGAGCCTTCGCCTCCGGCCTGAAGGCCGGAGCACTGGCCCGCATTCCGGTAGCTCACCACCCCGCCGGGTGCCGGATGATCGCGGAGGTGGCTAGCATGCGCCCTGTGAACCAGGTGACCGCAATCTCCCTGTGCCGCATCACCGTCGTCACCCCGCGCCGCCGGGTCGACCTGGCGGTGCCCTCGGACCTCCCCCTCTCCCATCTGCTGCCCGACCTGCTCGCCGCCACCGGCGAGAGCGCCGAGGAGGTCGCGCCGGTCGGAGGATGGGGACTCCAGCGGATCGGCGCGGCACCCATGCCCTCTGGCGCGGGCCTGAACGAGCTGGGCATCAGGGACGGCGAGGTCCTCTACCTGCTGCCCCGCTCGTCCCAGCTGCCCGAGGCGGTCTTCGACGACGTCGCCGACACCGTGGCGACCGGCGTCAAGGAAAGGACCGGGCGCTGGCGGCCCGCGCACACCAGGGGCGTGGGGCTGGGCACCGCGGCGCTGTCGATGGTCGCCGCGGCCGTGGTGCTCGCGGTGAGCGGCCCTCCCTGGGGCCCGGTCGTCGCCTTCGCCGGAGCGTGCGCGATCCTCGCCGTCGTGGCGGGCGCCGCGCTCTCCAGAGCCCTGGGCGACGGACGTGCCGGCGCGATCATCGGCTACACCGCGCTGCCCCACGCCTTCCTCGCCGGGGCCTGCGCGCCCGCTCCCCCCGCCGGCTCCGCCGCCTTCGGAGCGCCCAACCTGCTCGCCGGGTTCGCGGTGACCGCGCTGGTCGCCACCGTGACCGGCTGGGTCGTCGCCGAGGGCCTGCCCAACTTCTTCGGCGTCGGACTGGCCGCGGTCATCGGGACGATCTGTTCGGCGATCGTCATGTTCACCGGGGCGCCCGCCGCCGGTGTGGCCGCGGTGGCCGCCGCGGTGACCCTCGCCTGCGCACCGCTCATCCCGACGACGTCCTTCCGGCTGGCGCGGCTCCCGCTGCCCGCGCTGCCCGCCAACGCCGAGGAGTTGCGCGCCGACACCGACGACATCGACGGCGCGGACATCCGGCGCCGCGCGACGGAGGCCGAACGGTTCGCGACCGGCCTCACCGCGGGCGTCGCCCTGGTGGCACTGGGCACGCTGCCCGCCCTGCTCACCGCGAGCGGGTGGACCGCCCCCGCGACGCTGGTCACGCTCTCGCTCGCACTGCTGATGCGCGCCCGCGTCTTCCAGGGGACCGGTCAGCGTCTCTGGCTGCTCGGCTCGGGGCTGACCGGGCTGCTCGCACTCATCCTGGGCGTGGCGTTCACCACGCCCGGCTCGGCTCCGGCGGTCACGATCGGCCTGGTGTGCGCGACGGCGGTGGCGGGCGGGATGGCGCTCCTCCTCCCCCAGCGGCGGCCCTCCCCGTTCTGGGGTCGCGCCGGGGACATCCTGGAGTTCTGCCTGATCCTCGCCCTGATCCCGCTCGCGCTCGGGGTGATGGACGTGTACGCGGCCATCAGGGGTTTGTCGGGCTGACCGGCGGTAGCGCATCCCGACCGCGAGCTCGCCGACAGTGGTAAACGCCAGATACCAGCACCGTTCACCATTCGCGCCCTTTGCACTGATCGTCGATCACGCTTCTATGCTGTCGGCGACCGCGCACCCGGCGAGGCGGAGGTGGGATGCAGACCCGTCGTGATCTCTATCAGGCGCACAAGCTGATGACCCAGCGCCTGGGCATGGCCCTGCTCCAGGGCGAGCCCGACGTGCCGGAGTCGCCGATGCGCAGGCAGAACGTCGCGACGTTCTGCGGCATCCTGGTCGCGGTGCTGGTGGCGGTGGCGTTCGGCGTCTACGGGCTGCTGCGCCCCGGCGGCGCCACCGCGCTCACCGAGCCGGGGACGGTGATCGTCGAGGAGGAGTCGGGCGCGACCTTCGTCTACAGCGCGACGCGGGGGCAGATGATCCCGGTCGCCAACGTGACCTCGGCCAGGCTGCTGCTCGGCGGCGGGCAGGGGGTGAAGGTCCGCACGGTTACCACGGCATCACTCGCGAGCTTCCCCCGTGGGCTCCTGGTCGGCATTCCCGGCGCCCCCGAGTCGCTGCCGCCCCGCGAGCGGCTCGTCCGCGCCCCCTGGTCGGCCTGCGTGGTCGAGGGCGTGGACACCGCGGGGACGCCTACCCCGCACACCTCGCTCGTCGGCGGCTTCGCGGTCGGCGGCACCCCGCTCGGGCAGGACACCGCGATGGTCGTGCAGGAGGGTTCGCAGACCTGGCTGCTCTGGTCGGACCGGCGGATGCGGGTGCCGCAGAAGAGCCTGCGGGCGCTGACCGAGGAGCAGCCCCGGCAGGTCCCCGCGGCCTGGCTCAACGCGCTGCCCATCGGCCCCGACTTCAGCGCCCCGGCGCTCGCGGCCCGCGGCAGGGTGATGCGTGGCCCCGACGGGGGGCGCTCCGCCGCGGGCCGGATCTACACCGTGCGGGCCACGTCGGGGGACACCGCCAAGTGGTACGTCCTGCTCCCCGACGGCCTGGCCGCGCTCACCCCCGCCCAGGCCGAACTCCTGCTCCAGGACCCGGCGAGCAAGAGGGCGTACGGCAGGGCGCCGGTGCGCGCCGTGGAGATCGACGCCGCGACCGCGAACGGGATGCGGCGCTCGGCCACCCGCTTCGATCCCGCGGGGCTTCCCGCCACCATGCCCCGGGTCATCGCCCCCGATCCCGCCTCGCCGGTGTGCGCGGTCTACGCCGAGACCGAGCGCGGATCGACGCGGGCGCGGCTCACCGTCGGCAGCACCACGCGCATTCCCGCGCCGCCGGCGGGCCGCTTCGACCAGGACTCGGTGGACCAGGTCGTGCTCCCACCGGGCACCGCGTCGCTGGTGGGCGTGCTGCCGGGGAACGGCAGGCTGGACGCGGTCACCTCGGTCTTCCTCGTCAGCGACCAGGGGCGACGGCACGCGATCACCGCGACGGAGTCGCTGGCGAGCCTCGGCTACACGGCGGCGGACGTCGCGCCGCTGCCGGCGCACATCGTGCATCTGATCCCGCAGGGACCCGCGCTCAGCCGGACGGCGGCGGGAGTCCCGGTGCCCGTGGGACAACCGTGATCCCCGTTACCAACGGTACATCTGTTCGTTACAGGTGAGAGATGCGATGGTTGTCCACTTTGTAATGATCGAAAGACCCATGTCAGTCGAACACCATGGAGGTGTCACGTGGTTCAGAGGACCACCGCGTACCATTCGCGGCTTGGCGAAGCGTCACAGAAGACCGACGACGCCAAGGGCACGATCAACCAGATCAAAACCCAGCTCGAGGGCCACAGGGGCGAGCTGCGCTCCGGCTGGGACGGCCAGTCCGCGGTCTCCTTCGACGGCGTGTTCAACGCCTGGAGCACCGAGATGACCAACATCCTGCGCGAGCTTGAGGGCCTGTCGATCAAGCTCAAGAACATCCAGAAGAACTACGAGACGGCCCAGGAGAACCAGACCGCCGTCTCGCAGCGGCTCGGGGCCGACATCAACAGCTGACAGCTCAGAAACGGGGATCACCATGGCTAGCGACTTTGACCGCACTCTTGTCGACTTCGGCCAGATGGACCGCTCTGCCGCGGACTTCGCGCGGCAGTGGCAGATGTTGGAAGGGACCCTCCAGAACCTGGAAGGGGACCTCGACCGGTTGCTCGGCGACTGGGAGGGCGACGCCCGCACGGCCTACTACGGCGCCCGCGCCCAGTGGGACGCCGCGTCCGGCCGGATGGCCGCACTGCTCCAGCGTCTCGGTGGCGTCATCGAGATCGGCAGGGAGAACTTCGCGACGACCGAGAAGGTCAACGTCACGATGTTCGACGGACGCTGACCCCACGCTGACCCCACGAACGGGGCGGGTCACGGCGCTGCCGCGACCCACGTCACCGGGGAGAACCAACCGGGTCGCGGCGCTGCCGCGGCCCCTTCAGTAACGGGGAGAGAGGCATGTTACCTCCCGAAGACAGAGTCGCGCCCCCCTGGCCGGGCCTCGACAAGGACCGCCCGGCCGTCGAGATCAAGCGCGACCGGATCAAGCAGCTCCTCAAGGCCCTTGAGGAGGACGTCGCGCGCCTTGAGGGCTCGAACGAGGGCGCCCTGCAGGACATGCGGGCCATGACCAACCTGACCGAGGCCCACTTCGGCACCTGGGACACCGCCAAGGACGTCGCCAGGACCGCGGGCAAGGCCCACATGAAGGTCGGCACGGTCTACCAGGACACCATCGTCAAATACCGGGCCGCGATCGAGTTGCTGCGCGTCGCCGCCTACAACTACCAGGACGCCGAGCAGGCCAGCACCACGAACAAGGCGAGCTGAGGCGATGGGCAACGACCACGCGCTTCACCACATCAAGTTCGACGGTGAGGGCCCCCCTGGGATCGGCAGCCGTGGCCACTACAGCGGCTACAGCGCCGAAGAGATCAAGATGATGTTGCAGAACACCAACCCGCGGGCCATCGAGGACGCGGGCCACGCCTACAGTTCCGCCGCGTCCACACTGCGCGCCAGCCACACCCTCATCCGGCAGATCGCCGGAGAACTCGCCCAGGTCTGGAGCGGTGACGCCTCGATCGAGGCGCAGAACGCGCTCCAACTGGTCCACAAGACGGTCAACGAGCTGTCCACCCGCTGCGGCCAGCTCGGGCCACCACTGACCCACTACGGCAGGGAGGTCCTTCCCAAGTACATCGAGTACGCCAACAGCAGGCCCTCGATGGGGTTCCTCGACGGGGTCGACTTCCTTCCGGGAGACGACATCGCCGTCGGGAAGGTCGGTAACACGTACCTCTTCACCAACAAGTCGACGAACGACTTCGCCCGCGAGGACCTGATGGCCCTCAACCAGGAGCTGGTCAACCTCTACGACCGCATTCCCGCGACCGTGGAGAAGGACCTGCCCCAGCTGAGCGGCGCGGTCGACCCCGCGCTCACCAACCAGAACTACCCCGGCGGCCTGGGAGGCTACCCGGGAGGTGGGGGTTACGCCGGGGGCGGTGGCATACCCGGCGGCTACGGCGGGGGCGGCGTCGGAGGGCTGCCCGGTTTCTCGGGCGGTTATCCGGGAGGCCCGGGGAGCGGCTATCCGAGTGGGAGCGACTATCCCGGCGTCTCCAACCCCTCCATCCCGGCCTATCCCGGCGGTCCCGGCGCGGGCGCTCCGGGTACGGGTCTCCCAGGCACGGGTGCTCCCGGTCCGGGTGTTCCCGGTCCGGGTGTTCCCGGCACGGGCCTGCCGGGCAACGGCAACCTTCCGCCCGGGTACACCGACCCGACACTTCCGAACCCGAACGACCCGCGCGCGGGCTTGGATCCGAATGATCCTCGCAACACCAAACTGGCCGGTTTCGAGCCCACAGTGCCCGGCGGCCCCGGCACCGGCACCGGACTCGGTCCTGGCACGGGAGTCGGTCCCGGAACCGGGCTCGGCCCCGGAACCGGTCTGCCCCCCTACACCGGGGGCGGTGGCGGAGGCGCGGGTCCCACCGCGTTCGGCCAGAACGGTCCGGCGGGGCCGAGTTCCTGGGTCGGCAACGGCGGCACCACCGGGGCCGGCGGCGGTCTCGGAGGCGTCGGTGGTGTCGGCGGCCCGAGGGCCGACGGCCGTGGCGGCATGGGCGGCATGCCGTTCATGCCGATGAGTGGCGCGGCGGGCCAGGGAGACCAGGACCGCGAACGCTCCACCTGGCTCACCGAGGACGAGGACGTGTGGGGTGGTGACCGCGGTACCGCACCGCCCGTGATCAACTGATCGGACCGCGCGGGGGGCACCGTCTTCCCGGCAGCCCTCCGCGCGCGTCTCGTCCTCCCTCCCCGAGGGGCCGTGATCTCGGCTCCTCATAGAGTGAGGGGATGAGACTCACGAAATTCGGGCACGCGTGTGTCCGACTGGAGAAGAACGACTCCGTCCTCGTGATCGACCCGGGCTCCTTCAGTGAGGAGTCCGCGCTCGACGGGGCACAGGCCGTGCTCATCACCCATGAGCACTTCGACCACGTGGACGCCGACCGACTGCGCCGGGCCGCCGAGGCCAACCCGTCCCTGGAGGTCTGGACGAACGAGGGCGTGGCCGCCACGCTCACCGACGTTCCCGCCAAGATCCAGGTGGTACGGCACGGCGACGCCTTCGACACGGCCGGTTTCGGAGTGAAGGCCGTCGGTGAGTGGCACGCCCCCAACCACCCGGACCTGCCGATCGTGCGCAACGTCGGCTTCCTGGTGGACGAGGAGGTCTTCTACCCGGGCGACGCGTTCACCCTTCCGGGTGTCGAGGTGCCCACGCTCCTGGTGCCGACCAACGCGCCGTGGATGAAGGCGTCGGAGATGGTCGAGTATCTCCGCCAGGTCCGTCCGGCCCGCGCCTTCTCCACCCACGACGGCCTGATCAACGACATCGGGCTCCGGTTGGTCGACATGTGGCTGGAGATGGAGTCGGACAAACAGAAGGCCGACATGCGCCGCCTCAAGCCCGGCGAGTCGGTCACCCTGCCGTAGGAATCCCTCGGCAGGAGAGCCGCTCTCCCACCGGGCTCGCGGGGACGTGACGCTGCCGGCCCGGTAGGCGAACCCGCGCCGGTTCCGCACGCCGGGCTCGCGAGGACGTGACCGCCGAGGACACGCCCGCGCGACGGCCCGGAACGCGGATCGAAGAACGCGCCCTCAGGGAACGCGCTCGGAGAACGGGCTCGGAGAACGGGCTCGGAGAGCGCACTCCGGAGAACGCGCTCAGGAGGCCGAGGCGATGGTGGCCGAGCCGATCACGGTGTCGCCGAGATACAGCACGGCCGCCTGCCCCGCCGCGACCCCGGTGGCCGGGGCGTCCAGCGTGATGTGGACCTCCCCGCCGGAGAGCTGGGCACGGCAGCCGTACACCTCGCCGTGGGCGCGGAGCTGGACCGTGCAGGCCAGTGGCTCGCGCGGCTCGTCCACCGGGCCGTTCCAGACCGGCCGCTCCGCGACGATGGCCGTGACCTGGAGGGACGAACGCGGGCCGACGGTGACGGTGTTGGAGACCGGCTCGATGGAGAGCACGTAGCGCGGGCGGCCGTCGGGGGCCGGGCGGTCGATGCGCAGGCCCTTGCGCTGGCCGATCGTGAAGCCGTAGGCACCCTCGTGGCCACCCACGACCTCGCCGGACTCGTCGACGATCGGGCCGTGCTCCGCGCCGAGGCGGTCGGCGAGGAAGCCTCGGGTGTCGCCGTCGGCGATGAAACAGATGTCGTGACTGTCGGGCTTGTCGGCCACCATGAGGCCACGCCGCGCGGCCTCCTCGCGGACCTGGGCCTTGGTGGAGTCACCCAGTGGGAAGATCGCGTGAGAGAGCTGCTCCCTGGTGAGCACGCCCAGGACGTACGACTGGTCCTTGCCCTGGTCGGGGCTGCGGCTCAGGACACCGTCCGTGATCCGCGCGTGGTGCCCGGTGGCCACCGCGTCGAAACCCAGCGCGAGGGCCCGGTCGAGCACCGCCTCGAACTTGATCTTCTCGTTGCAGCGCAGGCACGGGTTGGGCGTGCGCCCGGCGGCGTACTCGCTGACGAAGTCTTCGACCACGTCTCGGTGGAACCGCTCGGCCATGTCCCATATGTAGAAGGGGATGCCGATCACGTCGGCGGCCCTGCGGGCGTCTCGCGAGTCCTCGACCGTACAGCACCCGCGGGCGCCGGTCCGATAGGACTGAGGGTTGGCGGAGAGGGCGAGGTGGACACCGGTGACGTCATGGCCCGCCTCGGCGATGCGGGCGGCCGCCACTGCGGAGTCGACGCCACCGGACATGGCGGCAAGCACACGAAGACTCATAACCTCTTGAGCCTACCCGCGTCGGGCGCCCACCCCCGTCGGATCAGGAGGCCCCCGGGCCATGATCCGGCTCGCGCCCGGCCGAGGGACCGGGAGCCCCGGAAACACGAACCGCTTCCGCCCGAGATTCGGCGCGCGGTCCGTACGACGGGCACCCGTACGGCATGGATCAGCTCATCCCCGCACGACGGGCGCGCTCGACGACGAGGCCGATGACCTCGATCAGCCGGTCCACGTCCTCCTCGGTCGAGGTGTGCCCCAGGGAGAAGCGCAGCGAGCCGCGCGCCCTCACCCCGTCGGCGCCCATCGCGAGCAGCACGTGGGAGGGCTGGGCCACCCCGGCCGAGCAGGCCGAACCGGTCGAGCACTCCACGCCCTTGGCGTCCAGCAGCATGAGCAGGGCGTCGCCCTCGCAGCCGGGGAAGGAGAAGTGGGCGTTGCCGGGCAGGCGGCTCACCGGGTCGCCGTTGAGGATCACGCCGGGCACCGCCTGGCGGACCCTGCGGATGAGGTCGTCGCGGAGCCCGGTCAGCCGGGCGGAGGTCTCGGCCTGCCGGGCCACCGCGGCCCGCACCGCCGTGGCGAAGCCGGCGACGGAGGGGGCGTCGAGCGTGCCGGAGCGGATGTCGCGCTCCTGGCCGCCGCCGTGCAGCACCGGCATCGGGTCGACGCCCCTGGCGAGCAGCAGGGCGCCGACGCCCATCGGGCCGCCGACCTTGTGCCCGGAGATCGTCAGAGCGTCGACCCCCGAGCCGGCGAAGTCCAGGGGAAGCTGGCCGACGGCCTGGACCGCGTCGGTGTGGAAGGGGATGCCGTGCTCTCGGGCGATCGCGGCGAGCTCGTGGACCGGCTGGATGGTGCCGACCTCGTTGTTGGCCCACATCACGCTGACCAGGGCGACGCTCGCCGGGTCACGCTCGATGGCGTCGCGGAGGGTCTGCGGGTGCACCCGGCCGAACTCGTCGACGTCGAGCAGTTCGACGGTCGCGCCCTGGTGATCGCTCAGCCAGTGCGCGGGGTCCAGGGCGGCGTGGTGTTCCACCGCGCTGATCAGGATCCTGTCGGCGCCCCCGGCGCGACGGGCCCAGTACAGGCCCTTCACGGCGAGGTTGTCGGCCTCGGTGCCGCCCGCCGTGAAGACGACCTCGCTGGGCCTGGCGCCGAGCGCGGCGGCGATGGTCTCCCTCGACTCCTCGACGACCTGGCGGGTGCGGCGGCCGGCGGCGTGCAGGGACGACGCATTGCCGACCCGGCCGAATTGGGCTGTCATCGCCTCGATCGCCTCGGGAAGCATCGGCGTGGTCGCCGCGTGATCGAGATAGGCGGGCTTCACGACCGCATTCCCCTCCCCCACTCGCTGTCAACCTTCCAAGGGTATCCGCGCCCGCCCGGGACCCGATCCCCGAGTTGACCACTAAACCGTCCAGACGGTACAGTAACCGCCATGAGACGGGAAGAGCTGTTGGACGCGGCAGAGAATCTGCTCTGCGACCAGGGCTCTCAGGCGCTCACCCTGGCGACCGTCGCCGAGCGCGCCGGATGCAGCAAGGGCGGTCTGCTCTATCACTTCGGCACGAAGGAAGCCCTGATCAAGGGCATGGTCGAGCGGCTGATCGAGGAGTTCGACGAGCTCATCGCGGCGCAGGGGCACGACACCTACACCAAGAACTATCTGGCGGCCACGTTCGCCGCCGTGCAGAGCGGCAGGCTGCGGCGCTGGGCCGTGGTGACGGGAGCCTCCGGCAATCTCTATCTTCTGGCGCCGCTGCGGGTGGCGATGGCCCGATGGCACCGCGAGGGGCTCGACCGCGAGCCCGACCCGGGGGCCGCGCAGATCGTGCGCCTGGCCTGCGAGGGACTGTGGGACGTGGCGAGCCACGACCCCGATCTCTACGACGCCGAGCACTTCGAAGGGCTGAAACAGCGCCTTCTCGCCCTGTTGCCCGCCTGAGCACCCCCGCTCACCTGATCATCCTGGCGCCGTGACGCGCCGGCCGGTGGGCATCCGTTCCGATCATTCACCCGAGCAGGTAGGCCCTTAAAGATTGGTGGTCGCTTTCGCGTGCGAAAGCGACCGTCTTCGGCATGCCCGCTCCCCGGTTTGTCAAAACATTTATTGAAGGGATTAAGTCATGACCCGCGACCTGAGAGCGGCCCGAACCGGGGCGGTTCTCACATTCGTGCTCGCCGGGCTGCTGTGCGGATCGATGACCGTTCGCATTCCGGCGCTCTCCGACAAACTCGGCCTGTCCGAGGCGTCGGTGGGCGTCACCCTCCTCGTGTGGGGGCTGGGAGCGCTCATCACCATGCAGTCGATGCGCGGGGTGATGGCACGCTTCGGCAGCCGGAGCATCCTGCGGGTCGCGGCTCCCCTGACCGCGATCACCCTGGCGCTGCTCGCGGTGGCGCCTTCGTTCCCCCTCGCCCTGGTCGCGAGCGGCCTGTTCGGCATGGCGTTCGGCGCGGTGGACGTCGCGATGAACGCGCAGGGTTCGGCGGTCGAGCGCGCCTACGACCGTCCGCTGATGAACGGCATGCACGCCGGCTGGTGCGTGGGGGCGATCTCGGCGGGCCTGCTGGGCACCGTGGCAATCATGGCGGGACTCTCGTTCACGGTCCACCTCGCCCTGGTCGCGCTGCTCGCGCTCCCCGTGACGGCCTTCGTCAGCCGCTCCTACCTGCCCGACCCTCCGGCGACCTCGGGCCACTCGGCCGAGGGCCGGAGCACGGCGAGGCGCCGGATGCCTCCGGTGGTCTACCTCCTCGGCGTGATCGCCTTCTGCGCGTTCATGGTGGAGGGTACGGTCGCCGACTGGAACGGCCTGTACCTGCGCAACGTGCTGGGTGCGCCGGAGGCGCTCGCCGCCCTGGGCTATCCGATCTTCGAGGCGGGCATGCTCGCCGGACGTCTCACCGGCGACCGGGTCCGGATCCGCTTCGGGGCCCGCGGCATGATGGTCGCCTCGGGTCTGGCCACCGCCGCGACCTTCGCCGTGGTCATCACGGCCCCCACGGCGCCGATCGCCCTGTCGGCGATGCTGTTCGTGGGCGTGGCCGTGGCGACGGTCTCGCCGATGGCGATGTCCCTGGCGGGCGGCGCGACCGGCGATCCCGGACCCGCCATCGCCCAGACCGGTGCGATGGGCTACGCGGGACTGCTGCTCGGCCCAGTGATCATCGGTTTCCTCTCCGATCTGGTCACGCTCAGGGTGGGCCTCGGCATCGCCGTGGTGCTCGGCGTCCTGATCGCCGTCGCGGCGTGGTTCCTGCCCCGCTCCCGCGCGGTCACCGTCGCGCTGGAGACCCCCAGGCGCGAGCTGTCCATGGCGGCCTGAACTCGCCGAGGGGCACCGCACGCGACGTGCGGTGCCCCTCCCGTCTTCCTGCCTGTCGTACGCGGGTGACCCGAGCGGGTCACTTGCGCTTGGTGACCTCCTCGGTCAGCTGCGGGACGATCTGGTGCAGGTCGCCCACGACGCCGTAGTCGGCGAGCTCGAAGATCGGCGCCTCGGGGTCCTTGTTGATCGCGACGATCGTCTTCGCGGTCTGCATGCCGGCCCGGTGCTGGATCGCCCCGGAGATGCCCGCCGCGATGTACAGCTGCGGCGAGACGGTCTTGCCGGTCTGGCCGACCTGGAACTGGTGCGGGTACCAGCCGGCGTCGGTGGCGGCGCGGGAGGCGCCGACGGCCGCGCCGAGCGAGTCGGCCAGCTCCTCGATGATGGAGAACTTCTCCGCGGAGCCGACGCCCCGGCCACCGGAGACCACGATCGCGGCCTCGGTGAGCTCCGGGCGAGCGCCCTTCTCCTCCTTGACCCGCTCCACGATCCTGGCGCCCTTGGCGGCGTCGGACACGGTGAAGGTGACGTGCTCCTCGGCGCCCGCGCCCGCGGCGGCCTCGACGGGAGTGGCGTTGGGGCGCACCGCGACGATCGGGATGCCCTTGGTCACGCGCGAGCGGACGTTGATGCCGCCGCCGAAGATGGACTGGTCGGCGACCAGGCCGTCCTCGATGCCGACGACGTCGGTGAGCACACCGGAGTCGATCTTGATGGCGAGTCGGCCGGCGATCTCCTTCGCCTCGGCCGTCGCGGCGACGAGCACCGCGACCGGCGACTTCTCGCCCACCAGGTGGGCGAGCAGCTCCGCCTTGGGGGCCACGACGTAGTCGCTCACCTCGGCGGAGTCGGCCACGTAGATCTTCTCCGCGCCGTACTCGGCCAGCCTGGCCTTGGCCTCGGGAGAGTAACCCGCGCCCGTCCAGACCGCCGCCGGGGTGCCCAGCTTCCTGGCGAGCGTCAGCAGCTCAAGGGTGACCTTCTTGACCTGGCCCTCGACGTGTTCGACCAGAACGAGAATCTCGGACATTTCACCTAACCCCCGTTCTCAGACGAACTTCTTCGACGCGAGGAAGTCGGCGGCCTTCACGCCACCGTCGCCCTCGTCCTTGACGACCGTGCCCGCCGCGCGAGGCGGGGCGACCGCGAACTCGGCGACCTCGCTCCAGGAGTTCGCCAGGCCCACCTGGGAGGCGTCGATCTCGGCGTCGGCGACGCCGAGCTTCTCGACCGGCTTCTTCTTCGCGGCCATGATGCCCTTGAAGGACGGGTAGCGCGGCTCGTTGATCTTCTCCACGACGGAGACGACGGCGGGCAGCGAGGCCTCGACCTTGTCATAGCCGTAGTCGGTGACGCGCTGGATGGAGATGGCGCTCCCGTCGACCTGCACCTGGTTGGCGAAGGTGAGCTGCGGCACGCCGAGGCGCTCGGCCAGCATCGCGGCGAGGACGCCTGTGCGGGCGTCCGTCGACTCCGAGCCGAGCACGACCAGATCGAAACCGATCTTCTTGAGGGTCTGTGCCAGGGCGTGTGAGGTGCCCAGGGCGTCCGAGCCGTGCAGCGCGTCGTCCACCAGGTGGACGGCCTTGTCGGCGCCCATGGCCAGAGCCTTGCGGATGGTGTCGCTCGCCTTGGCGGGGCCCATGGTGAGGACGGTCACCTCACCGCCGTGGGCCTCTTTCAGGCGCAGTGCCTCCTCGACCGCGTATTCGCACAGCTCGTTGATGACGCCGTCGGCGGCGTCGCGGTCGAGCGTATTGTCATCGGACCTCAGCTTGCGCTCGGTCGCCGTGTCGGGGACCTGCTTCACGCAGACGACGATGTTCATGGCCGGTGGCCGACCTCCCGTGTTCGCGTACGCCACCGCGTCGCTGCGGTTGACGCCGAATGCGGTACGTGCACGCGGGGTACGTGCACGCGCTGCCAAGACTGCCAAATGCTCTCGGGCGGCGTGGCAGTGGGTTGCCCGGTCGGTACGTGCCCGCCCCGGCCCCCCTCAATTATGTTACCCACGAGTAGCTTAGGCGCAAACCGCCAGGTTGCACGGCTCACATCGGGCAGCCGTAACCTTCCCCGAGGAACACTCCCCTACCATACCGAGCTATGTTCCGGTGTTCGCGGGCGGGTTCCACACAGCGGGACAGCCCTCGCCCGCTCAGCTCGCCACCAGGATCCCGACCAGGACGAAGACGACGGTGCCCAGCACCAGTGCCAGGGTGAGCGTACTGAAGAACGTGCTCAAAACCGCTCCCAGCGCGACGGCCCCGGCCCCCGCCGCCAGGTCGAGGATCATGCGCCCGCGGTCGCGACGGGCGAACAGGGCGATGCCCCCGTCGACGAGCATCACCGAGCCGTACCCGGTGAGCAGCAGCAGCGCCACCTCTGGCAGCGGTTCCCTCGCGGTCGCGGCCAGCAGGGAGACGAACAGACCGGTGCCGACGACCCAGCGACGGTGCAGGACCACCCTGCGGCGCGCGAAGGCCTCCTCCGGCGAGGGCCTGCCCGCCGCCCGGCGCGGCTCCCCCGGCCGCCACTCCCGGGTGCTGAGATCCTGCATCCCGGTGTCCGCGGGCCGCCTGCTCTCCGGCACGGAGACGTCCCCGTGCCGGGCCTCGGCGTCAGGAAGGTCCGCCTCCACGAACGGCGGAGGGTCACGGAACCCGACCCTCCGCCGCCGCACACCCTTGCCCCGGACGCTCTTCCTCGCGCCGGCTTCCTCGTGGCGGTGTCCGGCCGGTCGGACGACCGGCGTACCGTCCAGCCACTCCACGATCATGTCCGCGGACGGCCGGTCGGCGGGAACGCGCAGCAGGCACCTGCCGAGCGTCGGCTCCAGCCATCCGGGAACGCCGTCGAGGTCGGGAGGATGGTGGACGACGCGGTAGCCGACCGCCGACGCCGGCCCCGTGCCGTAGGGGTGCCGCCCGGTGGCCGCGTACGCCAGCGTCGCCCCGAGGGCGAAGACGTCGGCCTCGGGACCGGCCTCGGCGCCCTCCAGCACCTCGGGCGCCAGATAGCCGGGGGTGCCGAGCACGGCCCCCGAGGCGGTGACCGAGGGCGAGTCGAGCGCGGAGGCGATGCCGAAGTCGATCACGACCGGTTCGCCGTCGGTCAGGATCACGTTGGCGGGCTTGAGGTCGCGGTGCACCACTCCGGCGGCGTGCACGGTGGCGAGGGCCTCGGCCAGGCCGCGCGCCAGGCGTACGAGATCGTCGCCGCCGACGGGCCCGTCGGCGGCGACCACCGCGCTGAGGGGACGACCCTGCACATAACGGGTGACCAGATAGGGGCGGGGCCCCTCCAGGGAGGCGTCCAGGACCTCGGCGACCCGAGGCCCCTGGACCAGCCGCATGGTCTCCACCTCGCGGGCCAGCCTGGTCAGGGCCGTCTCGTCCGCCGCTACGTGGGGGTGCAGGATCTTGACCGCCACCGTGCGTCCACCCGGATCCAGCGCCAGATGGACCTCGCCGAAACCTCCGGCGCCCAGCCTCGACAACAGGCGGTAAGGGCCAAGACGTTCACCGTCAGCCGCGACCATGCGACTCCTTCCGGCCGGTCACCTCCATCGTGCAGCAGAGAGGGCGATCGCGCACCGGTCACCGGCCGGAAAAACCCGCCGATGGCCCCGTTGCCTGCGGAACGTGCCGTTATCTCCAGAAGGTGAGGAAGCCGAGGCCGAGGCTGGTCATCAGGTCGTCGAAGAGACCCCCGACGAGGTCGAGCGCGCCCATCGTGCCCTCGTTCGCCGTCTGCCGCCACTGGGCCGTGAGGTCTTTGACCACCTCGGTGGGGGGCTGCCACGGCGAGAAGGAGGGGACCACGCTCCACGCCGTCATGACCGCGAAGAACGCCAGCGTGCCCAGCACGATCGTGGTCACCATGCCCGCGCCGGGGCTGCGGATGACCCCGCTCAGCGCGCGGGCGACGGCCTTGCGCGGCTTGCCGCCACCGGGCAGGACGAACAGCCCCGCCACGAAGGCACCCGCGGCGTAGGCGGCCGCGAAGTTCTTGTTCATGTCTCCGGCGTAGACGAGGAAGCCCCACACGCACATGCCGAACATCGCGGACAGCACCGCGCTGACGAGCGTCCCGAACGCGGACCTGATCAACGCCCACGGGGTGCCGAGCACCGCGAGCAGCGGGTCGCTCGCACTGCTGCCCCGGATGGAGCGGCGCTGGGCCAGTTCGCCGAAGAGGTGCTCGCCCACCCGCAGGCAGAGCGCGGCGGCCAGCGCGAAGACGCTCACCACCACGGGCAGCATGCAGGCGAGCGCCACCAGGATCGTGAGCAGCAGCGCCGCGGCGAGCGGATGGCTCGCACGGTAGCGCTCCTGCGGAGGGGTGCGGGGCGCGGGCCGGTCCTGGGTCGGGGCCTCGCGCCGCGCCTGGACCGGCGGCGGGTAGGGCCGCGCCTGGCCGGTGGGCGGCGGCGCCGGATACCCGGCCACCCGCTGGTCGGGGAAGGGCGGCGGTGCGGCCGCCCTGGCCTGCGCCGAGGGCGGCGCGGGGACGTAGGGCGGCGGCTTGGAAGCCGGGACGTAAGGGGGCGGTGCCGTCGTGGCGGATCCCTGGCCCTGTTCCTGCCTGGTCTCCTGCCTCGGCCTGCGCTCGCGCCGCTCCGGCTTGGCGTACTCGACCGGCGGGAGCAGGTCGGCGTAACCGCTGTCCTGCGGCAGCACGCGGGTGCCCTGCGGAGGCGGGGGCGGCGGCGGGGCGCCGTCCAGGACCCTGGTGCCGTCGGTGTTGAGAACCTTCGTCCCGCCGTCGAGGACGGCGGTGGGCGGCGTCTCGTGGAAGGCCGTCACCCTCGGGTCGAGGGCGCGGGCCATCCTGTGCAGCTCCATCGCGGACGGCCTCGCGGTGGGGTCGACGGCGAGGGCCCGCCTGAGCCAGCCCCGCAGCCACGCGGGGGCCAGATCGACGTTGGCCCGGCCCTCCATGATGTTGAAGCAGACGACCTCGAAGCTGCCCGTGCCGAACGGCGGCTTGCCGGTCGCACCGAAGAAGACCGTCGAGGCCAGCGCGTGCACGTCGGCCGCCTGGGTGATCTCGGAGTCGCGGATGATCTCCGGAGCGAGATAGCCGGGGGTGCCGACGAACATGCCGGTCTGGGTGAGCCGGGTCGCGTTGACCAGGTGCGCGATACCGAAGTCGATGACGAGCGGGTCACCGTTGACGATCATCACGTTGGACGGCTTGAAGTCGCGGTGGATGACGTCGGCGGCGTGGATGGCCACCAGCGCCGCGCACATGCCCTGCGCCAGCCGGATGAGCTGGTCCGCGGGGAGCGGACCGTCCTCCAGGACGGTCTCCTCCAGCGTGCGGCCAGGGGCGAACCTGGTCACGATGTAGGGCTGCCTCGCCGTCAGCTCGGCGTCGAGCACCTCGGCGACGTGCGGGCTGCGCACCCGCCGCATGGTCTCCACCTCGCGGGTGAGCCGGTCGCGGGCCTTGAGGTCGGCGGCCACGTGCGGGTGCAGGACCTTGACGGCCACCTCGCGCCCGTCCTCGTCGAGCCCGAGGTGGACGACGCCCATGCCGCCCTCGCCGATCTTCCTGAGCAGGCGGTACGGGCCCAGCCGCTCGGGCGCCCGCGTGTCGCCGGTCATCACGCCGCCTTCTTTCGTAGGTGTTCCAGTTCGGTCACCACCGTCCCGACGTCGACCGGCGTCCACACCGCCCGTCGTGCCGCTTCCCCCACGGTGCCGATCGCCAGGAAGACCATCAGCCCCGCCACCACCGCCAGCCCCGCGGCGGCGATCATGGCCGCGCCGCGCGACGGCAGCAGTGATGCCAGCGTACGTCTCATCTGGCGGCTGGGGCCTTCGACACCGGGTCCGGCGCAGACGGTCCAGAGCGCGACGGCCACGCCCCAACTCAGCGCGTTGGTCTCCGGCATGTCCCTGACCAGCACGGCGAGCAGGAGCGTCACCGGCAGGCCGAGGATGAGCGCGTACGGCACGAGGGCGACGGTGATGCCGATCGACTTCAGGAGCGCGGCCGGCTGGCCGAGCACCCGCAGGACGTCGGCGGCCGCCTCGCCCGCGCCCCTTCTGGCGTTGAGCGCGGGCTGGGCGATGTCGGCGGCGCGCAGCAGGATCGCCACCGGGATGACCAGCGCGGCGACGATCACCGGGGCGATGACCGCCGCGACCGTCATGATGACCAGCATCAGCACGCCCGCCACCCCGTACGCCTTGGAGCGCTGCAACGCGTGACCCGGGCGCTGGCCGGGGTGGAGCGCCGCCGGAACGGGCTGCTGGGGCTGCTGGTTGTGCTGTGCGTGCTGGTGGGCGTGCTGCTGGTGCTGCGGCTGGGGGTGCGGATAGGGGTAGGGCGGCGGCGTGGGGGTGCGGACCTGCGGGGTCTGCTGCTGGTCGGGCGGTGCCTGCCGCTGCGGGTAGGGCGGCGAGGTCCGGCCGCCCGGCAGCGGCGACCGGCCCTGCCGGCCGTGCTGGACCTGCTGGCCGTGCTGACCCGCCTGCGCCTGCCGGCCGGGCTGGCCGGGCTGGCCGGGCTGGCCGGGCTGGCCGGGCTGGTTGGTGTACTGGCGGATGTACTCCTGCAGGTCCTGGGGGCGGACCCGCTGGGTGGGGATGTCCCCGTCGGAGACCGGCGCGGTGGCGCCCTGGTCGTGGACGGCGGGAGTGGACGGACCGGGCACCGTTCCGGGGACGACGCCCGGGGTGCGGGTGGGGACGTCCTCGGGGGCGAGCATGCCGGTGGGCAGGTCGTGCGCGGCCTGCTGGGCCGCCGCGGCCTGGCGCAGCTCCTCGGACGTCACCCTGCGGGTGGGCCACGGGTCGGGCTGCTCCGCACCGAGCAGCGAGACGTACTCGTGGGGCTGGGCCACGGGCGTGGGAGGCCACGAGGTGGGCTGCGGGACCGCGGGACGTGACGCCACCGGGGTCGGCACGTCACCGGGCTCGACGGCGGCACCCTGACGGCCGGGAACGTGCGGGACCGGGGACCCGGATCCCGTGGAACCCTGACCTTGCCGGGCCGCCTGACGACCGTGATCACCCTGACCCGGCAGCCCGCCCTGACCGGACCGCGCGCCGGGGGCGCCGGACGTGCCGGGGACACCGAAGGCTCCGGGACGTCCGGAGGTGCCCGAGGCACCGGGGAAGCCGGACGTGCCGGGCGTACGGGAGCCGGGGGCGGGGTCGTCGAACTCCGCGACCGTGGTGATCTCGTCGGGCACCCGGGGCCTGCCGGAGGTGGGCAGCAGTCGTCCCACCCGCTCCGCCAGCTCGGCGGCCGACGGCCGTCTCGCCGGGTCGCGCTGGAGGGCGGCCCGCAGGACCGGCTGGAGCGCCTGCGGAACGGCGTCGACGTTCGCCTTGCCCGCGGTGATGTTGTAGAAGATCATCTCCAGCGTGCCCTTGCCGAAGGGCGGCTGGCCGGTGGCGGCGAAGACCAGGGTCCCCGCCCAGGCGTGCACGTCGACCTCCGGCCCGGCCTCGTGCCCCTCGATGATCTCGGGGGCGAGATAGCCGGGGGTGCCGATGAACATGCCGGTCTGGGTGAGCCGGGTGGCGTCGACCGCCTGCGCGATGCCGAAGTCGATGAGAACCGGCTCGCCGTCCAGGATGAGAATGTTGCCCGGCTTCAGGTCGCGGTGGATCACCCCGACCGAATGGACGGCGGCCAGCGCCGACGCCACCCCGTGCGCGACCCGCAGCAGCGCGGGCAGCTCCATGGGGCCGTCCTGCTTGATCACCTCGTCCAGCGGACTGCCCGCGACGTATCGCGTCACGATGTACGGGCGGTGACCGGTCACGTCGGCGTCGATGACCTCCGCGATGTATTCGCTGCGCACCCGCCGCATCGTCTCGACCTCGCGCGAAAGACGGCGACGCGCGACGTCGTCGCCCGCCACCTCCGCACGGAGGACCTTCACCGCCACCTGCCGGCCCTGCGGGTCGACGGCTAGGTGAACCACGCCCATACCGCCCTCGCCGAGCCGCCTCAGCAGCCGGTAAGGGCCCAATCGGTCGTCCTGATTCATGGCATGAAGCACCATATCGGCTTAGATCCCGCCCACGAGATGAACCATCGGGCCACATTTCCCGATTGAATAACGTTCACAGAACCTCGACGGTTTCCCGATTTCCTCTCCCACTTAATCTCATTTTCGCGTCAGTTCGCCAGGTGAAGAACTCGCGCCGTCTTCAACCCCGCCAGCAGGGAGCCGGATACGGCGAGCTTGGAGCGGCGGACACCGCTGCCGATCACGACCCCCGGGTGGGCCGCCACCGCCTCGTCGACGAGCACCGGCCAGTCCTCGGGCAGCCCGAGCGGGGTGATCCCGCCGTACTCCATCCCGGTCAGCGTGACCGCGTCGTCCATCGGCGCGAACGAGATCTTCCGCGCATCCAGGTGGCGCCGGATCACCCCGTTCACGTCGGCCCTCGTGGTGGCGAGCACCATGCACGCCGCGTAGCGGGTCTCCCCCGCGCGCCTGGCCGCCACGATCACGCAGTTGGCCGACTCGTCCATGCCCACCCCGTAGCGCTCGCAGAAGGCCGCCGTGTCGGCGAGCTCCGGGTCGATCTCGGCGACGGTTATCCCGGCGAGCCCACCGACTCCGCCGCCGAACCCGCCAAGCTCGCCGACGGCCCGCGCCACCGGCTCGGCCAGCAGGTCAGGCCGCTCGGCGGCACTCGTCCAGTCCAACGTCCCGATCGTCATCGCCGTCTCGTCTCCCTAGGAATTCCCCTGGAAATTCTCCCGCACCGAAGACTTTACGACCGTGCGGTGACACTCAGGAGGTCGTCTGGAGCACCCGGTGGTGCAGATCGGTGACCGCTCTCCTCGCGGACTCCATCGCACCGGCCTGCCAGGCGGTGAGATGGGTGAGCCAGTCTCCGGCGAAGTGGACCCGGCCCGCGGGGCGCTGCAGCAGGGCGAACGCGCCCTCGTAGGAGGGCCAGCTCGCCCAGCCGCCCTCGATGTGCGGCTGGCGCCCCCAGGAGATCGAGACGCTGGAGCGCAGCTCGGCGCGGTACTTCTCCCCGTGGATCTTCTTGCCCTGGGTGAGCGCGCGGTTGCGGCGCTCGCGGTGGGAGAGGCCGGTGTACACGTCGGCGTTCTCATCTCTGTTGTAGTAGCCGACCACCAGGCCGCCGCGGGAGTGGTAGCCGTGGGAGGGGTACCAGATGTGAGTGATGTCCAGGTCCGTCTCGGTGGCACCGCCGTAGATGTGGTCGTCGATCTCCCACCAGCGTCTCCCGTACTCCAGCCCGATCTTGCCCGCGGAGACGGGTACGGGGGTGCGGAGGGCTGCGGTGATCGGGGTGCCGAGGTTGTGCGGCAGGCGCGCGAGCAGGTGGGGCGGCAGGGCCGCGACGCAGTAGTCGGCGCGGACGACGCCGTCCTCGGTGCCGCTCCGGTGGGTGATCTCCACGCCGTCGGGCAGGTTCTTGATCCCGGTCACCCGGGTGCCCGTCCTGATCCGGTCGCGGCCGACCGCGTCGGCGAGCGCGACGACAATCGCGTCCATGCCGCCCACCGGCTGGAACATGGGCATCACCTGGTCGTAGCCGAAGTCCATGGTGACGTATCTGCCGGTGCCCGCGGCGAGCACCTCGCGCAGCGAGGAGGCCGCGTCCACGGGCACGCCCTCGCTCACCCCCGGGTAGGTCTCGAACCCGCGCCGCGTGGAGTCCCGCCGGTAGGCGAGGTCGGGGCCGAGGTCGCCGAAGCGCCGCAGGAACTCCTCCAGCCGCTCGCGGTCGTCCGCGGTGAGACGCCGGTTCAGCGCGCCCGCGTTGCTCGCCTTGGCGAGCAGTTCCGCGACGTAGCCGTACATGTCGGCGCGGGCCGCGCGCGCCCTGGCCGGGGCGGTCATGCCCTGGGTATAGACGTACGCGGAGGCGTTGTTGTTGACGAAGATCTCAACGGGTACGCCCAGCTCGCGGCAGTAGTCCATGGTGACCATCCAGGGCGCGATCCGCGCGGCCCCCGCGTTGAAGTAGATGCCCTCCCCGAACGCCGCGGTCTGCGTCTCACCGCCCAGCTCGTCTAGCCGGTCGCCCGCGCGCAGCGTGAGGGTCCTGCCACCCACCCGGCCGGACGCCTCCAGGATCGTGCAGTCGTACCCGGCCTTGCCCAGCTCGTAGGCGCAGGTCAGCCCGGCGACGCCCGCACCGAGGACGACCACCTTGGCCGCTGCCCTGCCGGTGAGGGAGAAGTCGGAGCGCTGCGGTGGCGTGAAGTCCCTGTCCTGGGACTCCGGGGCGAGACCGAGCGCACCCATCGCCGCGAACATCGCCCCGGCGCCCCCGGCGGCGCCCACACCGACCAGCAGCGCCCTGCGCGTCAGGCCCGCTCCGGCGGGTGGCGCGGTCTTCGCGGCGGCGGGCACCGCGGAGGAGGTGTCGGGCCGCTCGGGACCCGTCTCGTCACTCATGGGGGTTGTCACAGCACATCGGGCACCGTCGGGTCGAAGGGGTTCGCCGGGGCGAAGAGGGGCGTCAGGACGAGGGGGTCGCCAGGGCGAGGGGAGTCGTCGGGTGGGTGGGAGTCATCAGGGCGAAGGGGGCCACCAAGGTGAGGGGAATCGCGCGTCGCAGGTTATCCGGATCGGGGGATCCAGGTGGCGAAAGGGGAGCGAAAAGGGCGGCGAGCGGTCATCGGAAGGGTCACCCGTACGCGCCGCTGCCGCAGGCCACATGGCCGCCGATCATCGCGAAGATCCCGAGGAGGGCCATGATCTGCGAGAAGTCGTCGGTGGTGAACTCCGTGTGCCGGGGGCCCGCCGCCGTCACACCGGGGATGATCGCGCATCCGGCGGCGATCGCGGTGGAGTTCCACTCGACACCGAGGACGAACGGCGGCTCGGGGGCGCACAGGCGGAAGTCGGCGACCCGGTCGAGCGCGCGGGCCGTCGCCTCGCGGATCCGGGCTTGGGCGACGGCGGGCGGCAGGAGTTCGGCGGCGAACCTGTCGATGCCCTTCTTGACCGCGACGGTCTCCACGTCGCCGAGCAGCTCCCTCGCCTCCTCGCAGACGGCTTCGTCCCCGGTCACCAGGACCACCGGCACGCCGAGCGTCCCCGCGAAGGAGGCGACGAGACGGGTCTCCCCGCAGACCTCGCCGTTGAGGTAGATGTTGTGGATCTCCTTGCCCATCCAGGTGTGGTTGAGCACCCCGTGCTGGACGCCGGCCCGCGCGTGGTAGCCGGCGAAGCAGGCCGCCCGGTGGCTCGCGTCGAGCCCCTGCCCCATCCGCAGCGGCTTGCCGGGACCCCGCAGGAGGGTCGCCCGCTCGTCGAGCAGGTCGATCCTGAGGTTCTTCGTCGAGCCGTGGGCGTCGTTGACGCGCACGGCGGTGGCACCGGCGTCGAACGCCCCCGCGACGACCGCGTTCGCGTCGCCGGTCATCAGCTCGCAGCCGCGCTCGTAGCCCCGGCCTCCGGCGTGCATCTCCTCGGGGTCGGTAAGTCCGGTGACGCCTTCCATGTCGACCGAGACGTAGACCTTCACGGCATCCCCCACGTCTCGACGCGGCGCGCCTCGTCCTCGCTCATGAAACCGATCTCCCCGTCCACGAAGTCGTGAACCTGCTTGCGCCACGGTTCGGGAATCTCCGCGATCGCGGGCGGGTAGCAACGGTCCAGCCAGGCGGTGGAGGACTCGGTCGCGCGCAGGTGCCGCGCCGCCGCGGCGAAGACCGTGTCCTCGATGCCGGGCACCCTGGCGCAGCCGTACTCGATCATCTCCTGCCCGCCGTACGGGGGCGGTTGCTGCCACTTGCGGGCGACCGGGCGGCCCACGGTGATCGTGGTACGGAGCGGACGGCGCTCGACGGCGGCCTGGATGAGCTCCTTGTACAGGCACTTGCCGCAGGTCCCGCAGGGACCGCCCACCCCGCGCAGGCACCAGCGGAGCTGTTCGCGCAGCTCGGAGCCGAGGGCGAGCCGCATCGTGACGGCCTCGCTCACGCCGCCCACCGGGAGCACGAGGTGCAGCCCGGCTGCGGCGAACGCCCGGCCCCAGGCGCCGTGCGGGGCCCACATCAGGTTGTCGGGCGTGTATCGGTGCACGTAGCGGGCGCCCCCCAGCCAGCGCGACCCCAGCTCGTAGCCCAGGGCGAGGCCCCCCAGGTCGAGCTCGTCGGCCATCAGCAGCGCGCCCACGGCGACCGCGTGATGCTCGGGGTAGCCGGGACGAGGCTCGGCGAGGGTGAACTCCAGGTCGGAGCGGACGACGGTGAGCTCGCGGCCGGTCTTCTCCGCCAGCGAGGCCAGGACGTCGGATCGGTAGTGGGTCCACCGGTTGGGCACGCGCGGGTGGGAGACCCGCTGGAAGTGCACGAACGGCGCGTCGGGCAGCATCGCGGCCACCGCGACCGAGTCGGCCCCGCCGCTGTAGGAGATCGCGAGTCTGCCGCCGGATCGCGTCCCGGTAGTCCCGGTGGGACCGGCCTCGACCCCCCAGCCCTCGCCGATCGCCCCGGCGAGTTCCGGCGAGATCGGCCGGTCGAAGGTGACGCGGCGCCGGGTCCACGGCGCGATCACGGTCCACGCGGCGAGGGCGAGCAGGTCGGGGTGGATGTCACGCGGTGCCCGTGGCAGCTCGGCCCTGAAGGTGTTCGTGGCCAGTTTCAGTGCCTGGCCGTCGGCGCAGTGGCCGGTGACGTCGTCCTCGGGGTCCAGCCGGAACACCAGGTGCCAGGTGTCGCCGTCGGCCGTCCAGGCCACTCTCACGCGCCGCTCCCCCTCCCGGCGATCCCCACGCCTCCCGCGCCTTTCGCACCTTCTGGTGCCCCTGCGGTCCCGGAGGTCCCGGTGGCGCGGTCCACGGCCTGCCAGAGCAGCACCTCGTTCCTGAGCACGCCGTCCAGCGCGACCGCGGTCTCCTGGGCCAGCCGGTGGGCGTCGTCCCAGCGCCCGGCCCGCACCGGGTCGAGTTTGACCCCGGCCACCCGCGCCCGCAGCTCGACGACCTCCGCGCGCAGCGCGGTGACCTCCCTGGCCAGCGTCTGCACCTCCCAGAGCGCGTCCTTCACGTCCTGCCTGTGGTCGGCCCTGGAGATGTACCGAGAGTCGAACCAGCCGAGAACCGCCCGCCGCAGCGGAGCGGGCACCAGCGCACGCTTCACCAACCGCACCATAATCCGGCACGATACCGGCAATTCTTGATCAGCTAGGACCTATCCCATCAAGCCCGGCCGACCTCACCGGACAGGTCAGCGGCCGGTGAACTTCGCCGTGGACCTCTCGGCGAAGGCGCGCATGCCGATCCCGGCGTCGTCGGTGGCGAACAGGCCGGAGAACTGCAGGCGCTCGATCTCCAGACCGGTGTCGAGATCGGTCTCCAGGCCGCGGTCCACGGCCTGCTTGGCGGCACGCAGCGCCAGGGCGGGGCCTCCCACGAACCGGGCGGCGTAGGCGAGGGCCTCGGTGTACACGTCGTCGTCGGGTACGACCCGGTCCACCAGGCCGATGCCCAGCGCCTCGGCCGCGGACACGTGACGCCCGGTGAAGATGAGGTCCTTCGCCCTGGCCGGGCCGACCAGCCGGGGCAGCCGCTGGGTGCCTCCGGCGCCGGGGATGATGCCGAGCAGGATCTCGGGCTGACCCAGCTTGGCCGACTCCCCGGCGATCCTGACGTCCGCGCACAGGGCGAGCTCGCAGCCGCCGCCGAGCGCGTAGCCGGTCACGGCCGCGACGACGGGCTTGCCGATCCTCGCGACGGCGGTGAAGCAGTCCTGCAGGACCCGCGAGTGGACCGCCATGTCGGCGTACGACATGGCGGTCATCTCCTTGATGTCGGCGCCGGCCGCGAAGACCTTCCCCCCGTAGACGACCACGGCGTACACGTCGTCGTCGGCGTCCACCTGCCGGGCGCACTCGGCGATCTCCAACTGGACCTGCCGGTTGAGCGCGTTCATCTTCGGCCGGTCGAGCCTGATCGTCGCGACCCCGTCGGCCGTCTCAACCCGCACGAACTCACCCATGGACGTCCTTCCGCCTGCCGGGATCCCCTTCGGTCCCCGTACCGCGATCCACCATAGGGCGCGTCTCAGTTGACGGGCATGGCCAGGTCCCTGCTCTCCCCCGCGCTCCTGCCCGGGTGCTCCGCCGCCCGCCTTGGCAGCCCGGCGATCGTCCTGCGGTAGATCGCCTCGTACGCGCGGGCCATCACCTCCACGCCGAAGAAGCGCTCCACCCGGGCACGGCAGGCACGCGGGTCGAGCACGTCCACCGCCTCCACGGCGGCGGGGAGCTCGCAGGGATCGCTCCTGATGAATCCGGTCAGCCCGTCCACGACCACCTCGGGCACGGCGCCCCTGCAGAGGGCGACCACGGGGGTGCCGCAGGCCATCGCCTCGATCATGACCATGCCGAACGGCTCCTCCCAGAGGATCGGGAAGATCAGGCACCTCGCCGCCGCCAGCAGTTCGTGTTTGCGCGCGGTGCCGGCCTCACCCACGTACTCGGCGTCGGGGCCGAGCCTGGGTTTGACGTACTCGTCGAAGTAGTCGCACTCGACCTTCTCGGTGAGCTTTCCCGCGAGCAGGATGCGCCGCCCCGCCGCACGGGCGGCGTCGATGGCGAGGTGGGCGCCCTTGTCCTCGTTGAACCGGCCCAGCCACAGCACCCAGTCCTCCTTGTGCTCCCTGAAGGGGAAGGCCGTGACATCGACCCCGTTGTGGACCGCCCCCGCCCAGTTCAGGTCGGGGGCGATGCGCCGCTGGGCCTCGGAGATGGCGACCATCGACACGGTGGCGCCGAGCACCCGGTAGTACTCGCCGAACTCGCCCCCCACATCCCCGTGGCAGGTGATCACCGTCGGGACGACCCGCGCGGGCGCGGTCAGCGGCCCGGCGAGGGAGTGGTCGTGGATCACGTCCACGACGAGCCCGGAGGTCATCGCGTACGCCCTCGCCGCGTGCAGGATCTCCGGCAGCGGCTCGCCGATCCGCTCGGAGGGCGCCCGCCCGTAGGTGCTCAGGAAACGCGCGCGGGTCCCCGCCCTGCCTGCACCGACCAGCGTGATGTCGTGCCCGCGCCGGGTCAGCCCGTCGACGAGACCGGCCACCATCGACTCGATGCCCCCGTAGCCCCGGGGCGGCACGTCGTACCAGGGCGGCGCGACCATCAGGACGCGCATGCCGTCGGACCATCCGGGAGCGATTCTCGAAGAAACCATGGCCACCTCACCTGAAGAGACACGGAACCTGAAAGCTGGACGGACTCGGAACCCGAAAGGACGCGGGAGGAACGATCAGTGGACCCGCCCCGCGGCGGTGAGCGGGCCGCACGACTCGTCGATCAAGGTGATCCCCTCCGGCAGCCCCGACATGGTGGCGCCGTCAGGGCCGACCTCGATCGTGACCCTGGTGCCCGCGAGCGGCAGTCCCTGGATCCGCAGGCCCTCCAGCCCGACGGGATCCAGCCACACCCGCCCGTAGGGGATCCACGGCTCGAAGCGCAGCAGACTCCTGACCAGCTGGATGGGGCTCGCCGCGGCCCACGCCTGCGGGGAGCAGGAGGTGGGGTAGGGCACCGGCCAGCCGAACTCGGCCCGGTCGAATCCGCAGAACAGTTCGGGCAGCCGCCAGCCGAAGACCTCGGCCGCGTCCAGCAGGCTGAGGGCGATCCGCTGGGCCTCTCCCGTGAAGCCGTAGCGCATCAGGCCGGCCGCGATCAGGGCGTTGTCGTGTGGCCAGACCGAGCCGTTGTGGTAGCTCATCGGGTTGTAGGCGCCCATGGTGGTGGCGAGGGTCCGCACCCCGTAGCCGGTGAACATCTCCGGTGAGAGCAGCCTCTCGGCGACGTGGGAGGCCCGGCTCTCGTCGACGATGCCGGTCCACAGGCAGTGGCCCATGTTGGAGGCGAGGCTGTCGATGGCGCGCCCCGCGCCATCGAGGCCGATGGCGTAGTAGCCCCGGTCCGGCAGCCAGAAGCGCTCGTTGAAGGCGTCCCTGATGCGTTCCGCATGGGCCGTCCACCGCTCCTCCAGGGCGCTGTCACCCGCCTGGTGGGCGAAGTGGGCACGGGCGATGTAGGCGGCGTAGACGTAGCCCTGGACCTCGGCCAGCGCTATGGGCGGGTTGGCCAGGGTGCCGTCGGCGAAGTTGACGCCGTCAAAGGAGTCCTTCCACCCCTGGTTGATCAGCCCGTGGTCGGTCTTGCGCCGGTAGGACAGGAACGGGTCGGCGGATCTGCGGATCCAGTCGAGGGCGGCGTCGACGTTCGGCGTGAGCTCCTCGACGGCCTCCCCGTACACGCCCCACCGGCGCAGCTCGCCCGTGACCATCACGAACAGCGGGGTCGAGTCCACCGAGCCGTAGTAGGCGCGGCCCGCGTGCGGCGAGGCACCGGTCCGCGTGCCGAAACGGAGCTCATGCAGGATCTTGCCGGGCTCCTCCTCGGTCAGCGGGTCGTCGACGGTGCCCTGCAGCCTGGCCAGGCGTCTCAGGGTGCCCAGTGCCAGGCACGGGTCCATCGGAAGGGCCATCCACGAGGTGAGCAGCGAGTCGCGGCCGAACAGGGTCATGAACCACGGCGCGCCCGCGGCGATCGTCGGCGGCTCGTCCGGCATGCCGGCCCCGAAGAGCCGCAGCGCGCCGAGGTCCGCCTTGGAGCGTTCCAGCACCTGGGTCAGGACACGGTCGGAGGTGACGATGATCGGGCTGAGACGCTCCCAGTCGGCACGGCGCCTGGCGGGCTCCGCGTGCTCCAGGGGGCGGTGGGTGGAGAACCACGCGGGCGACTCCTCGCCCTCCAGGATCGGGTTGACCTGCAGGCTGACGGTCCACTCACCCCGCGCGGGCACGACGACGCGGAAGATGAGCACACCGGGCACGGCGAACGGCGGCGGCTCGGCCACCACCCTGGTGCCGCGCGAGCGGCAGGAGGAGACGATCAGCAGTCCCGTCCTGTCGGCCGTCATCTCCACGTCGGTCACGTGCCGGATCCGGCCGGCCTTCACCTCGAACAGGTCGGCCACGTCGGAGGCGACGTGGATGTCGACGACGCATCCGGCGGGCTCGCCGGACAGGTTGCGCAGGGTGAGGTCCTCGCGCAGGCCGCCCCCGACGTAGCGGTCCCTGAGCACGAGCAGACTGCTCTCGGCCCGCCCGGGGCGGGGGGCCGCCCTGCCGAGGAACATCGCGTGGTAGGGCTCGGCGGGGAGGACCCTGAGTGCCTCCACGGCCATCTCGTCCACCCTCAGCTCCCAGCGCGACAGGATCCGGGTGTCGGCGTGATAGACCCCCTGCGCCCCGCCGGGGAGGATGTCACCGTTACGGGCGCACACGCAGAAGGAGCCGCCCTCGACCAGCGTGACCGCGGTGTTACCCAGTGCGCCCGGCTGGCCCTTCAACGTCCATGCGTCCACTACTCTCCCCCGAGTGCGCTAGATGTCGGTTATCTACCCATCCCCCTCGCAAACAAGAAAGAACTACAGAAAAGACGCATATAGCCGCATTTTGCACTTTAAGAGGAATTTTGTCCGAATCGCCGTGACGTTGGCGCCGGAGGCCGGCGACCGGCCCCTCCGCGCGACTCCCGCCGCGGTCCCCTCCGCGTGGCCCGCGGCACCGACCTCCGCGGGCCACGCGCCGCCGGGCCGCCGTACGATCAGGCGCGCTCCGGGGTCACGGCGCCGGGAACCTCTGCTGGGCGCCAGGTCGAGTGCCCGAACCATACCCACCTCACCACGCGCGGCGGCCGAACGAGAACACTTCTCGGCCATCCGTGTCGGGTACGACCGTTCAAGCGCGATTCACCCCTGATTCATGCGCGACTCATACACCACCGTTCACCGGACCGAAACGTTCAGCGGCTCGCACACTCGCCGGGCCAGGCCGTTCAGCGAGCCGAACGCCCACCTGCCGGACCGCTCACCTGCCGGACCGTTCAGCGGGCCGAACGCTCAGCGGGCCGGAACGCTCAGCGGGCCGGAACGCGAAAACCTCCGTGGTCCTCCCTGTTCTCAGGGAGGACCACGGAGGTCCCGTCACCCGGCGAGCGCCGGGTGATCACGCGGTCAGCGCAGGGTGCCGTTGGTCATGCCGACGGGCTCCTCCGGCACCGCGACCAGGCCGAGCTCCGAGGTCGAGGCCACCAGCGGATGGTCGGGAACGACCCGGACGGTGTAACCGAAGGGCCCGGTGCGGTCGAGGGGGACGGTCCCGGCGAAGACGGCCCTGCCGTCGTCGCCCTCGGTCTCGACGACCAGGTCCGTGTAGGAAGGGTCCGCGAGGTCGTCGTGGTCTCCGACCCTGCCGTAGGCCGCCTGGACCCGGATGTCCCCGGGCTCCAGCTCGCCGAGCGCGATGGTGGCCTTCAGCTCCAGGGAGGTCCCGAGTTCCGGGGTGCTGTCGCCCAGGCCCGTGGCCTCCACATGCTCGACCCGCACGCCCGGCCAGGCCCTGCCGACCTTGAGCTTCCACGCCGCGAAACCCTTCGCCTGCTCGTACCCCTCACCGGAGAGGGCACGGGCGGATTTGGCCGCCGGGGCGTAGAGGTCGACCACGTAGTCGCTGAGCATCCGCCCCGCGAGCACCTTGGGGCCGAGCGAGGCCAGGGTGTGCCGCACCATCTCCAGCCAGCGCCGGGGCAGCCCGTCGGCCCGGTCGTAGAAGCGGTCGGCGACCTCGTGCTCGATCAGGTCGTACAGCGCGGCGGCCTCAAGCTCGTCGCGGCGGTCGGGGTCGGCGACGCCGTCGGCGGTGGGGATCGCCCAGCCGTTGGTGCCGTCGTACCACTCGTCCCACCAGCCGTCGCGGATGGACAGGTTGAGCCCGCCGTTGAGCGCGGCCTTCATCCCCGAGGTGCCGCACGCCTCCAGCGGGCGCAGCGGGTTGTTCATCCACACGTCGCAGCCCTGGACGAGCAGCTGGCCCAGGGCCATGTCGTAGTCGGGCAGGAAGACGATGCGGTGCCGCACGTCCTCGGAGTCGGCGAACTTCACGATCTGCTGGATGAGCTTCTTGCCGCCCTCGTCGGCCGGGTGCGCCTTGCCCGCGATCACGATCTGCACCGGCCTCGCGGGGTCGAGCAGCAGCGCGCGGAGCCGGTCGGGGTCGGACAGCATCAGGGTGAGCCGCTTGTACGAGGGCACCCGGCGGGCGAAGCCGATGGTGAGCACCTCGGGGTCGAGGGCGTCGTCGATCCAGCCGAGCTCGGCCGGCGAGGCGCCCCGGTTGATCCACGACTGGCGGAGCCGCGCGCGGGCCGCGACGACCAGCTTCTCGCGCAGCCGTCCCCTGATGCCCCAGACGTCGCCGTCGGAGACCTTGGCGATGCTCTCCCAGCCCTGGGCCCGGTCGACCAGGGTGGGCAGCTCCTTACCGGCGAGCTCCATGATCTCCCGGCCGACCCAGGTGGGGGCGTGCACGCCGTTGGTGATGAACCCGATCGGGACCTCTTCTGTGTCGAAGCCCGGCCACAGGCTCTTGAACATCTCCCGGCTCACGGCGCCGTGCAGCTCGGAGACGCCGTTGACCCGCTGGGCCAGCCGCATGCCCATCGCGGCCATGTTGAACTTGCCCGGCTCCTCCTCGGCGCCCAGCGCGAGGATGCGGTCGACGGGGACCGTGGGCCACGCGTTGTCGCCGCCGAACTGGCGTCCGATCATCTCGGCGGGGAAGCGGTCGATCCCGGCGGGCACGGGGGTGTGCGTGGTGAAGACGGTCCCGGCCCTCACCGCCTCCAGCGCCTCGTCGAAGGAGAGCCTCGCCTCGGTGAGCTCGCGGATGCGCTCCAGGCCGAGGAAGCCCGCGTGGCCCTCGTTGGTGTGGAACACCTCGGGCTCGGCGTGCCCGGTGACCCTGCAGTACGCGCGGATGGCGCGGACGCCGCCGACGCCGAGCAGCAGCTCCTGCAGCAGCCGGTGGTCGCCGCCGCCGCCGTACAGGCGGTCGGTGACGTCACGGGCGGCGTTGTCGTTCTCGGCCACGTCGGAGTCGAGCAGCAGCAGCGGCACCCTGCCGACCTGGAGCACCCAGACCTGGGCGTGCAGCGTGCGCTGCTCGGGAAGACTGATCTTGATGCGTACCGGGGTGCCGTCCTCCTCCCGCAGGAGGGTGAGCGGCAGGCCGCCGGGGTCGAGGGAGGGGTAGTGCTCCAGCTGCCAGCCCTCGGGCGAGAGCGACTGGGTGAAGTAGCCGTGGCGGTACAGCAGGCCGACGGCGAGGATGGGCACGCCGAGGTCGCTGGCGGCCTTGAGGTGGTCTCCGGCGAGGATCCCGAGCCCGCCCGAATACTGCGGCAGGGCGGCGGCGATGCCGTACTCGGGAGAGAAATAGGCGATGGCCTCGGGCGCCTCGGAGATGGTCTGGTACCACCGGGGCGCGGTCATGTACTCGCGGAGGTCGTCGGCGGCGTCGGCGAGCCGCCTCAGGAAGCGGCGGTCGGCGGCGAGCTCACGGAGCCTGTCGGCCTCGACCGCGCCCAGCAGGGCGACGGGGTCGTACCCGACGCGTCCCCAGATGGCCGGATCGACCTCACCGAACAGATCCAATGTCTCGGGGTGCCACGACCAGCGCAGATTGAGGACGAGCTCGCCGAGGGAGGCCAGCTCCGGCGGCAGGACGGTGCGGACGGTAAACCTACGGATTGCTCTCACGCTGCCAGACCCTAGTTACTCAGCGCCACGAGGGCGACCTCAACACTCACGGGTCTCCCCCTCACCGCTATCAATCCACCCCAAACACATCAAAGAGAGGTGATCGACTGTTAGGACAACTCGCGGAAGAGTAAGAGGTCCCGCACTCTATCCATCGGCAGGCATGAAGATGGACTATTGGGGCACCGGAGATACGAGCCAGAATGTACTCCCTCGGGAACCGGCCGTCCCAGCAGGGCGGGGTCTTGGCCTGCCACGAGACCGACCGCCCCGTGATGCTTGCACAAACGAAGATCCTTCCTTGCTTACTTCCCGGCGGCACCGGGCGTGCCGCCGCTACCTTGAGACGCGATGATCGGACGAATCCCAATTCAGGACATCCACCCCACGGTCGACTGCGGGCGCCGCCCCGCCAAGGCCGCCGCGGGTGAGACCTTCGAGATCTCCGCGACCGTGTTCCGCGAGGGACACGACGCGGTCGCGGCAGGGGTCGTGTTCACCGGCCCCGACGGCGGGCGCGGCCCCCTGTTGCCCATGGGCGAGCTCGCCCCCGGCACCGACCGGTGGGGCGTGGAGGTGACGCTGCCCACCGAGGGTGAGTGGCGCTTCCGGGTGGAGGCGTGGGGCGATCCCCTGGCCACCTGGTTGCACGACGCGGGCATCAAGATCCCTCGGGGCCTGGACGCCGACCTGATGTGCGAGGAGGGCGCCCGGCTCTTCGACCGCGCGGCGAGAGCGGTGCGGGCCGCCGACTGCGGGCCCGCGACCGGTACGACGGCGACCGGCGGGCCGGTGAGCGGCAGGACCCCCGCGGCGAGGACGGCGAGGCGCGCCAAGGAGGCGCAGCAGCACGTCTGCGGGCACCGGGCCGCGCTCCAGTCGGTCGCGGCCAGACTGCGCGACACCGAGATCGACCCGCGCGCCCGGTTCACCGTCGCCCAGCTTCCCGAGACCGCGGCGCTGCTGCGCGCCCACCCGCTGCGTGACCTGGTGACGAGGTCGGCTCCGCGCACGGTCCTGGTGCACCGCCGCAGGGCGCTGTTCGGGTCGTGGTACGAGTTCTTCCCGCGCTCCGAGGGCGCGATCATCGAGCAGGGCGTCGCCCCCAAGTCCGGGACCTTCCAGACCGCCGCCAAGCGGCTGCCCGCCGTGGCGAAGATGGGCTTCGACGTCGTCTACCTGCCACCGATCCACCCGATCGGGCACAGTTTCCGCAAGGGGCGCAACAACACCCTGACGCCCGAGCCGTACGACCCCGGCTCGCCCTGGGCGATCGGCTCGGAGGAGGGCGGCCACGACGCCATCCACCCCGACCTGGGCACGTTCGAGGACTTCGACGCCTTCGTGGCCAAGACCCGCGAGCTGGGCATGGAGATCGCCATCGACCTCGCCCTGCAGTGCGCGCCCGACCACCCGTGGGTCAAGGAGCACCCGGAGTGGTTCAACATCCGCGCCGACGGCTCGATCGCGTACGCGGAGAACCCGCCGAAGAAGTACCAGGACATCTACCCGCTGAACTTCGACAAGGACCCCAAGGGGATCTACGAGGAGATCAGGCGGGTCGTGCGGCTCTGGATGGACCACGGGGTGCGGATCTTCCGGGTGGACAACCCGCACACCAAGCCGGTCTCCTTCTGGGAGAAGCTGCTGGCCGACATCCACGCCACCGATCCCGACGTGTTGTTCCTCGCGGAGGCGTTCACCCGCCCCGCGATGATGCGGATGCTGGCCAAGGTCGGCTTCCACCAGTCGTACACGTACTACACGTGGAAGAACTCGCGCACGGACGTCGAGTCGTACCTGGGCGAGCTGTCCCATGAGACGTCGCACTACATGCGGCCGAACGTGTTCGTCAATACTCCGGACATTCTCCATGAATACCTTCAGCACGGGGGAGTCCCGGCATTTCATATCAGAGCAGTGCTCGCGGCCACGGCGATGCCGACGTGGGGCGTGTACGCGGGATATGAACTTGCGGAGAATGTACCGGTTCGACCGGGTAGTGAAGAATACCTAGATAGTGAGAAATATCAGTACAAACCCCGCAATTGGGTTGAGGCTGAGCGGGAAGGCCGTAGCCTGGCCCCGTTCATCACGCAACTCAACTTGTTCCGAAGAGCACACCCGGCGCTCCAGGAACTGCGTAATCTACGTTTTCACAGCGTCAACCACCCGGATGTGATCTGCTTTTCCAAGCGGTTGCCCGGCGCCTATGACACGGCCACACGACGGCACGGCATGGGCGACGTTGTCCTCGTCGTCGTGAACCTGGATCCGCACAACACCCACGAGGCGACGGTGTCGCTGGACATGCCCGCCCTCGGTCTCGACTGGCAAGCCGAGTTCGTCGTGGACGACGAACTTTCGGGCGAGTCGTATCGCTGGCGGCAGGACAACTACGTGCGCCTCGATCCCCACATCCACCCAGCGCACGTCTTCACTCTGCGTGCCGCGGCGGCGAACCAGCGGTGAGCCGGCCGGGTACGCGTATACCGGCAGAACAGCGGGGAGTCCACTGGTGAGTCAGCTACCTGAACCAATTCCGAACACCTTCGACGAGGAAAAACCGCGCGACCCGTACTGGTTCAAGCGTGCCGTCTTCTACGAGGTTCTCATCCGGGGGTTCGCCGATTCCAACGGCGACGGCACCGGAGACATCCGCGGTCTCATCCAGAAACTGGACTACCTCCAGTGGCTCGGTGTCGACTGCCTCTGGCTGCTTCCGCTGTACGAGTCGCCGTTGCGTGACGGCGGCTACGACATCGCCGACTTCATGAAGATCCTTCCTGACTTCGGCGACCTCGGAGACTTCGTGAAACTCGTCGACGAGGCGCACAAGCGCGGCATGCGGGTCATCGCCGACCTGGTGATGAACCACACCAGCGACCAGCACCCGTGGTTCCAGGCCTCCCGCCACGACCCCGAGGGGCCGTTCGGCGACTTCTACGTCTGGAACGACAACGACGAGCTCTACAAGGACGCCCGGATCATCTTCATCGACACCGAGACGTCCAACTGGTCCCACGACCCCGTCCGTGGCCAGTACTACTGGCACCGTTTCTTCTCGCACCAGCCGGACCTCAACTACGAGAACCCGGACGTGCAGGACGCGATGCTGGAGGTGCTGCGCTTCTGGCTGGACCTGGGCATCGACGGTTTCCGCATGGACGCCATCCCGTACCTCTTCGAGCAGGACGGCACCAACTGCGAGAACCTGCCCAGGACCCACGAATATCTGAAGCGGGTCAGGGCGGAGATCGACCGGCTCTACCCCGACCGGGTGCTGCTCGCCGAGGCCAACCAGTGGCCCGCCGACGTGGTCGAGTACTTCGGCGACGCCGCCACCGGCGGCGACGAGTGCCACATGGCGTTCCACTTCCCGCTGATGCCGCGCATCTTCATGGCGGTGAGGCGGGAGTCGCGCTACCCCATCTCCGAGATCATGGCCCAGACGCCGAAGATCCCGGAGAACTGCCAGTGGGGCATCTTCCTGCGCAACCACGACGAGCTCACGCTTGAGATGGTGACGGACGACGAGCGCGACTACATGTACTCGGAGTACGCCAAGGACCCCCGGATGCGGGCCAACGTCGGCATCCGGCGGCGGCTCGCCCCGCTGCTGGAGAACGATCGCAACCAGATTGAGCTTTTCACGGCGTTGCTGCTCTCCCTTCCGGGATCTCCCGTGCTGTACTACGGCGATGAGATCGGGATGGGGGACAACATCTGGCTGGGCGACCGCGACGGTGTCCGTACCCCCATGCAGTGGAGCCCCGACCGCAACGCGGGATTCTCCGACTGCGACCCGGGCCGTCTGTATCTCCCGGTCATCATGGACCCGATCTACGGCTACCAGGCGCTCAACGTCGAGGCGCAGCAGCGCAGCGCGGGCTCGCTGCTGCACTGGACCAAGCGGATGATCGACATCCGCAAGCGGCACCCGGTCTTCGGCCTCGGCGAGTTCACCGAGCTGAACTCGTCCAACCCGAGCGTTCTCGCCTTCGTGCGCGAGCTCGGCGACGACCGGATGCTGTGCGTCAACAACCTGTCCCGGTTCCCGCAGCCGGTGGAGCTCGACCTGCGCCGCTTCGAGGGATCGGTCCCCGTGGAGACGATGGGCGGAGTTCCTTTTCCATCGATTGGCGAGCTTCCGTATCTTTTGACGCTTCCTGGGCATGGGTTCTACTGGTTCACCCTGCCACCCGCATCTCAGGAGGCGTAAAGCCGTGTTGACGGAGCTCCTTACCGGCTGGATCACCCATCAACGATGGTTCGCCGGTAAGGGGCGCCCAATCGACGATCTCGTCGTCGACTCGGACGTGGAGCTGTCACCACGCCTGCGCCATCTGATCATCTCCGTTCACCAGTCGGGGGCACGCGACCGCTACCAGTTGCTGCTCGGCAGCGAGGCGCCGGAGTGGGCCCGCTTCAAACCGGCCCACATCGGCGACGGCTACTACGACGCCGCCTACGACGCCGACCTCACCGCCGCCCTGCTCGAAGGCATGGCCGAAGGCCGCGACCTCGGTGCCCTCCGCTTCCGCCACCTCGAAGGGGTGGAGATCGACACCTCCAAGCGCAGCCTGGTCCTCGGCGCCGAGCAGTCCAACACCTCGCTGGTGTACGGCGAAACCTACATCTGCAAGCTGTTCCGCCGCCTGACCGCCGGGGTGAACCCCGAACTGGAGATCGTCACCGCCCTCGCCCTCCGCGACGGCACGCACATCGCCCAGCCGTACGGCTGGATCGAGACCGACCTCGACGGCGAGACCACCACGCTGGCGATGACCCAGGAGTTCCTGACGAACGCCAACGACGGCTGGGCCCTCGCCCTGGCCAGCGTCCGCGACCTGTACGGCTCCCTCGAACCCTCGGCCTCCGACGCGGGCGGCGACTTCAGCTCGGAGGCCTACCGCCTCGGCGTGACCACCGCCACCGTCCACCTGGAGATGGCCGCCGCCTTCCCGACCGACGTGATCGAGTCGCAGGAGGTCAAGCGGATGGTCGAGGAGTTCCGCCGCCGCCTGAACGTCGCGGTGGAGGAGGTGCCCGCGCTCGGCGAGCACGCCCACGTCGCCGAGGAGGCCTACCAGCGGGTCTCGGACGTGGCCGGGGAGATGCCCGTCCAGCGGGTCCACGGCGACTACCACCTCGGCCAGGTGATGCGCACCAACAACGACTGGATCATCCTCGACTTCGAGGGCGAGCCCGGCCAGCCCATCGCCGAGCGCCGCGCCCTGTCCTCCCCGCTGCGTGACGTGGCCGGGATGCTCCGCTCCTTCGACTACGCCGCCCGCCACCTGCTCGCCGACCACCCCAACCCCGACGAGCTCCACCCCCGCGCGGTGGAGTGGGCCGAACTCAACCGCTCCTCCTTCCTCGCCGGCTACTCCGCAGGAGGCGGCCACCTGCGCGCCGAGGACGCCGTCCTGCTGCGCGCCCTGGAACTCGACAAGGCCGCGTACGAGGTGGTCTACGAGTCCCGCAACCGGCCGACCTGGCTGCACATCCCGATGTCGGCCTTCCAACCGGGCCGCTAGGAGCTGTTCGGGGTTCGCTGGGCCGCACCTCGACTATGGTGGAGTCCACGGCGCTGGGGGCGCCTCCGGGTTCGCGGGCAGGACAGAGTCCACCTCACCGCAGCACAGCACTCAGTACGCCGACGATCTCCTATCGGCCCGGTACGCGGACCACCGGCTCGCCAGGGAGACGTCATGCCCCAGCTTCCCGACCGCCCCGACCTCGCCCAGCTGCGCCGCCAGGCCAAAGAGCTACTACGCGCGGCCCAAGCCGGCCAGGACGCCGCGAGTGCGCGCCTCGCCTCCATCACCGAGACTCCAACGCTGAACGCTGCCCAGCTGGCGATCGCCCGCAGCTACGGTTTTGCCGGCTGGGCGAAGCTGAAGACCGAGGTCGAGCGGCGCGACATTCTCAACCAGCGGGACCTGGCCCGGCTGCGGGCGCTGCTGGCCGCACACCCCGAGCAGGCGAAGCAGAGCCTGCGCAACTGGTGCGACCACCCCCGCGGGGCCAGCCCACTCGGCTACATCGCGATGCTGCGCTTCGACGCCACCCGTCGCGGCCTCGACGGGCCGCTGCCCCGCACCGGCGCCACCGCCCGCGCGCTGATCGAGGCCGGCGCGCCCGTGGACGGCGAGCCCGGCGAGCCGGAGACCCCCCTGATCACCGCGGCCAGCTACGGTGACGCCGAGGTCGCCGCCGTCCTCATCGAAGCGGGAGCCGACCTGGAGGCCACCGCCGCACCGCACGCGGGCGGCGTCCCGGGCGGCACCGCGCTGCTGCACGCGGCCGTCTTCGGCATGACCGACGTCCTGGACGTCCTGCTGGCGGCCGGCGCCCGTATCACCGGGCTCAGCGAGGCCGCCGCGGCCGGAGACGTGGAGGACTGGCTGCGGGCCGACACCCCGCCGGACGACCGCGTCCGCGCGCTGGCGATGGCCGCTGACCACCAGCGGCTGACGGTGATCGACCAGCTGCTGGAGGCGGGCACCCCGATCGACGCCGAAGACCTCCTCTACCGGCGCCAGGCGCTGCGCCTGGCCGCCTGCAACGGCCGAGCGGCCAGCGTGGAGCACCTGCTGCGGCGCGGCGCCGACCCGCACCTGCGCGACCCGGTCGAGCACCGCACGGCGCTGGAATGGTGCCGCCACTCCCGCCCGCACCCCGGCGCCGGCCCCGGCCATCACCAGGCCGAAGCCCTGCTGGAGGCCGCCCAGCACCACCGGCACGAGAAGTAGGACGATGGCGACCCGGGACCCGTCTCCGCGCCTCCAGCCGGCCGGTGTGACGAGACGGTCGGCGTCCCGCCCGCGAAGTCGGAGCCCGCGGAGGATGTTTCCGCAGGTTGGCCGGGATGCTTAACCCACGCACGGCATTCCTGTACGACGCTCTTACATCGCCTGTGGAACCCTCGGCGTGAAGCGGATGTCGAAGATCGGGCAGGATGTTCAGGTGCCAGCAGACAGCGGGAGATCCACAGGGCGACGTCCCGGCCGGGTGATCGCCATGGCGGTGGCCGTCGCGACGGCGCTGGTGGCGGCGGGGTGCTCCTCCACCGACACCGCCGACGAGGCGGTCCCCGTCGTACGGCAGTCCGCCACCCCACCCGCGGTGCTCGACACCGCGATCGGGAAGGCGCCGCCGGTCGACCCCGGGTGGCCCCGCTGGGGGCTCACCCACACGGGGGTGAGCGCCAACAACGTCACCGAGCAGTTCGAGCGGGTCGTGGCCGGGACGCTCGCCAGAACCCCGATGCTGCAGAACCAGCACATCATGGGATTCGGAGCGCTCAACCCCCAGCCCCGCCCGAAAGAGTTCTACTGGGAGGACCTCGACAGCAGGACGAACCTCATGAGGCTGTCCGGCGGCACGCAGATCATGACGCTCTGCTGCGCCCCCGACTGGATGAAGGGCGGACCAGAGGGCCCGACCACGGACGTGGGCTGGAGCGAGCACCTGGAGGACGCCCCCTACCCCAAGCACTTCGACGACTTCGCCAAGCTGTCGGCGGCCGTCGCCACCAAGTATCGCGACGTCAAGTACTTCATGGTCTGGAACGAGTTCAAGGGCTTCTGGAAGGACCACTCCAAGCCCGCGGACTTCAAGGGATACACCGAGCTCTACAACAAGGTCTACGACGCGGTGAAGGCGGTCCGGCCCGACGCCATGGTCGGCGGTCCCTATCTCGGCTTCGACAGCAACAGGACAGGAAAATCCGAGCTGCGGGGGCCGTGGGGGGTCGTCAACCAGAACGCCCTGGACGCCTTCGAATACTGGTTCAAGAACAAGAAGGGCGCCGACTTCGTCGTGGTCGACGGCGCCTCGCTCACCGACGCCCACGAGATGCTGCCCGACGCGTTCGGCGCGCTGGGCAAGTTCAGCGCGGTCACCACCTGGCTGCGCGAGAAGACCGGCGACATGCCGGTCTGGTGGTCGGAGTGGTACTTCGTTCCCGAGGACAAGACCACCTGGCCCGAGCCGATGCGGCTCGCCGTCCAGGCCGCCTCGATGATCGAGTTCGCGAAGAGCGGTGCCGCCACGGCGCTGTACTGGAATCCGCAGACCAAGGAGGGCGCCTGCCAGGGGTGCATGTGGGACCCGCGGACCGGCGCCGAACTGCCGACCGGCAAACTCATCGCCGACTTCACCACCTGGTTCCCCGCCGGAGCCGAACTGGAGCCCGTCACCTCCTCCGACCCCGGCGTCCGGGTGCTCGCGCAGCCTCGGCGGCTGCTGATGGTCAACACCGTCGACGCGAAGATCACCACGACCGTGGACGGCAGGTCGTTCACCCTGCTCCCCCACGAGATCAAGTGGAGCGACCGCTAGTACTGTCATGCTCATTCGGCGTAGTTGTGCCGGCGCACGGTGGGATACCGGGCATGCAGGGTTTCGATGTCCAGGAAACCAGTCGCCCATCGATGATCGATCAGAGTCCGAACCGGACCGACACCTGAGAGCCCAGCTGATGTCACCTACGCGACGTCGGGCCGTGTCATCAGCGGCGACCGCAAATGCAACGCCAGACCAGGTCCGGTCAGGGGCACGATGTTCCACGTCGCGACCGCTGTGCCCGCGTCGGCGTCGACCACCAGCCGGACCCGGTGCGGGGTGGTGATGAGGTAAAGGTCGGCGACGAACGTGTCGCCCTGCCAGGCGCCGGCCGCGACGACGGGGCGGCCGAGCGGTGAGCTTTCCCGCCATCGGCCGTGGCCGACCTCGACGTCGAGGGACGACCCGATTCCCAGGAGCCACCCACCGTCCACGGGATGGACGGTCACCGTGGTCGCATCGGGCAGGGCCGAGTCTTCGGCGGAGGCGTCGAGCCTCGCCCTGACAGAACGCTCCGGGGCGGCCGAGCCCGGCACTGGCGCGAGTGACAGCCCCCGCAGCCGATCGGTGAGGATCTCATCGTCGCGGGTGCTTCCCGCGCCGTCCATGCCGGGCAGCAGGCACTCCCACAAGGCGTCGAACACGGCTTGTGCCTGCGTATTGGCGCCAGTCACGACGACCACGAGATCGTGCGACGGGACGACCACGCAGAGCTGGCCGAAGGAGCCGTCACCGTGGTAACCGTGACGCGACATCCAGAACTGGTAGCCGTAACCGCGAAGGTAGTCGGCGTTCCCCGACCCGTCTTCGAATGGCAGGGTGTCAATGTGCCGTCTGGTCGCGAGCCGCACCCATTCGCGCGGGACGAGCCGCCGATCGCCCCACAGGCCGCCGCGCAGCAGCAGTTCGCCGAAGGCGGCGACGGCCTCGGTCGTGAGATGCAGCCCGTGGAATCCGAAGGCGGCACCACTGGCCACCCGGTCCCATTCGGCGTGCTCGACGCCCATCGGCGCGAAAAGGCGCTCATCGAGAAATTCCGGCAGGCCGCGGCCGGTGACCCGTTCCACCATCCGGGCCAGGACGAAGGTGGTCGGGTTGTCGTAGGCGTGCCGTGTTCCCTCGGCTTCGGGAAACGGTACGCGCAAGAAGCCCTTCACCAGGTCGTGCGGTTCCAGTCGCCAGGCCTCGGCGAGGCTGTCGGTGCGGTGTCCGGTCGTCATGGACAGCAGGTGGTGAACGGTGAGGCGGCGTGCCTGCTCGGAGATGTCGGCCGGGACGTGGTCGGGCAACACCTCCACCACCCGATCGTCCAGCGAGAGCAGACCGTCGGCGATCGCGAGCCCCACGGCGACCGAGGTGAACGACTTGGTCAGCGAGTAGAGAAGGTGCGGGCGCTCGGCCGAGTACGGTGCCCACCAGCCTTCGGCGACGACGTGACCGCGGCGTACGACCATGATGGAGTGACACTCAACGGATCGTGCCTCTAGCCGGTCCAGCAACGCGGTGATCGAACGGGATGACATCCCCGAGGCGGCCGGTGTCGACCGTGGCAGCAAGACGCGTTGAGCAGGCATCCCGGCACCCTAACAAGGCTCCATAAACCATTGCATCTTATATAAGGCCAGGTCATTCGTCTGGAACTGGGCCGCCCCGGCAAAGTTGGAGACTGGATCGCTTGGGTCTCGATCGCCAGGCCGGTGCCGGCGGTTGATCGGTGGAACGTCTCCTCGTACTCGGCCGGAGGAACGTTCCCGCGGTGACGTTTTCTCAGTGAGTTTCAATTGATCCGGCGATGCTCGAAGTGGACAAGGACGAGGGCGGCGCGCACGAGGTCGCCGAGCCGGCTAGACGAGGTCAAGATCGATGACTGGCTCGGCGCTCCCGGCGGCCCCGCCCGTCTGGGCCGCCCACCCAAACTGACCGATGCCGAACTGCTCACCGTGGCCCTCGCCCAGGCCCTGCTCGGTATCCGCTCCTAGCCTTCGGACGTCGCCCGGAGCACCGGCGGCCGGACACATTCCGTATCGTCAGCGGACCTTACGGAAGAACGTCCGGACGTCGTCGACCAGCAGGTCGGGGGCCTCCATCGCGGCGAAGTGGCCGCCCCGGTCGAACTCCGACCAGTGGATCACGTTGTGCTCGCGTTCGGCGACACGCCGGATCCCGCCGTCGCCGGGGAAGACCGCGACCCCGTGCGCGATCTCCGAACGCTCGACCGGCGTCCCCCACTGTGCCGAGCCCTCCTTGTAGAGCCGGGCGGACGAGGCGGCGGTGCGGGTCAGCCAGTAGATCGTCACGTCGGTGAGCATCTGGTCACGGTCGACCGCCTCCTCAGGCAGGTCGTGCGCGGGGTCGGTCCACTCCTTGAACTTCTCCACGATCCAGGCCAGCTGGGCGGCGGGGGAATCGTGCAGGCCGAAGGCGACGGTCTGCGGCCGGGTGGCCTGGAGGATCGCGTAGCCGGAGCGGTCGTTGTCGGCGTAGATCATCATGCGGGCCTGCTCGGTCTCGGTGAGGCCCTCCATCTCGGCCGGGTCGAAGGTCGGGAAGCCGAGCGCGCCGTTGACGTGCACGCCGACCACCCGGTCGGGAGCGACGCGGCCGAGCTCCGGGGAGACGACCGAGCCACTGTCGCCGCCCTGGGCGCCGTAGCGCTCGTATCCGAGGCGGCTCATCAGCTCGGCCCACGCGCGAGCGACCCGGTGCAGGTCCCAGCCGGTCTCGCGGGTCGGGCCGGAGAAGGCGAAGCCGGGTATGGACGGGGCGACGACGTGGAAGGCGTCGGCGGGGTCGCCGCCGTGTGCGCGGGGGTCGGTGAGCGGGCCGATCACCTTCGTGAACTCGACGATCGAGCCGGGCCAGCCGTGGGTGAGGACGAGCGGCAGCGCGTCCGGCTCGGGGGACCGCACGTGCAGGAAGTGGATGTTCTGGCCGTCGATCTCGGTGGTGAACTGCGGGTACTCGTTGAGCGCCGCCTCGTGCTTTCGCCAGTCGTACCCGCTGCGCCAGTACTCGGCCAGTTCCCGCACGTACGAGACCGGGATGCCGTACGACCAGCCGACGCCGGGCAGCTCGTCGGGCCAGAGGGTGCGCGCCAGCCGGTCGTGCAGGTCGTCGAGCGCGGACTGCGGGATATCGATGCGAAACGGAGCGATCTCCGTGGTGAACGTCATGGTGATCACGCTAGGGAGGGGTTAGGACAGGACCGGTCCTAGGAGTACGGCAATCTGGGGGCATGTTGGAGACATCGGCCCGGTTGCTCAGACTGCTCTCGCTCCTGCAGACCCATCGGGAGTGGGCGGGCGCGGAACTGGCGGAGCGGCTCGGCGTGACCACGCGAACCGTACGCCGTGACGTCGGGCGGCTGCGCGAGCTGGGCTATCCCGTGCACGCCACCGCGGGCGCGCCCGGCTACCGGCTCGGCGCGGGCACGGACCTGCCGCCGCTGCTGCTGGACGACGACGAGGCGGTGGCGGTCGCGGTGGGGCTGCGAACGGCGGCCGGGAGCTCGGTGTCGGGGATCGAGGAGACCTCCGTGCGGGCGCTGGCCAAGCTGGAGCAGGTGCTGCCGTCCCGGCTCCGGCAGCGCGTGCACGCGCTGCGGTCGATGACCGTGCCGATGGGACGGGCGGGTTCGGCGGTGGACCCGGCGTCCCTGAGCGCGATCGCCGCCGCCTGCCGCGACCACGAGACCCTGCGGTTCGACTACCGGACGCACGACAGGCAGGAGAGCGTCCGCGCCGCCGAGCCCTACCGGCTCGTCCATTCGGGGCGGCACTGGTATCTGCTGGGCTGGGACACCGGCCGGGCCGGCTGGCGCACCTATCGGATCGACCGCCTGAGCCTGCGGACGCCGAACGGGCCGCGATTCGTGCCTCGCGACCCGCCCGACCCCGACCTGGCGGCCTACATGTCCCGGTCGATCTCCAGCGCGCCCTATCGGTACCAGGGTCGTTTCACGATGTACGCTCCGGCCGAGGTCGTCGCCGAGCACATGCCGGCCACGATGGGAGCGATCGAGCCGATCGACGAGCGGTCCTGCACGTTGTCCAGCGGCTCGAACGACCTCGACGAGCTCGCCGTCTGGGTCGCGCTGATGGACATCGGCTTCGAGGTGCACGAGCCGCCCGAGCTCGTCGACCGCATCCGCGCCCTCTCCACCCGCCTCGCCGCCGCCACCCCCACCTGATGGGAGTCGGCTCACTGTAAGCAGCCCGTTATCGAAGTCCCCCGGCTCGGCGGGGTCCGCGATCTACCCTGGTGCACAGCCACGCAGACCCCCACTGCCTTGGAGATCCTTAACGTGCTAGAAGGCCGTTGGACCACGATCACGCCTTCCCAGTACCAGCACGAGCGCGAGGCCCTGGAACACGTCCGCTCGGGGCTGCCCGACATGGATCCGTACCGTGCCTGGTCGAACTTCACCTTCACCGCCAACACCGGGCACGTCCGCGAGGTCGACCTGTTCGTGGCCGCGCCCGCCGGGCTCTTCCTCATCGAGATCAAGAGCCTGCACGGGCGGCTCGGCGCGAGCGGCGCCAACTGGGTACAGACGACCGGCAGCCGCACCCGCTATTTCGACAACCCGCTGCACCTGGCCGACTCCAAGGCCAAGCAGCTCAAGTCGCTGCTGCAGCAGGCCGCCGGGCACCGGGTGCGGATCCCCTACATCCACGCCGCCGTCTTCCTCTCCGTGCCCTCACTGGAGGTGGAGCTGCCCGACCAGCACCTCACCGGGGTCTACGGGCCGGAGAACGGCCGGCTGCCGAAGATCCTGTCGGACCTGCTCACGGCGGCACCCCGCGACCAGCGCCGCCGCATCACCCCGGAGATCTCCCGGCCGCTCGGCGGCTGGCTGCACAAGGTGGGGATCGCCAAGAGCCGCTCCCACCTCCAGGTGGGAGCCTGGGAGCTGGAGCCGCGCCCGTTCGACGCCGGGCCCACCTGGGAAGACCACCTGGCCACGCACCGCGACATCGACGCAGAGAAACGCCGCATCCGCATCTACCTGGTCGAGCGCAACGCCGACGAGGACATGCGGGCCAGCATGGGCCGGGCGGCCCGCCGCGAGGTGCTGGCCCTGCACGGCATCAGTCACCCGGGCATCGTGCGGGTCGACACCCTGGAGCAGCACGAGATGGGCCCGGCGCTCATCTTCCGGCACGACCCGCGCGCCATGCGCCTGGACCACTACATCGGCGAGTACGGCCCGCGCCTCGACCTGCTCACCCGGCTCAACCTGATCCGCCAGCTCGTCGAGGCGGTGTCGTACGCCCACGGGCGGCACCTGCATCACCGGGCGCTGTCGGCGCGCAGCGTGCTGGTCACGCCGGGCCGCGCGCCCAGGGACGCGCGGGAGCAGGGCTGGCTCAACCCGCAGCTCCAGATCAGCGACTGGCAGACCGCCACCCGGGGTGAGGGCACCGACGGCTCGACCCCGGGGATGAGTTCCAGCAGCCATGTCGGCCAGCACATGGAGGCGTCCGCCCAGGCGTACCTGGCCCCGGAGCTGAACACGCCGAGCCCCGACCCGGTGGCGCTCGACGTGTTCGGCCTGGGCACCCTGTCCTACCTGCTGCTCACCGGCCTGCCCCCGAGCGACCGTCGGGCCGACCTCCTGGCCCGGCTGTCGAAGGAGAACGGCCTGCGCCCCTCGACGGTCGCCGACTCGGTGACCGGGTTCATGGACGAGCTGGTCCAGGCCGCCACCGCACCGGTGCCCGTACAGCGGCTGACCAGCGTGGCCGAGTTCCTGGAGATGTTGGAGGTCGTCGAGGACGAGGCGACCGCCCCCGAGTCGGTGCACCCCGCCGACGAGCAGCCGGGAGACGACCTCGATCCGCTGGAGGCCAGGCAGGGCGACGTGATCGGCGGCGAGTGGCGGGTGGAGAAGCGGCTCGGCACCGGCTCCACCTCCCGTGCCCTGCTGGTGACGAACCTGCGGAGCGAGAAGCTGGAGGTGCTCAAGGTCGCCCTGTCGGACGAGAAGGCGGCGAGGCTGGACCACGAGGCGTCGGTGCTGCGCGACCTGCGCGACGACTCGCGCGTCATCAAGCTGGTCCGCCCCGAGCCGGTCCGGATCGGCGACCGTACCTGCATCGTGCTGGAACACGCGGGCGAGCACACCGTCGCCCGCAAGATCCGCGAGCAGGGCGCGCTCACCCCCGACGAGCTGGAGACCTACAGCGACTACCTGTTCGGCGCGCTGGACTTCCTGGAGGGCGAGGGCGTCACCCACCGCGACATCAAGCCGGACAACATCGCGATCAGGGTCCGCCCGAACCGTACCCGCCAGCTCGTCCTCTTCGACTTCTCGCTGGCCGGCATCTCGGTCAGGGAGATCGAGGCGGGCACCCCGTACTACCTCGACCCCTTCCTCGGTACGGCGAAGCGGACCGTCTACGACGCGCACGCCGAGCGGTACGCGCTCGCGGTGACCCTGCACCAGATGGCCTCCGGTGAGCTGCCGGCCTGGGGCGACAACGCGACCGAGCCCCGTTACACCGAGGGCCCGCCCACCCTGGCCGCCGAGGCGTTCGACCCGTCCGTCAGGGAGGGGCTGGTCGAGTTCTTCCTGCGGGCGCTGCACCGCGAGGCACGGCAGCGGTTCGAGTCGCTCAAAGACATGCGCAACGCCTGGTTCCAGGTGTTCCGGCGCTCGGACGCGGTGCCGCCGGTGGGTTCCGGGCACCCGGGCGACCTGCCCGCCGAGGAGGTCACCGCGGAGGAGGCGCGGGACGCCGCCGCGCTGGCCGCCACCCGCGCGACCGTGCTGGAGACCGCCGGGCTGACCTCCCGCGCGGTGTCGACGGCGCACCGGCTGGGCGCCACCACGGTCGGCGACCTGCTGAGCCTCCCTTCCAAGACCCTGTTCACCCTCCCCGGTCTCGGCGCCAAGACCCGCCAGGAGCTCCAGCGCCGGATCCGTGACTGGCGGACCCGGCTCGACGAGAGCGAGCCGATCACCACCGGCGAGCGGGTCGCCGCCCGCGAGGAGGCCGCCGCGCTGGACGGCGACGACGAGGTGGTGCTCAGCCGGATCGGCCTGGACACCGTCGCCGCCCTGCTCGTCCCCGAACGGCACAAGAACGGCCGCAACGCGGGCGAGGTGGAGGCCATCCGGCTGCTGCTGGGGCTGCCCGACTCCACCGGTGCGCTGCCCGGCCTTCCGCCGTGGCCGCGTCAGGAGGCGGTGGCCACGGCGGTCTCGGTGACGAGGGGCCGGGTCGCCCAGATGCTCACCCGGCAACGCGACCGGTGGTACACGGAACCGGTGATCCGCAGCGTCCGGGACGAGGTGCTGGAGCTTCTCGCCCAGAGCGGCCGGGTGATGGCGGTGGCCGAGCTGGCCGAGGCGGTCCTCGCCGCCCGGGGTTCCAGCCGCACCGATCCGGCGCTGCGCCGGGCGCTCGCCCTGGCCGCCGTACGGGCGGCGGTGGAGATCGACCCGGTCGTGAAGGAGCCCGAGGAGCCCCGGCTGCTGCTCCGCCGCCACGACGACCGCCACGGTGACCACAGCGGTGACCGCCGCGGTGACCGGCAGGGCGAACGGGCGGGTGACCGGCTGATGGTGGCGCTGGAGGTCGGGGCGGACGACTCCCCCGACACCCCGGCGGCCACGGCACTGCTCGACTACGCCGACGCGCTGGGCGAGGCGGCCGACCGGCTGGCCGCCCAGGAGGTGCTGCCGACCTCGGCGGCGGTCCTTCGCGAGCTGCGGGCGGTACCCGTTCCCGGCCAGGCCCCGGTGCTGGAGGACCGCCGCCTGGTCCAACTCGCCGCCGCGGCCTCGCTGCGGGCCGCGGCCACCTCCCGGCTGGAGATCTATCCGCGCGATCTGGACCCGGTGCGGGCGCTCCGGCTCACCCAGGCGGGCGTGATACCGCTCGGCGGGGGCGACGGGCATCCCACGGGGCTCAGACCCGAGCAGGTACGCGAACGGGTGCGGGCCCGTTTCCCCGCGCTCGCCCCGCTTCCCGGCCATCCGCGCCTGGACACGCTGCTCCGCGACGCCGGTTTCGACATCCGCTGGCGGGACGGCCGGTACGTCCCGCCGCAGTCGCCGGACTCGGTCTCCGGCACGGTCATCCGGCGCCGGTCCACCCGCACCGGGGCGTCGCGCTGGACGGCGGCCACCCCCGAGCTGGCCGAGGCGCTCCGCACCGAGGAGCGGCTCACCTCGGCCGGGCAGGGCGGCTTCCGCGCGCTGACCGTGGGCCTGACCGGGTACGAGCGGGGCCGCCGTGAGCTGATCGGCCGCTTCGCCGCCCTGCCGGTGAACGTGACCGGCCTCTTCGTCGCGGCACTGCACGAGCTGATCGATCCCCGGCCGCTGCCGACGTGGCAGACCGTGCTCGGTGCCGACCTGGCCGAGCCGGGCAGCAGGGGCGCGCTCAAGCTCGCCGAGTACGCCCGCGACGCCTGGGCACTGGTCGCTCCGCGCCTGGACGCGCTGCTGTCGGACACCCCGTTCCCCGACGCCCCGCCTCCGCCGACCTCGAATCCGGATTCCGGGCGTCGAGAGGCCGGGCACGCCGGTCCTGGGCCCTCCGGCTCCGGGCGCGCCGCGGGCCCGCTGTTGCTGCACGACGCCGCTGCCGCCGCCAGGTACGACGGGCTGGGGGTGATCCGGCGCCTCGCCGGCCGGGCACGGGCCGGTGGGTCGCCGATCTGGCTGCTCTGCCCGATGACCGACCCGAACCGCTCGCCGAACCTGGACGGGGCGCTGACCCCGGCCCAGCTGCCGAACGAGTGGATCAAGCTGCCCGACGCCTGGGTGGCCAACCAGCACCGAAGTGGAGCGAGAGCGTCGTGATCGACCGCAAGGCACTGCTGGCCGACCTGCAGAAGCAGGTCAGGGCACTGGAGAAGGACCTGCGGGACCAGGTGGAGACCGCCTCGGAGATCGTCGGCACCGGTGACGGCACGGCGAGGAGGGTCCGCGACCGGCTGGACGCCGAGTACCGGCTCGCGTTCCGGCTGGGCCGTACGGCGGCGACCTGGGCCGCGTGGCGGGACGAGCGGGTCACCCAGGCCGCGGCGGCCTGGGTGCTCGGCACGGTCTTCGTCCGGTTCTGCGAGGACAACGGGCTGCTGACCTCGCCATACCTCGCCGGTCCCTCGCCCGAGCGGATGGTGCTCGCCGAGGAGGCGCAGGAGGAGTTCTTCCGGGTCAACCCGGCCGAGACCGACCGGGGCTGGCTGCTCGCCGCGTTCGCCGAGATCGCGGACTCCCAGGCCGGCGCGCTGCTCTTCGACCGCAGGCACAACCCGCTCTACCAGATCCCGATCTCGCACGACGCGGCCAAGGAGCTGATCGGCTTCTGGCGACGGCGCGGCGAGGACGGGGTGCTCGTCCACTCCCTCGCCACCGAGGACTGGGACACCCGCTTCCTCGGCGACCTCTACCAGGACCTGTCCGAGGCGGCCCGCAAGACGTACGCGCTGCTGCAGACCCCGGAGTTCGTCGAGGAGTTCATCCTCGACTACACGCTCACCCCCGCGATCGCCGAGTTCGGCCACGACGAGATCCGGATGATCGACCCCACCTGCGGGTCCGGTCACTTCGTGCTGGGCGCCTTCCACCGGCTGCTGGACGAGTGGACCCGGCACGCGCCGATGCGGGACAGGCGCGAGCTGGTACGGCTGGCGCTGAAGGCGGTCCACGGGGTGGACCTCAACCCGTTCGCCATCGCGGTCGCCCGCTTCCGGCTGTTCATCGCGGCGCTGCGGGCCTCGGGCTTCACCACCCTCGCCGAGGCTCGAAGCTACGAGTTCCCGCTGAACCTCGCCATCGGCGACTCGTTGATCAAGGCCCGCCAGCTCGCGCTGCCCACCATGGAGTCCGACGCCGCGATCCTGCACGGGGTCAGCGAACAGGGCAGGCTCTTCGCCGCCGCCAACGAACAGGGTGACCTTTTCTCACAGACCTACGAGGAAGAGGTCGCCGACCTCCCGAGAGACGAACTGGCCGAGTTCGCGTATGCCACTGAGGACGTCCACGAGTTCCCGGGCATTTTAAGGGAAGGCAGCTATCACGTCGTGGTTGGCAATCCGCCCTACATTACAGTTGGAGACAAAAAGCTCAGCAAACTGTACAAAGACCTGTATGACACATGCTCGGGCGAGTATTCCCTTTCCATTCCATTCATGCAGCGCTTCTTCGACTTGGCTCAACGCCAAGGCCCAGACGGCCGCAGCGCGGGATACGCCGGCCAAATTACAGCCAACTCGTTCATGAAGCGCGAGTTCGGCGAAAGGCTCGCAAAAGATTTTTTGCCCGACAGGGTTGAATTGACTCATGTCATAGACACTTCAGGCTCTTATATTCCAGGACACGGAACACCCACTGTCATTATAGTAGGTCGGCGAGCCAGCAAAAGCCGTCGATCGACCGTTAGATCTGTTAGATCCGTGAACGGCGAACCAGGAGCGCCGGAAGTCGCTAGCAAAGGTTTAGTGTGGCGCGCAATTGTTGATCAAATTGAGGAGCCAGGATCATCCAGCGAATGGGTTAGCGTCGGTGACCTAGACAAGAAAAGATACTTTCGTCGCTTTCCGTGGATTCTTCAAGATGGAGGTCTAGAACTTATAGAACTCCTAGAGAGTGCATCGCGGAAGCGACTGGGAAAACTGGTCGCGAGGATCGGATTCTTCGGGGACACGCACGCAGACGAGGCATTCAGTCTACCTAAAAGAATCACTAACATCGCAGCCGAAGAAGAATTTATGGCGATCCGGACCAGCCGAGGAGACGACGTCCGCGACTGGGTGATCAACGACCATGAGTACATAATATTTCCTTATGACGACCAGAAGGAGCTAATTAGCTCTAAAGACTTTCCGGCACAGCTTAATTACCGTCTTTGGCCCTACAGAGCAGTACTGGAAGGGCGGACCATCGGAAGCGGATCAACCTACCAAAAAAAAGGGAAAGCTTGGTGGTCTTGGCACCAACTCCCCAAAGACAGTGACACGCATGAATGGTCCCTCCCGTTTGCGTGGGTCGTAACTAACAACCAGTGGACACTAGACCGCACCGGTCAAGCATTTTATCGGTCCGTTCCCGTGATCAAGCTCAGCAAGAAGGCCACTGAAGAAGAGCACGTGGAGTTATTGGCGATCCTCAACAGCTCTACCACCTGTTTTTGGCTCAAGCAAGTTAGCCAACCCAAAGGCGGGAGTGGCATTGGGAGGGGCGTGCAGGACGAGGCTTGGGAAAACCGGTTTGAGTTTACGGGAACAAAGCTGGAAGAATTTCCAATTCCACCTATACCGCCAGTGGAACACGGGCGATTGCTGGATGTCCTAGCTCAACAACTTTCTTCAGTAAGTCCAGATAAGGTAGCGGCAAAAACACCGACTCGGGAGCGGTTAAGGCTCGCACGCGATGAGTGGCATTCAATCCGAGCGCAGATGATCGCTTCCCAGGAGGAGTTGGACTGGAAGGTCTACTCGCTCTACGGGTTGCTGGACGACGAGATGGCCGCTCCGGCGGAGGTCGTGCCGAAGTTGAAGCTTGGCGAACGTGCCTTTGAGATCGTGCTGGCTCGGAAGATGGCGCGAGGGGAAGCAGAGACGCAGTGGTTCGTGCGGCATGGTTCGACGCCGATCACCGAGTTGCCCGAGCACTGGTCGGCCGAGTACAAGGCCGTGGTGGAGAAGCGGATCGCGCTGATCGAGACGGATCGGAACATCGGGCTGATCGAGCGGCCCGAGTGCAAGCGCCGCTGGGCCACCGAGGGATGGGACTCCCTCCAGGCGAAGGCCCTGCGCAACTGGCTGCTGGATCGGTGTGAGGCGCGGGAGCTCTGGTTCCACTATCTGGACGGGATGGAGCAGCCTCGGATGCTCAGCACCGCGCAGCTCGCCGACCTGCTCCGGCCCGATGTGGACTTCGTCTCGGTCGCCGAGCTGTACGCCCCCGGCAAGGACCTGGAGAAGGTGGTCGCCGAGCTGGTCGCCGACGAGCATGTCCCCTACCTCTCGCAGCTCCGTTACAAGGACTCCGGCCTGAGCAAGCGCGCCGACTGGGAGGACGTCTGGGATCGGCAGCGCCGGGAGGACGCGGCCCAGGCCGTCGCGGACACGGCCAGGCAGGCGGCCGAGGAGCAGCACAAGGTCATCGACGAGATCGAGAAAACCGAGCGCGAGCGGGCAGCGGACGAAAGGGCGGGCGAGGGAGCGGAGCGCGAGGCGAGCGGGGTCGCGAGCGAGACGGAGCGGGAGCGGGCCGCCGCCGAGTGGGCCAGGCTCAAGGCCGAGCAGGCCAGGGCCGAGGCGGAGGTGAAGAGAATCCGGGACGCGATTCCGGTGCCGCCGAAGTACGGTTCGGGTGACTTCCTCAAGGTCTCGTACTGGCGTAACCGCGGCAAGCTCGACGTGCCGAAGGAGCGGTTCATCTCCTACCCGCACGCGGGCCGCGACGACGACCTGGTGCTCGGCTGGGCCGGCTGGGACCACAAGGAGCAGGCTCAGGCTCTCGCCACCGTCATCGTCGACCGGGAGCAGAACCACGGCTGGGGCGCCGACCGGCTGACCCCGCTGCTCGCCGGGCTTCGCGAGGTGCTGCCCTGGGTGCGCCAGTGGCACGACGAGTTCGACTACGTCTACGGCGCCAGCCCTGCCGACATCTACGAAGGCTTCCTCACCCAGACCCGCGACCGCCTGCACCTCGGCGACGACGACCTCACCACCTGGCGCCCCCCGAAGACGACCCGCCCTCGCAAGCAGCCCTGACCAGGCTCACGGGAGATGAGACATCGGTACCTCTCGTCCGCCGGCCACGGCCGAGAGTCCTCCCATGTTTCGCAGGTGTAGTTAGAAGTCGAACTCGCCCTTCTTGGCCCCGTCCACGAACGCGTCCCACACGCTCGCACTCACCACGAACGGCGCCCGCTCCGGAGCCTCGGTGTCCCGCAGCCCCACCCGACCACCCGACAACGGAGCCACCTCCAGGCAGTCACCCTGATTGGACCCGCTCTTGGTCGCCTTACGCCAGGCCGCGCTCTTCAGCTCATCACTCAGGTTCACGGTCTCTCCGCCTCTCCACTGCGGATAACGGTGCACGGGGAAGCTCCCAGCAACGACCGGGAGCTTCCCCTACGGCAGGGAGCGAGGATCAGAAGTCGAACTCGCCCTTCTTGGCCCCGTCCACGAAGGCGTCCCACACACTCGCACTCACCACGAACGGCGCCCGCTCGGGGGCCTCGGTATCCCGCAGCCCCACCCGACCACCCGACAACGGAGCCACCTCCAGGCAGTCACCCTGATTGGACCCGCTCTTGGTCGCCTTACGCCAGGCCGCGGTCCTCAGTTCTTCGCTCAGGTCCATGATTTCTCTGCCTCTCTAATCAACGCGATGGACAGATGCTGAGGTTGCGCCTCAGCTCGCAGGGCGTCGTATCTGCTGTGTATAGCTTCAACGTCTTCCGGGCGATCTGTCACGTGACCGTCGGTCGCAGAATCGATATATACCGTATCCGCGCTTCCCGGGAGATGTGCGATCACGAATCCGCCGAGAATCCCTGTCGTCACCCCCAGTTCTGTGGGAACGACCTGGATACCGATTCGCGGGGACTCTACCGCCTCCACGAGACGTTCGAGTTGGCGACGCATGACCTCCTTGCCACCGATAGGACGATGAAAAACATTTTCATCCAATATCGCACGAAACAACGGCGAGTTGGCGCGAGTGAAGATTTCCTGCCGCTCCATGCGAGCGACGACAGCCTTCTCTACCTGCTTGTCAGTTATGCCGGGCTCTCCGCGAATAACCGCTCGCGCGTATTCCTCTGTTTGGAGGAGTCCTGGAACGACGAGCGGTTGCCAGGTGTGCAGCGTGTGCGCCTCCTGCTCGATGTCCAGCCACCCCCGGAACCACCGAGGGCTCGCCGAGCGGGTGACGTGCTCCCAGAGCCGGACGAGCTCCCCGCCCGCGCCCACGGCCTCGTCGTAGTGCTCCATGAAGCTCCGGCCTGCCCTGCGCTGCCCTCGCTCGATGAAGCCGATCAGACTCGCGCTGAAAGGGATGACCTCCGCCAGGCGCTCTATGGAGACGCCGGTTCTATTTCGGTATTTGCGAAGTTCGGCCCCCAAAAGAACCAGAGGCTTTGCAGAAGGGTCGGGTTCATAGAAAGCGGACATTTCAGCTCCGTCCTGTGGGGGCGCTACTCCGCCAACACAAAAAAACACAGTCCACTACAAAGTGTCCTGGAGGTGTGTAGGGAGTTTCGATACCCAACGTAGCCGGTCGAGGGCACCCTGTGAAGAGAACGGAAGGCGCGAGAAAACCATCGGATAAGCCCTCTTACCACATGCACCAAAAGACCTCGGCAAACCTGTCGCCAAAATAACGGGCTATGTCCGGAAAAGAAGGCGAGAAATGACGCCGAGGTGCCGGATCATGCGACATCGACAGGTAGTTCACGCATCCGCCGGATACAGACCTGTCACCACTCAGCAAGCCCTGACCGGACGGCCGGAAGTCGCCTGACGCAGGGATGAACGCCGGGGCAACACCGCTCCCGCCCCGGAAACACAGTCCTCACCCCAGAAACGAAAGCGGGACCCGCCACGGCATCGCACGCCGGGACGAGCCCCTCGACCGGACAGTGGAGGTCCGATCTGATGCATCACCCTAGAGGAAACCCCCGCCCCATCAGGGTCCGTTGGCACGCGGACCGGCCGCCGATGCCGCTCGGTTGCCGCTGGTGCGGTCATCCCCCGTACGCGCACGAGGCCGCCAGCCTGCCGCACCGCGCCCACCACCACTGGGAGCAGCCCACCCCCGCGCAGGTCCACGCCCGGATGACCGTCCGCCGCCGCCTCAACCTCTCCAGCCGCCCACCCGTCTCAACGCCCATCCGCACGATCCCCGGCCCCACACCTCCCGTCGTTTCCCCGGTGCGGCTCCCGGAGGTCTCCCCCGGCCGACACCGGCGGCCTGAGTCGTCCGGCGTCACGGTCGCCGCGGTGCCGTACCGGCGAGGACGGCCGCCGGGTCCCCGCACCCCCGGCAAGCACACCCCGTACCGACAGGGGGCGGCGGTATGAACGGACGCGAGCCACAGCCGCAGCCCCGGCAGGGCGGGAGGCACCGGCGCGGGGCCGTCACCGAGCGGGTCTGCTCCCGCCCCTGGGATCCGGCAGAACGCGCCGCCGCCGAGCAGCTCGACCAGATCGAGCCCGCCTGGATCGTCTGGTACGGCACCGGCACCCGGGACTTCCACGCCGTCGCCGTCTGGCCCGTCGCCGAACCCCTGATCGTGCGGGCCCGCACCGCCGACGAGCTACGCGCCCTGATGCGTGAGGCCGAAGACACCACACCGCCGTCCCGAGGAGAGGCCATGCCCGAGACCCCTGACACACCGCACCCCACGGACGACCCGCGCACCGTCTACTGGGACCTGCCGCACGACCTGCCGATCGTCGGCAAGGCCCGCGCCATGGCGAGCGAGACCCTCGCCGCCTGGGCGCTGCACCACCTCGTCGACGACGCCGTCCTGGTGGTCGGCGAACTGCTCGCCAACGCGATCGTCCACGGCGAGCCCGTGGTCCGGCTCTCCCTGTGGGCCGACGCCGACGAGTTCCAGATCCAGGTCACCGACCGGGGCCCCGGACAGCCCCGCCACCTCACCCTGGACCCCGAGTCCCTGCACGGCCGCGGGCTGGCCATCGTCAAGGCCCTCGCCCACGACACCGGCGTCACCCCCCTCCCCAACCGTCCAGGCAAAACCGTCTGGGCCCGCTGGCGTCTCTCCGTCGGCGACCGCTGAGAGCGCGGCCCCGAGCCCGAACGACCTCCGCCCGCCCGGCCGGCCCGCCGCGGCCCGCCGGGGCCGATCGCGGTCACCTACGCCTGGGCGGAGAGGCGCACGAATACCGACCGACACATAAGACATCTCTACCTATTAACCAATAAATGCGACAGCGTTTGATCTCGCACAACGAGGCCATGATGTATCATCGGCCGATGACCGAAACGGTTGATCTTGTAAATGGCGAAGGGCACGTGGTCAAGCGAGCAGTTCCGCGCCAGGACGCCGGTCGTTACGAAGGTCTTTATCTCTCGATTGTCATCGTGGTCATATTCAACGGAATCGGCCAGATACTCATTCATCGACGCTCCCTGTCCAAGGATGTGAATCCGGGGGACATCGACCATGTCTGCGGTGCGGTGGTCTCCGGAGAGACCCCTCACCAGGCCGCACACCGGGAGACCCGCGAAGAGCTCGGAGTCTCACTGCACAGCCTTCACGTGCTGCACCGGGGAATCAATCCATACGATCGTTACCGATATCTGTTCATAGGCGAGACGAACGAGAGTCCGCGTCGGGACGAAATAGATCCGGCAGAGGTCGATTGGGTGGGTTATGAGCATCCGGCGGCGCTCATCGCCAAACGAGAGTCGGGCGAGCTCACCTTCATCGACGGTTTCTTCGACGATCTGGACGTCGCGCTGCGATTCTTCGCCGAGCGTCGTGCCCCGCAGGCCGTTCCCGTGCCCGGAGCGCTCGACTCCCGTCCGTCCTCTTCCATCCGGACGCGTGACGGTGCGACACGGTGGGGGGCGCCGGACGTCACGGCCCCGTCGATCGTGCACGACCGCCTCCACAACGATGTGTTCACCGGTCGTTGAAGGGCCGTCTGCTCGAAGGGGCGGCTGGTTACACTTGGGCCGTGATCCCGCCCATCCCGTTGGAACTCGTCGAATCGGTCCAGAGCGGGGATGTGGTCGCTTTCTGTGGTGCGGGACTTTCCGCCCTCGGCGGCCTGCCCACCGGATCCCAGCTGGCACGCGCCCTCGCCTCCCGCCTGGACGATTTCGACGGCAACCCCGATGATCTGACGGAGGTTTCCACCACCTACTCCGCCCTGCGGGGGAGACACGCTCTCCTGTCATTTCTTCTCGATCGTGTCGAGCATGTGCCGGCCGCCCCCACCGGCACGCATCGCACACTGTGCGGGCAGCCGTTCGCCGCCTTCGTCTCGACGAACTGGGATCATTTCATCGAGCAGTCGCTCAGCTCACTGGGCATCGCGCACAGCGTGGTCGTCACCGACAGCGAGTTGCCCTTCATCCGTTCCGGGTCGGTGCCGGTGCTGAAGATCCACGGAACGCTGACCCGGCCGGACACGATCGTGGTCACCGATCGCGACTACTACGACCTGTTCTCCGTCCAGCCGGGAATCGCATCGGTGCTCAACGGCTACTTCGCCACGAAGACGCTGCTGTTCCTGGGCTACGGACTGAACGACCCCGATTTCAAGCGGCTCTACTACACGCTCGGCCGCCGCTTCGGCCCGCTGCAGCGGCGCGCCTACGCGGTTCAACTGCGTCCTGCCGCGACGGCCGTGAGCGTCTGGCACGAACAGCGGCTCGATGTCATCGACCGGGACGCGAAGGACTTCGCCGCCGAACTCGCCAGGGCGACCGGACTGCCGTCATAGGACGAACCCCGCGGAGTTTCGTGGCACGTCCGCGGGGTGAAGAAACGCGGACACGGCGTTGGTCAGCATGAAGGCGTCCTCGGAAAGCGCGATCATGCCCGTCCGCTCCTCCAGCACTCCTGACCGGCAGAGACGGCGCGTCTTGTCCCGAAGCTCCCCGAGCCGGAGGCTCTCCACGGCACCCGCCTCCACCAGGGGCACGGGCGTCCCCGAGCGAAGCCCCACGATGATCCGGCGGATCTCGACATCCTCGGCCGTCAGCCGGAACACCGTGTTCAACCGATCGTCGATCTCCGTCCAGGAGACGTGAGGCGCCGACAACACCCGTTTGTAGCCGTCGACGTCCCGTCCGCGCTGGACGAACCCACCCGGCAGGAAGGAGTAACTGCCCGAACCGAAGCCCAGGTGGCGAAACTCCCTGCACCTGTGCACCGTCCAGCGGTGCCGGTGCTCCTCGCCGCGGACGAACGTGGTCCCCGCCCCCGGAACGTAGCCCATGCCGTAAAGCCCCTGCTGGATCGTCCAGAGTGCTTCGATCACCGCGTCGGCACTCGGCATCTCATACTGCCTGCGCCGCAGCACGGGGATCTCCTCCACGTCCCACAGCTGGTAGACGCTCACACTCGGAAGTGAGAACCCCAGCTCTCGAAGGTCGTGGACAGCCTCCAGGATCTCCATGGCCTGGCCCGCCACCGTGCACTCCTCCCGCGGGTAGCCCAGGATGAAGTCGACGTTGTAACTGGGAAGAAGGCCGTCCGCGGCCCTCAGCAGCTCGATGACCGCCTGCTTCGTGCTACCGCGTCCCATTCTTCGCAGCGCGTGGTCTCTCCACGCCTGTACGCCGACGCTGATCCTGGTAATGGGCAGGCGGGTCCGCGTGGCGAGTGCCCCCAGGAACGAGGTCCAGTAGGCGGCATCACGACCGGCGTCGGGGGCACACTCGATCGTGGCCTCCACCGGTACGCCCCGCGGCGCGAACACGGCGGCCCGGTCAAGGAGCCTGTTCAGCTGCTCGACCCGCAGAACGCTCGGCGTCCCGCCTCCGATGTAGAGGGCGGACATCCGCGGAGACCCCAGAGTCCCGAGGTGGTCACCGAACTCGCCCAATTCCCTGAGCAGCGCCGAAAGGTAGCTCTCCAGTTCCTCGTCGTCACGAAGGAGACTCCTGTGCAGGCTACAGAAATTGCAGTTGATCCGGCAGAAGGGAATATGCAGGTACATGCTGAAGTCGGCGAACTCACCGAGGACACGGCGGTCAAGGCCCCCCGGGGTGCTCAGTTTGCGAGCGAAATAGGGAGGAGGGTAGGTGTAGGTGAAATTGTGGAACGACGGAGCGACGGCCGATGAGATTTCGCGCAGTTGATCTCTATGCCACAACCGATTCTCCGCTCAGGGCTCCTGAACATCAATCGTCGCCCGCGGGCTGTGTGGCGTCAAGGGCGTATGGAGACCGGTAACCGGAGAAAAACGGAAGGGATTCCCTGGCGAACGTGAGAGTCATCTCCGGCCACAGACCGCTCAATAGTTTTCGGTGGCCACCACCGGTTCCCAGAGATCACGAGATCGCGCGTCCGACTTTCCCGGACACCAGCTCTCGAAGACACACCGATTCGGGGTGGGGAACGCCAGGTAGGAGTGAAAGGAGTCGTTCTCGACCTGTCGGCTCACGCAGAGCGGGGCGTTCCTGCAGCAGCTGCGAGCGTGTGCCCACAGCAGCACGTCGAAATCAAACATGGGCATACCCGCGAGCCCCGGCAACTCGCTGCACACCCGCATCGAAACCTCCCGGACGACCGTTTCCACGGCGGGGCTCACCGTTTGCTGGTCGCGGAGCCGACGGGCGATGTCGTCGTCCAGAACCGTGATGCAGCCCGTACGGAGCAGGATTCGCATCCGGTGGTAGTCGATCATCGGCAGAATATTGTGCTGATCCGCTATCTTCCATCGGCCGGAGAAGTGAACGGTCATCAGGAAGGCACTGCTCTTTTTGTGCAGGGGATCCCGGAAGGCGGACAGCCGCGCCAACAGGGCGTAGACGCCGCTGTCACCGCCGACGGTGTGCTCGGCCTCCTCAAGCAGGAGACTCACGCTGCCCTCGAAGGCACGCAGCAATTCCGATGAGGTGGTGCGGAGTATCTCCGCACGTCGGGACAGGTCGGCGAGCTTGACCTCCGCCTTTTCCGCATGCTCGACGAGGATGGCCGTGAGCCCGGCCTCCGTGATGTCCTCCATCGCCTCGGGGCTCAGCGTTCCCGGGCTCTCGGCCGCCTGCCGGGTGAAGGCCCTGAGCAGAAAGTCCCAGCCCTTGTAGTAGTGTCCCGAGAAATATCCCGCCAGGCCGCCCTTCGTGGCGTGGCATATGGCGGACGCCCATAGATACGCCAGAAAGGCGGTCTCGTCCTCGACCTCCACCCGCGGGGTCAGCTGCGCGGAGAAGTCCGCGGCCAGCGGTAGCCGCCCGAGAGTTCGGGCCAGGAGCCTGATCCTGTTCTCATCGATGACGACAGTGCCCGTCTCCATTGCATGCGCCATGAGTGGCCTCCCAGTTCACGCTAGGCTGATTCCGGACGATCGCCCTCGGTTTTCAAAGGGAATACGCCATGCGGAATCCCACGTATTCGTTACGGGTCTCCGGGGCGAGGGAGTATTTATTGCTGACCGCGCTGGCCCCTTCCGCGGAGCCCGCCCACGAGCCACCGCGGGCACATTTGTGCTCTCCCTGCTCCGGACCGGCCGGATTGTGTGTCCGGTCGATGTCATGCTGCGGCGCCCACCAGTCCTGCACCCAGTCGAAGGTGTTTCCACACATATCGGCGACCCCGTAGGGACTGTCACCACCCGCCGGGGAGTATTGCCCGATCGGAGTGGTTTGCCCGGGGCCTCCGATTCGCGTGTTTCCTTTCTTCGGGTCATGGTCGTCGCCCCACGACCATAGTCGTTTCACCTTGCCAACGGGATCCCAACCTGCCGCCATCTCCCACTCCGCCGCGGTCGGAAGCCGGACGGAAATTCCGGATTCACCCCTGTACCAGCGACAGTAGGAATTTGCCTCGTGCCAGCTCACCTGGGTCACCGGATGCTCCGTGATGCGTTTCGGCGGCGCCTCACCGCGCCAGTGTTCCGGCGAGCGGAGCCCGGTGGCCCGGATGAATTGGAAATATTCGAGATTGGTGACGGGAAAGCGCTGGATGGCGAAAGGCGATACATAGGCACGATATTCCGGCCGAGAATGCTCGAATCTACCGTCGTCCGTACCGAACACGAACTCCCCGCCCGCTATCGTGACGAACATGTCGACCACCGGCGGTGGATGCTCCTCCGTGGCGAGCATCCTGGCGGCGGTACGGCGGGTCGCCGGATAGTCACTGTTCAGGGCGCGCTTCAGAAGTTCGTGTCCTGCGGGGGCCGGCGTTCCGGACAGCCAGTGCAGCACGGCCAGCTGAAGCCCGGGATCGGGGGCCGCCACGATCCGGTGAAACTCCTGCCAGATGTCGAGGCCGGAGGTGACGGCCCTCTCGGCCCACCAGCCGACGTCCTCATCACGGTCGAGAGCGGCCAGCAGCATCAGCCGTGCCTGGCCGGGTGTGAGGTCGAGCTCCTCCCGATGTCTCTCGATCGTGGTCCACTGGATCTGGCCCGGCAGGACTCCCAACCGGTCGAAGTCCATCACCGACTGATTCAGGATCTGCCGGGCGTATTTCCGCTCCACGTCCTCGGGCTCGATCCAGGCCCAGATCTTGCCGGCCAGGATGTCGTGGGCCAGTTCGTACAGCCGGTCACGTCCGTGGATCGGCCGGACGACACGCCTTTTCGTGAGCTCCTGCAGGGCGTCCTGCAAGGTCTCGGCGGAGATGCCGAGGCGACGCGTCATGGTGTCGCGTTCGATCTCCTTGGCGGTCATCGCCGTCTTGGTCTTGTCGGCCGAAACCATGCACTTCAGCACGGCCTTCGCCGTCTCCCTGCGGTCAGGATCGAGATCCTCCAGCGTGTGGTCGAGGTATTCGGCGAGAATCCCCGGGGTTCCGCCCAGCCGTTCGTAGGTGGCGAGCCGGAGCACGCCGGAATCCGGAGAACCGGCCCGGTGGAGCATGTGGCAGACGATCTGGAGATGCGCCGGATCGACCCCACCGTCGTCCAGGTCACGGAGAAGCCGGTCGAGCAGGTCGGCCTCCGTCCCTATGCCGAAACGCCGCTCCGTGGCCGAGAGAAACTCCGTGGCCTGGGCGTGGGACAGCCGCCGCACCCAGTAGCGATTCTTGAAAACGGCGTCCATGGGTGGTTCGAGTTCCAGCAGGCAGTGCAGGAAGTCCTCCCTGATGACCACGACCACGCGGAGGTCGAGCAGGTCACCGGTGAGGCATTCGTCGAGCTGCCGGGCGAACTCCGCGCGTGAGTCCGGGCCCACCCGGATGAAGAACTCCTCGAACTGGTCGATGACGACGACCGTCGGCCGGTCGCGAAGCACCGCTCGCAGCTCGCCGTACAGGTTCTTTCCCTCCGAGGAGTCGTCATCCCGAGGGCGTATGGCGGAGAGGATCTCCGTCGCCGGATGCTGGAGTGCCCGGACGGTGTAGGTGTCGAACCCCTGGGCGTGCAACCTCGGCACCAGGCCCGCGTTTATCAGCGAGGTCTTCCCGACACCGGACACACCGGTGATGAGCACGAAAGGGCTGCTCGCGACCATCGCCGCGATGAGCGCGGAATCCGCGTCGCGCCCGAAGAAGACCTCGGCGTCCCCTTCCGTGAAGTAGTCGAGGAACTTGAACGGTTTCGTCCGTGTCCGGGGCTGCTCAGCGGTCTGTACCCGGAGCGAGCGTCCACGCGGGGCTCCCTCCTGCGCCAACCGCGCCAGTGACCGGCGCACCGGACCTGAGACGAGGTCGTACCCGCGGTGGCGCCACACCGCGGCCGACGCCTCCGATTCCTCCTCGGCCAGGATGTACCGACGCCGGGAGTATGTCGGCGAGGTCTGCAGCAGGGTGTGGACCATTTCCAGAAAGGGATCGTCCAGGCGGTATCCGACGAAGAGCAGCGTCTTGGTCACCAGGATTCCTCGCACGATGATGCCGACCTGGTCGATCGCCGTCGAAAGCCACATCAGCCGGTCCTGACTGACGACGAGTGAATCCGGCTGGGAGACGCAACCGGCGAGTTTGATGAGCCAGGGAGGGTGATCGTCTGTCGCGTAGGCGGCGTTGACGGGATCGGCGATCACGGTGTGCTGATTGCGACCGGCTGCACTCAACGCCATTTCAGCGCTATACGAGACACTTGTGGATATAAGTGCCTCTGTAGCCAGTTTCGCGGCGAGTACGAGTTCCTCACCGACTTGTGGGTTCGTGACCCCCAGTTCCTCTCGAATCAGCCGGCCCAAGGCATGTCGCCCGCGCAGCGCCTCGTATTGCGAGGCGAGGATCGGAAGGTCGCGGTGGGTGAGATGCCGAGGCGCATCGCCACCGAGCCTGCGGGCGAGTGCCGTCACCATCTGCTCAGGAGTGGCCGGCCCCCTGGGTCGCCCCGTGTTCAGCCCGTCACCGACGACGGGCACGACCTCTCCGGCGGCTGCGGCCTCCAGGAGTTCCGCCGGAAATCTTCGCATATGACACCACCGGCCCGTCAGTACGCGAAAGTTCACAAACCGCACTACAGCGACAAAGTCCCTGCTCCGGATAGTTGTGAGGTGCACACCCGGCGACGATTCTGACTAGGCGCACGATATCACCCGCTCTCTGGGAGTTACCGGCAACCGGACATAACACTCCAGCGAATGACCTTCCCCGCGGCGTCATCCCACGGATACCTTAATGAGTTCAAGAAATCGCCTGTCGCAGGTCAAAACAAGTGAGGGACATGACAACGCCACACCAGCCGCCGTTGCTTCGGGAGTTCATCGACATTCCCGAGGGGATGAGCGACAGCGATTTCGTGCTCAAACTCGCCGAAGGGGTGACCGACGCCGAGTCGACGCTTCGCGACTACGTCATCACCGAGGACCTGGTCGCGAACTTCGATCGAGCTCTCGGGCTGATCAAGGCGGCGGTCACCGGGCACAGCTCGAAGGCCGCCTACCTGCACGGGTCGTTCGGCGCCGGTAAATCCCACTTCATGGCCGTGCTGCACGCGCTGCTGCGCGGAGAGAAGACCGCGCGTGAGCGGGTGGAGTTCGCCGGGCTGCTGGCCAAGCACGACTGGCTGATCGGCAGGCGCTTCCTGCTTGTACCGTTCCACCTGCTCGACGCCAAGTCGCTGGAGCACCGGGTGCTGGGACGCTACGTCGACTACGTCCGCTCCCTCGAACCCGACGCGCCCATCCCCTCCGTACACCGCACCGACGCCCTGCTGGCGCAGGCGGCCCACCTGCGGGCGCGGATCGGCGACGAGGCGTTCATCCAGGGGCTCCCCGGTGGCGACGAGGTCGACGAGTGGGGCGACCCCAGGCCGTCCTGGACCTCCGAGCAGCTCGACTCCGCCTTCGCCGGGTCCCACGTCGACGCCTCCGACGGCCACGACGAGCATCCGATCGTGCTCACCGCCGAGGACGAGCTCCGGCGCAAGCTGGTGAACGAGCTGCTGCAGACCTGGAACACGGGGTTCTTCACCAACGCCAAGGAGGACGCTGAGGGGTTCGTCTCCCTGGACCGGGGTCTGCTGGAGATCAGCAGGCACGCCAAGGACCTCGGCTACGACGCGCTCATCCTCTTTCTCGACGAGCTCGTCCTCTGGCTCACCAACTCGGTGGGCGATCCGAAATTCGTGTCCCGCGAGGTACAGAAGATCACGAACTTCGTGGAGTCCGGCGACGCGACCCGCCCGATCCCGGTCATCAGCCTCATCGCCCGCCAGCGCGACCTGCGCGACCTGATCGGCGAGGAGGTGGTCGGCGCCGTCGAACTGGGCTTCCAGGACACCCTCGACCTGGCCAAGAGCCGTTTCGACACCATCACGCTGGAGGACCGCAACCTGCCGGTGATCGCCCAGCAGCGGTTGCTCACCGCGAAGGACGACGCGGCCGCCGCCGCACTGGCCCGCGCGTTCGACCAGACCAGCAAGGTCAGGCGCGAGGTGTGGGACACCCTGCTCGGCTCCGGCAACGCCACCGGCGCCGACATCGACGCCTTCCGCAGGACCTATCCCTTCAGCCCCGCCTTCATGGACACCCTCGTCCACATCTCCAGCGCTCTCCAGCGCTCCCGTACGGCGCTGAAGCTGATGCGGCGGATCCTCATCCGCCGCCGTGACGACCTGCGGCTGGGCGACCTGATCCCGCTCGGCGACCTCTACGACGTGATCTCCGAGGGCGGCGACGAGCCGTTCACCCAGAAGCTCAAGGTCGAGTTCGAGGCCGCGCAGAAGCTGTACGACACCAAGCTCCGCCCGTACCTACTGGGCCGCTACGGCGACCTCACCGAGGACGAGATCGCCAGGGTGCGGCGCGGCACCGAAACCGAGCCCCGGCTGGCCGGGCGGGTGCGGGCGTTCACCGGCGACGACCGGCTGATCAAGACGCTGCTGCTCTCCGCGCTCGCGCCGACGGTGCCCGCGCTGCACAACCTGACCGCGAGCCGCCTCGCCGCCCTCAACCACGGCAGCGTCACCAGTCCGATCTCCGGTGGCGAGGTCGGGCTGGTGGCACGCAAGGTCGAGGAGTGGGCGGGCCAGTTCAACGAGATCAAGTTCGCCAAGGCCGACGATCCGGGGGTCGGCCTCGAACTCGTCGGCGTCGACATCGACTCCATCCTGGACAACGCCCGCAACGCGGGAGCCGACACCACCGGCACCAGGAAGAACCTGATCATGAAGCTCCTGTACAGGGAGCTGGGCGTGACCGAGACCGAGCAGTACGGCGGCGACCGGTTCGACCTCGCATGGCGCGGCAGCAAGCGGTCCGTGGAGGTCGTCTTCGGCAACATCCGCGACCACGACGACCTCAGGGACGACGCCTTCCACCCGGCCGACCCGACGAGCTGGCGGGTCATCGTCGACTACCCGTTCGACGAGGGCGACTACACCCCCGCCGACGACCGCAACCGGGTGCAGATCATGTTCGCGAACGGCTTCCGCGACCGCACGCTCTGCTGGGTGCCCGCCTCCCTGTCCGCCGAGCGCACCCAGGACCTGCGCAGGCTGGTGACGATCGAGTACGCCCTGCACGGCAAGCGGTTCGACGAGGTCGCCAAGGATCTCAACCCCACCGACCGGCACCGGGCCCGCCAGACCCTCACCGGCCAGGGCGTCGTGCTCTCGAACAAGCTGGCCGAGACACTCCGGCAGGCGTACGGCCTGACCGGCAAGCAGCAGGGCGACGTCGTCACCGGCTTCGACGACCACCTGCTCTCGCTGTCGGAGGAGCTGAACCCCCGCCTGCCCTCCGGCGCGTCCCTGGCGGACGCGATGGCCGGCCTGGCCGGGCAGATGCTGACCTGCCAGTTCCCCGCCCACCCCGACTTCGACCCCGACCACGTCGGCGGCGCCGCCGTGGTCAAAGCGGCCGACACCAGGCTGGTGCTCGACTACGTCCGCAAGGCCGTCGAGGCGTCCGACGGGCGGGTGGAGGTCGACAAGCCGCATCGCGCCACGATGCGCCGCATCGCCAACCCGCTGCTGCTCGGCGAGATGCACGAGGCCGCGTTCGTCCTCGGCTCGCACTGGCGCGGCCACTTCAACCGGTGCGCGGCACAGGACCGGGTGACCGGCGACCTCAAGATCCCTGTGCTGCTCGACTGGATCGACCGGCCGGAACGGCGTGGCCTGGACCGGCTCGTCGCCTACCTGGTCATCGCCTGTTTCGCCGAGCAGACCGACCGGTCCTGGACCCAGCACGGCGGCCCGGTCAATCCGGAACTCGCCCAGATCAGGGACGACATGGCGCTCCGCGAGGAGAGCCTGCCCGACGAGAAGGTCTGGGAGACCGCGCGCCGGCGGGCGATGGAGATCTTCGGCCGGAACCCTCCCGCCGCGCGCCGGGCACGGCTGGCCGGGCTCTTCGCCCGCGAGCTCTCCGACGACGCGCGCCGCCACCGCGACGCGGCGCACACCCTGGTGGCCGAGCTGGAGAACCGCGGGGACATGCTCGGACTCGACCTCGACGCGAGGGAGGGGCGGCTGCGGACCGCCCGTCAGGCCGCCGACCTGCTCGACGGGCTGGGGTCGCGACACGGCAAGCTGGAGATCATCGAGCAGCTCGCGTCCGCCGACGTCGGCGAGGCCCCGCAGCGGGTGGGCAAGAGCATCAAGAGCGCGGCGGCGGTGGTGACCGCCCTGCGTACCGCCCGCTGGGACAACTTCGCCCACCTCGCCGACCTGGGCGAGCCGTTCAGTGCCAGGGCAGAGCTGATCGTCGGCGAGCTGCGCCAGGCGGCTCTCGCCGACGAGCTGACCCTCCCGCTGGCCCCCGCGCTGGCCCGGGCGGGCTCGGCCGCGGGAGACCTGATCCGCGAGGCGATCCGCCGCCGTGACCCCGTCCCGGACCCCGTCGGTCCCGGCCCCGTCCCCAACCCCCCGCCCGGCCCTCGTCCGGAGGTCATCTACAGCGGGCCGGTCTCGCGGCTGGAGGAGCGGTTGTCGCGGCTGCTCACGGACGCCCGTACCCTCGCGGAGGCGAACCCCGACCTGGAGCTGAGACTCACCGATCTGCTCACCCAGGCGCGCGCCCTCGCGAAGGCGGATCCCGGCGCCGACGTCGAGATCTCCATGCGATCGGTCCCCCGCCGGTGAGCCCGGCCTCGGTCGCCTCACGGCCGCTGCCCATCACGATCGCCGCTCTGGAGCAGGAGGTCGCCCGGCTGCTGCGCAGGTACGCCAAGAGCGACCAGCGGGTGCTGCTCATCCGGGCCGCCCCCGACTGGGCGGGTGCGGACGAGATCACGCTGAACGGCCGGACCGTACGCATCGCCGCGTGCGTGTCGCCCCTGGCGGTCATGGAGCAGGTCACGGCCCACCTGGATCGCGACGGCGGCGAGGGCGACGGCGACGACGGCTCTGTGCTGGTCGTGCTCACCGACGCGGAGGAGAGCACGCTCGGAGTCGGTCTGCTGAGCAGGGTGATCCGGCAGCGGATCTTCGTCGTGGAGCCCTGGCGGCTGGTCGAGGAGAGCTTCGGCGCCCAGCGGACGGACCCCCGGCTGGTGGCGGAGGGCTGGGCTGCCGAGGCCCTGATCGACGCGATGCCCCCCGGCGGGTGGCCACGACTGACCGGCGCCATGCTGACCCGGGAGATCGCGCTCGGGCAGCTCGCGGCCCGGCGGCTCCGCCTCGACCGGCTGGGCATCGGCGCCGACGAGCTGAGCGCCGCCGCGCTGCTGCTCTGGAGTTCGGACCCCGCCGCGGTGGAGGCGTTCTGCGGCCTGCGGGAGACCGAGCGCGAGGGTCTGCGGTCGTGGCTTCGTGAGACCACCGGCAGCACCGTCGACGTGCTGTTCCAGCTCGTGGACGGCGGCCACGCCGCCGACGCCCTCGCGCTGGGCCTGGTCTGCGGCGCGCTCTGGAACCCCTCAGCGGAGGGCGTCGCGCAGCGTGCCCAGGGAGGCGCGCTCGCCTACATCTCGGCCGTGAGCGCGGACACGTCCGCGCGCGGTGGCCCGCACCCCTCGGTGGAGGACGCGAGCATCCGCGCCTTCGCCGCCACCGCCGAACGTTTCGTGGCCTGGCTGCTCCGCGACGGGGGTGACGCGGGCGAGGCACGCCTGGCGCACGCCACCCTGGAACGGGCCGAGGACCTCGTCGTCCAGTTCGGCGCCAGGGCCGCCGCCCGGCACAGCGACCTGCTCGGCTCCGGCTTCGAGGACAGGCTCGACGACGTCGCGTCCGCGCTGTCGGCGGCGCTCGAAAAGCGCTCCGCACCAAGCCTGGCGGTGCTGGCCGACACGGTCGCGGGACTGCGGACGCACGTGCTCGCCAGGGCGGAGAGCCACCGGGTGCGCCGCGCCGAGATGGCTCAGCGACTCCTCCAGTGGCTGGTGCGGCCACATGTCACGGCCGAACGGGTCAGCGGCGTCGGCCCGGCCGTGCAGGCACAGATCGACGAGTGGGGCTGGGTCGACCGTGCCCGCGACGACCTCTGGCTCGGTGAGCCGCACCACAGACCTCTGAAGGAGGCGTACCGAAGACTCCACGACCTCGTCCGCACCCGGGGACACGAGCTGAACAGGGCGTTCGCCGCGAAGCTCTCCGCCTGGACCGCCACGGGACCCGGTGACCTGCTCACCGTCGACACCGTGCTCCCGCGCGTGGTGGCGCCCCTCGTCGCGGACAGATCCGACCGGGGCCGTCCGCTGCTGTTCGTCGTCCTGGACGGGATGAGCGCCGCCGTCGCCACCGAACTGGCCGAGGAGCTCCGCGAGCGGAACTGGGAGGAGTACGACCCGGTTCCGGACTCCGGAGGCCGGGCACGCAGGCGCGCGGTGGTGGCGGCGATCCCCACCATGACCAGGGTCTCCCGGGCCAGCCTGTTCGCCGCCCGCCTCGTCACGGGGGACGCCGCCGAGGAACGCAAGGCATTCGAGAACCACCCGTTCTGGAAGGGCCGGAAGGTCCGGCTGTTCCACAAGGGCAGCCTCTCCGGCTCCGCGGGCGAGTCCCTGGGAGAGGAGCTGACCACTGCGCTGGAGGACGTGTCGACACATGTCGGCGTGGTGCTGAACACGATCGACGACACGCTGGACAAGGGCAGGGGGCGGATCGACGACGCGTGGGGGGTGGCCGACGTCGGCATCCTGCGTACCCTGCTGCACCACGCCCGGCTCCAGGGCAGAGCGGTCATCCTGACCAGCGACCACGGTCACGTACTGGAGCGGGGCGGCACGCTGCGTACCGTCCCCGATCCCCGCTCGGCCCGCCACCGCGACGCCGGAGCGCCGGTCGGCGAGGGCGAGGTGGAGCTCGCCGGTCCGAGGGTGGCGGGTGGGCGTCTCGTCGCGCTCTGGGACCCCTACCTTCGCTACCTGCCCGGTAAGGCCGGTTACCACGGCGGTGCCTCGCTGGCCGAGGTCACGGTCCCGCTGCTCGCGTTCCTCCCGCTCGGCTCCTCGGTGCCCGACGGGTGGCGGGCCCTGCCCGACCAGCGTCCCGAATGGTGGTCGCTGGAGGCGGCACCCTCGCCACCCTCGCCACCCCCGCCACCCTCGCCGTCCCCGGTGCCGCAGGCCCCCGCCGGACCCCGTACCAAGGGCAGGAAGGCCCCGCAGGTCGCACAGGGCCCGACGCTGTTCGACGACTTCCAGGACTTCGAGGAGGTGGCGGGCTCGGCCGCGGTCGACGAACCCGCGGCCTCGAACCCGAACGAGACCCTGGTGACCGAGCTGCTCGCGACCGAACTGTTCGCGGCGCAACACCAGATGACGCCGCGCAGGGTGCAGAAGGCGAAGATCCACGCCGTGCTGCTCGCCCTGCTGGACACGGGCGGCCCGCTCCCCCTTCCCGTCGTGGCCCAGAGCGCGGGGGAACACACCGTGCGGGCGGCGGGGTTCGTCGCCACGCTCCAGCGGATCCTCAACGTCGACAACTATCCGGTGCTCTCCATCACCGACAATGGCCGGAGCGCCCGGCTCGACGCACATCTGCTGAGAGAGCAGTTCGGGCTCGGAAACCCGAGGAAGTGAGAGGACGGCCGTCGTGACAGCAGACGTGTCGGTGAGTGCCGTCCGGCGGCGCGAGGTGATCGACGCGCTCCGGCAGGGTGCCGTGCCACAGGCGGGTCTCGACCTGCTCGCGGTCGGCCTCGGCCGGTTCGGCGACACCGTCGGCGACGAGCTGGACACCCTGGCCTCCGGCGGCTCGGTCTTCAAGGCGGTCAGGGGTGAGTACGGCTCGGGGAAGACCTTCTTCACCCGCTGGCTCGCCGAGCAGGCCAAGCGCAGGGGTATGGCGACGGCCGAGGTCCAGGTTTCCGAGAACGAGACCCCGCTGCACCGGCTGGAAACCGTCTACCGGCGACTGACCGAACGCCTCTGCACGGCGAGCTACCCGCCCAGCGCCCTGCGGCCCGTCGTGGACGCGTGGTTCTACGTGCTCGAAGAGGACGCGCTCACCGCGGGCGCCGACCCCTCGGAGCTCGGGCAGGCGGTCGAGGACCTGCTCGCCGAGCGGCTGGCCGGGGTGAGCCGGTCGGCGCCCACCTTCGCGGCGGCCCTGCGCGGCTACCGGGGCGCCTCGGCCGCCGGGGACGCGGCGACCGCCGACGCGATCCTGGCGTGGCTGGGCGGCCAGCCGAACGTCGCCGCCGCTGCTCGTCGCACGGCCGGTGTCCGAGGCGATCTCGACCACTTCGGCGCGCTGGGCTTCGTCCAGGGGCTGCTGACCGTGCTGCGCGACTCAGGTCACCCCGGCCTGGTGCTTGTGCTGGACGAGGTCGAGACCCTGCAGCGGGTGCGGTCCGACGCCCGGGACAAGGCGCTCAACTCGCTGCGGCAGCTCATCGACGAGGTCCACTCGGGCCGCTTTCCCGGCCTCTACCTGCTGGTCACCGGGACGCCCGCCTTCTTCGAGGGACCGCAGGGCGCGCAACGGCTGGCGCCCCTCGCTCAGCGGCTGGCCACCGACTTCACCGGAGATCCGCGCTTCGACAATCCCCGGGCCATCCAGATACGGCTGCCCGGCTTCACCCTCGGCTCCCTCGGCGAGCTGGGAACCAGGGTCCGTGACCTCTACGCCGCCGGAGCCTCCGTACCCGGCCGGATCGTCTCGGTCGTGGACGACGGCTACCTGGCGGACCTCGGCCGCGCGGTGACGGGAGAGCTGGGCGGCCGGGTGGGGGTCGCGCCGCGCCTGTTCCTGCGCAAGCTCGTCGACGTGATGGACCGCGTCGACCAGTTCGAGGAGTTCGACCCCCGGCGGCACTACGCGCTCACCCTGGCCGCCTCGGAGCTGACCGAGGTGGAGCGGAACGCGATGTCGGCGGACAGTGTGGAACTGGACCTGTGAGCGATCCGGTGCGTCCCCCTTCGGCCCTCTCGGAGCCGACCGACATGGAAACAGAGCCGTGAGCGACCCGGCGCCTCTGCACCCCACTCTGGTGCACCATCTCGTCAACACGCTCGGGTGGCCGTCGCTGCGCCCCCTCCAGCAGCAGGCGCTGGGGCCGCTCGCCTCGGGGCAGGACGCTCTGCTGCTCGCGCCGACGGCGGGAGGCAAGACCGAGGCGGCCGCGTTCCCGCTGCTGTCGGCGATGGCCGCGCAGCACTGGACAGGCATCTCGATCCTCTACGTGTGCCCGATCAAGGCGCTGCTGAACAACCTGCTGCCCCGGCTGGAGCGGTACGCGGAATGGCTGGGGCGCCGGGTCGCCCTCTGGCACGGCGACGTCACCTCGTCCAGGCGGGCCGCGATCCTGCGCGACCCGCCCGACATCCTGCTCACCACGCCGGAGTCCCTGGAGTCGATGCTCGTCAGCACCAAGGTGGACCACCCGGTGATCTTCGCCGGGCTGAGGGCCGTCGTGGTGGACGAGGTACACGCGTTTGCAGGTGACGACCGGGGCTGGCATCTGCTGTGCGTCCTCGAACGACTCACCCGCATCGCGGGACGTCCGATCCAGCGTGTCGGTCTGTCCGCGACGGTCGGCAACCCCACCGAGTTGCTGGCCTGGCTCCAGGGATCGAGCCGCGGGAACCGTACGGGAGAGGTCATCTCGCCATCCGGCGAACCGTCCGGGAACTCTCCGGATTCGATCGCCCCGTCCCCGCCCACTCACGACCCGTCCGCTTCTTTCGGTCCGTCCTCAAGCCCTCCGACCTGTCACGACTCCCTTTCCGTCCCGCCCGGGGGTTCTCCCTCCCTCGCCGATCCGTTCGGAGGCTCCCCCGGCGGCCCGCCTCCGGGTGATGTCGAGCTCGACCACGTGGGCTCCGTCGCGAACGCGGCCAAGGTCATCGCCGCACTGCACCGAGGGGAGAAAAGGCTCGTCTTCTGCGACTCCCGGCAACTCGTCGAGGAACTGGGCACCCGGCTGCGTACGCTGGGTGTGACGGTGTTCCTCTCCCATGCCTCGCTGTCCGTCGAGGAACGCCGCCGGGCCGAGCACGCCTTCGGCGAGGGCCGGGACTGCGTCATCGTCGCCACCTCCACCCTCGAACTGGGCATAGACGTCGGCGACCTGGATCGGGTCATCCAGATCGACGCGCCCTCCACCGTGGCCTCCTTCCTTCAGCGTGTCGGCCGTACCGGGCGGCGCCCCGGCTCCACGCGCAACTGCCTCTTCCTCGCCCTCGACGAGCAGGGACTGCTCCGGGCCTCGGGACTGCTCCGCCTCTGGGGACGACACTGGGTCGAGCCGGTCACGCCTCCGCCCGAACCTAGGCACATCGTCGCGCAGCAGTTCCTCGCCCTGTGCCTGCAGGAGTATCGGATCGGAGACCGTACCTGGCCCGAGTGGTGGCCGGGCCTCGAACCCTTCGGCGCCGAGGCGGCACCGATCCTGCGGCACCTCGTCTCGGCGGGGTTCGTCGACACCGACGGCGGCATGCTCTTCATCGGTCCGGCCGCGGAAAAGGCGTTCGGGCACCGCCATTTCATGGAACTCACCACCGTTTTCACGGCGTCACCGCAGTTCACGGTCCTGCACGGCCGTGCCGAGATCGGCCGCGTCGACCCGTCGCTGCTCTGCGACCACCGCGAGGGACCCCGGCTGCTCCTGCTCGCCGGCCGGAGCTGGCAGGTCACCTGGATCGACTGGAGACGCCGCCGTTGCTTCGTCGATGCGGCGGAGCACGGCGGGCGCGCCCGATGGCAGTCGGGCGGCCTTCCACGGGGGACGTCCTTCCAGCTCATGCAGGCCATCCGGGAAGTGCTCCTGGGCGCGACCCCTCCCGTACGGCTGACCCATCGCGCCGTCGACGCGCTGGCCGGCGCGCGGGAGCGGCATCTGGACGTCGTCCACCCCGGCGGTTCGGTCATCGTGCGCGGGGACGACGTGCGCTGGTGGACCTGGGCCGGGTATCGCGCCAACCTGACCCTGCGGAGCACGCTCGCCTCGGTGGCCGACCCCAAGCAGCAGGTAACCGACGCCTGGTTGCGCCTTCGGACAGACGTATCCAAGGAAAGCTGGACCTCCGCCCTGCGGGACTCGGCCGAGGGACTGTGCCTGCCGGAACCCGACCCCGGAGCGCTGGAGGGCCTGAAGTTCAACACCGCCCTGCCCGCACGACTCGCCGAGCGCACCCTGGCCGCCCGCCTGGCGGACTTCGACGGAGCCCGCGCCATCTTGAACCAGCGGCACCGTTTCTCCGTCTCCAGCGGTTGAGATGTTGCGGCAACGGGTGTTCCGACCGTCGGCGGTGATGACGATCTGGTCACGGGTCTGTTCACCGAGCACCACCGTAAGTACGACGTCGAATGCCGCGGCGAGCGCGGCCGGACGATCCTCTTCCGGCCCATCGGGACGACAGGGCCGCACACCGCGAACCCACCCGGAAAATCATCACTATATGTCCATAAATGTCCTAATAGCGAGCATTAGTCAATGGATGCGTTGACTACTGGTTGATTAAAACTGAAACACATGGTTCGAGAGTGACTGTCTGTTCTTGACCGTAGCCATGGTGCTACGGTGTCTGCCTGTTCACGCTCTGCTGTTGAAACGGCACCGCATGGCCGTCCCGCCCGACAGGGAACAGCAGGTTCGACGCGGCCTTGTCATGCCCTGCCGCCACCCCCGAGGACGCCGATGTCAGTAGATGTACCCCACCGGGCGCGGAAAAGGTTTTCACCGAGGGAACTGGTGGTCCTCGCCGCTCTCGGCACCATGGTCATTACGGCCTGCGCGTGGTTGTGGGCGATATACGCCGCCCCCTATGAGGCCAGAGGGCTGATGGCGCTCGTCGGCGGGGTCTCGGCTCTGCTGCTGTCCGGCGCCGTCGCCGCCGCCGTCCACTACGCCGGCACCGGTCGCCGGCTGCGTGAGCAGGCCGAGTGGGCCGGCGCGCGGTTCACCTGGCTGGAGCGGGAAACGCTGCGAATGGCCGAGGAGTCGCTGCCCTCGCTGGGACGTCAGGTGCGCGACGGCGCCTCGGTCGCCGACGCGCTCTCCCAGATGCCGCAGCCTCCGGAAGGCCCGCTGCGGCACCTGCTCGGCTCGGCCGGGCACGAGCTCGAACTGCTCGAACGCGAGCGCGCCGTCGCCCAGGCCTCCCGTGAGACGACCGAGGACGAGATCTCCCGGCTGATCGACGAAACGCTGCCGGAACTGGTCAGGCGGATCCAGACGAACCGGATGGCGGTGAACTCCGCGCTGGCCGAGATACACCAGCCGGAGCACGAGCCGCTGCGCGACCTGCTGCGCGAAACGGCGCGGCAGCTCTCCGAGAGCGAGCGCAGGGGCACCGCCGTGATGGCGGCGTGCGCCGGGGCTGCGGCCCGGGTACAGGCACAGGCCACCAGCCTGCTCGCCCGGCTGCGCGAGCTGGAGGAGCAGTACGGCGAGCACGAGGAGGTGTTCGCCGACCTGCTGGACCTGGACCACCGCATCTCCCAGGTGAGCCGGCTGGCGGACAACGTCGCGCTGCTGAGCGGCGGCCGTTCCGGGCGGCGATGGACCCGGCCGATCGTCATGGAGAGCGTCCTGCGCGGCGCGATGGGCCGCATCGGCGGCTACCGGCGCATCCGGCTGCACTCCACCAGCACCGCCGCCGTCGCGGGATACGCGGCCGAGGGCGTGATGCACGCACTGGCCGAGTTGATGGACAACGCCGCCACGTTCTCGGCGCACGGCACCGAGGTCCACGTGTACGTGGACGAGGAGGACGCCGGTGTGGTGATCACGATCGAGGACAGTGGCCTGGGGATGCGCCCGCGCGAGCGGCAGCACGCCGGCAGGATCGTGTCCGAGCCGCTCGACATGCGGACGCTGTCCGGTACCCGGCTGGGCCTGGCGGTCGTGGGACGCCTGGTCGACAAGTACGGGATGACGGTCAGCTTCCGGTCGTCCGCCCGCGGTGGCATGGGGGTCGTGATGCTGATCCCGCGCCTGCTGATCACGCAGCCCCTGCCGGTCACCGTGCCGCCCGACGCCGAGGCGTTGATCCGCCGCCCCGTGCGGGCCACCGTACAGGCCACTGCGCAGGCCGCCGTGCGGACCACCGCGCAGGCCACGGCGTCGGCTACCGTGCCGGCACCGGCCGTACCCGCGCAGGAGGGGCCGGCCGACGAGTCAGAAGATCTGCTGCCCAGGCGGCGCCGGGGGCAGACGCTGGCCGAGGCGACCAGGGCTCGGCAGGCGTCGCCGGCCAAGCCCGTGCGCGAGGGGCGTGACTCGGCTGCGAGGTTCGCCGCGTTCCGCCAGGCCGGCGGCCGTGGGCCTACGTCCCCTCCGGCCCCTTCCCCGGCCCCGGGCGACTCTTGACACGTGTCCGCCGACCACCGGACATCTTTGGATTCACAGATGAGGAGGCAGGGGCCGTCCCTCCCGGGCCCGCGCCGAAGGGGCACCCCGTCGTTTCTATGAGCACAACCGACGCTTCGAACACCACCGATCGTGACTTCGACTGGCTACTGGAGAACCTCAAGAAGAAGACCCCGGGGATCAGGCATGTGCTGGTGCTGACCAGGGACGGCCTGAAGATGAGCTTCACCGCCGGTCTCGGCCGGGACGGGGCCGACCAGCTCTCCGCCCTGGCCGCCGGGATCCAGAGCCTCTCGCTGAGCGCCTCCGCCGAGTTCGGGGACGGCATCGGAGCGGGGCAGGCGATGGTGGAGTTCGCCGGCGGACTGCTGCTCATCGTGCCGGCCGGGGACGGTGCCCACCTGGCCGTGGTCGCCGACGAGGACGGCGAGGTGGGGCTTATCGCGCACAACATGAACGAACTGGTGGAGCAGATCGGGGTCTACCTCACCGCGGCACCGCGGCAAACGCAGAGTGGCGACGACCGCGGATGACACGGCGAGCCATCGACCGCGAAGACCCCGACCGGCTCTACACGGTCACCGGAGGGCGTACCAGCGCCGACGAGAAGACCTTCGACTCCGTCTCCCTCATCGTCAGCGAGTGCACCCCCACCCCCGGTATGCAGTCCGAGCACATCAAGATCCTGCGGATGGCCCAGCGGCCGACGGCGGTGGTGGAGATCTCGGCGGAACTGCGACTGCCGGTCAGCGTGGTGAAGATCCTGCTATGCGACCTGCTGGACACCGGTCGCATCACCGTCCGTCATCCGTCGACCGCCGTACAGGCCGGACGACCGGATCCAGAAATCCTGAGGCAGGTGCTCGTTGCACTCCACAACCTCTGACCAGATGGCGGCCGCCGTGCGAACGCCACTACGCACCACCGCCGCGGACGCCCTGAAAATCGTGGTCGTCGGCGGGTTCGGGGCGGGAAAGACGACCTTGGTCGGCTCGGTGAGCGAGATCCGCCCGCTGAGCACCGAGGAGGTCATGACCCAGGCGAGCGTGGGCATCGACGACGCCAGCCAGGTACGGAACAAGTCGACCACCACGGTGGCCTTCGACTTCGGCCGGATCACGCTGAACGCGAGCAAGGTGCTCTACCTGTTCGGCGCGCCCGGTCAGCAGCGGTTCTGGTTCGTGTGGGACCAGTTGTTCGCCGGCAGTCTGGGCGCGGTCGTCCTGGTGGACGCCCGCCGCCTGGAGGACTCCTGGTACTCCATCGACCGGCTGGAGCACCACCGGACCCCGTTCGTCGTCGCCGTCAACCGCTTCGCCGACGGGCCCACCCTGGATGCGGTGCGCGAGGCGCTGGCACTGTCGCCCGAGGTCCCGCTCATCGACTGCGACGCGAGAGAGCGGTCCTCGGCCAAGCACGTGCTGATCACGCTCATCGAGCACCTCACCCGCACCTACGACCAGTCGCCCGCCCGAGAGAGCATGCCGTGACGAACTCCCCTCCCCTGCCCGACTCCACAGACCCGTCGGCCGCCTCGCCCGGATCGCAGAATCCCGAGCGGAGGCGGGAGTTGCTGGAGGGATACGCCGACCACGCCAATGCCGTACCCCTGTACGGGGCACTGATCGGCGACGACCCGACCGCGCTGTTCCAGGAGATGCGCCGCGAGCACGGCCCCGTCGTCCCCGTTCTCCTCGACGGCATCCCCGTCTGGTACGTGATCGGTTACCGCGAGCTGCACCATGTCGCCAGCCAGCCGCAGTTGTTCGGCCGCGACTCCCGGCGCTGGAACCTGAAGGATCACCTCCCCCCGGACTGGCCGTCGCTCCCGCAGGTGACATGGCAGCCGTCCGTGATGTACTCCGAGGGGGCCGAGCACCAGCGGCGGATCGGCGCCGTCAGTGACGCGATGGACGCCGTCGACCGCACCGAGCTGGCCATGATCTGCGAGCAGATCGCCGACCTCGCGATCGACGAGTTCGCCGGGGACGGCGAGACCGACCTGATCTCCCGGTACGCCTACCGGATCCCGGCTCAGGTCATCACCCGGCTGTTCGGGCTGGCGGAGACCGACCTGCCGGAACTGGTCGAGGACGTCAACTACGTGTTGAGCGGAGGTGAGGAGGCCCCCTCGGCGATTGCCCGAATTCTGGACAAGCTAGGCCGGCTCATCGCCGACAAGCGCACCCTGCCGGGCCACGACATCACCTCGCGCGTACTGGCACACCCCTCGCGGCTCACCGACGAGGAGATCGTCATGGATCTGATCGTCGTGATGATCGCCTCCCACGACAGCACAGCCAACTGGATCGGCAGCGCCCTGCGGCTGATGCTGGTGGACGACCACTTCTCGATGAGCCTGCAGGGCGGCCGCAGCAGCGTCGGCGAGGCGCTGAACGAGGTGCTGTGGAAGGACCCGCCCACGCCGAACCTGCCCTCACGCTGGGCCGTGCAGGACTGCGAGCTGGGCGGGCGGCGCATTCGCCGGGGCGACATGCTGGTGCTCGGCGTCACCGCGGCCAACGCCGATCCGCAGGTGCGACCGGCCGCCCATGCCGACTCCGGCGCCAACCGTGCGCACATGTCCTTCGGCCACGGCGAGTACGGTTGTCCCTTCCCCGCGCCCGAGCTCGCCGAGATCATCGCCAAGACGACCGTGGAGGTCCTTCTCGACCGGTTGCCCGACGTCTATCTCACCGTGAAACCGGACGCGCTGCGATGGCGCCCTTCGCTGTGGGTTCGCAGCCTGGAGGCCCTGCCCGTACGGTTCAGCCCGATCGTGCCGACCGGCCACCTCACCTGAGAGGCTCCCAGGTGAGGCCGACGGACGGGATCTCCGCCACGGCGAGCCAGGCGAGGCCGACGGCGACAAGGCCGAGCAGCAGCCAGGCGACGGGGTGTCCGAGGTTGAGCGTCCAGCTGGAGGAGCCCAGGCGAGCGTGGACGAGAAGGGCGGGGTCGCGCCGGTTGGCATAGATCGTGCCCGCGAGGAACCAGTGCCGGTCGTCGTCGCGCTGCGCCATCCCCGTGTCCTCCTCCTGCTCGCCGGGCAGGGCAGGCAGGCGGTGTCCCGCCTGGCCTACCCTCGTCTCCCACACCAGCCATCCGCCCAGCACGGCGACCAGCGGCAGGCCCCCCGCCACCAGCCACACGACCGTGTCCGCGACGATCCCCCACTGCCGCAACGCCCAGACGAGCAGGCTCAGATTGAGGCAGGCGGCGGACAGCAGCGACAAGGCGGCCACGCCGCGCAGGTAGACGCGGTAGCGGCGAGCCGAGGACTTGGGCCGGGCCGCGTCGAGGTCGGGCCGGGCACGCAGGACGATCAGGATCACGACGACGACCAGCAGAGTGGCCCCGGCCTGGAACAGCACGGGTTCGAACCATCCTGCCGGGGTGCCGGACGACCACCGGCCGATCCCCGCGGTGAGCAGCACGACGGCGAGGGCGGGCGATCCCCAGGCCCACGGCACGCGGACCGGATCTGTGCGGAAGGTCGTGTCCATGGTGATGCCCTGACGCCGCTCGCCCGCCCATCCTCCGCCGCTCTTGGCGGCGCGGACCTTGAGATGCGCGCGGTAGTACAACAGCAGATCGGCGACGACCAGTGCCCCGAGTGCCGCCGCGGACCACCCTGTGAGGATCGAGACCGCCGCGGCGACGGCGCCTCCCACGAGGACCAGGCGGGTGTAGGTGCGCCGCTGAGTGACGATCGCCGGGTCGCCCGCCCGCTCGGCGGTCACCCGTACCCCGAACGGCAGCGTCGACCGCGCCAGCGCGGGCAGCACCAGCATGAGGCAGGTGGCCAACATCATCAAGGCCAGGTCCGCGGCGAGAAAAGGCGTCATGGCCGTGTCCCGAAGCCGGCGACGATCGCCTCGCAGCGTCGGATCACGTCGTCACGGTCCAGGCCGTGAACGGTGGCTTCCGCCAGGAGTACTCGCATTCTCTCTTCCCAGTCTTCGGTGAATCCGGCCTCCGGCGGGCCGGTGTCGGCATCCCTGCGGATGACCGCGCCGCTCTTGCGGTTGATCCGGATGACGCCCTGCTGTCGTAGCAGGTCATAGGACTTGTTCACAGTATGGAAGTTGATGCCGAAGTCCGCGGCGAGCTGCCGCGTCGACGGTAGGGGGTCGCCTTCGCGCGCCTGCCGGCGGGCGATCGCCTCCACCACACGGTCCCTGATCTGCTGGTAGATCGGGATCTCGCTGTCCAGGTCAAGGGTGAGGTGCACATCGACATACTATCTGATATACAACTAATAGAACAGATACAACTTGTCGAGGAGGCACCATGATCCAGATACGGATTCACGAAGGAACGCTGAGCGTGCGCTTCGCCTCGTGGGCGCGACCGTTCGTCAGGACCGACCAGGTGGACGTGCCCCTGGAGGCGATCGCCGACGTGCACCACCTCGACCGGCCGCTCGGCGCCGCCAAGGGGCTGCGCTCAGGGCTGGTGGTCAGCGGCTACGTCAAGGTCGGCACGTGGACGTCCTTCGGCGGCGTCAAGCGGTTGGTGGCCGCCCGCCGAGGCGTTCCCGGCGTGCGGGTCGTCCTGAAGCACAGGGTGGCGGGCGTCGACGAGCTGATCCTCGGCGCTCAGGACGCCCAGGAGATCCGGCGCCGGTTGACGCGGGTGCGGCGATGAGCATCGAGGTACGCGGCCTGACCAAGGCGTTCGGCCCGGTGTCCGCCGTCACCGACCTCACCTTCCGGACCGCCCCCGGCACGGTGACCGGCTTCCTCGGGCCGAACGGCGCAGGCAAGACCACCACCATGCGGATGATGCTGGGGCTGGTCACACCCACCTCGGGCACCGCCACCATCGAAGGAAAGCGCTACGCCGACCTGACCAGGCCGTCGGCGACCGTCGGCGCGGTGCTGGACGGCTCCGGCTTCCACCCCGCCCACACGGCCCTGCACCACCTGCGGATCTACTCCCGGATGGGCGGGTATGGCAGAGCCCGCGCCCTGCGGGTCGCCGACGTGACCGGGGTGTCGGCCTTCGCCGACCGCACCACCGGCACCCTCTCCACCGGCATGCGCCAGCGTCTCAGCCTGGCCACCGCTCTGCTCGGCGACCCCCGTGTGCTCCTGCTGGACGAGCCGGGCAACGGCCTCGACCCGGAGGGCATCGCCTGGCTGCGCGCTTTCCTGCGTGACCTGGCCGCCGAGGGCCGCACCATCCTGATCTCCAGCCACGTCCTCGGCGAGATCGAGCGGACAGCCGACCACATCGTGGTGATACGTCAGGGACGACTGGTCACCGCGGGCCCCATCTCCGAGCTGTACGGCAAGGCGGCCGTGCTTGTCCGGTCACCGCGGGCGGACCTGCTCAGAAGTCACCTCACGGTCCCCGCCGAGGTCCTTGGACCGGACACCCTGCGCATTCACGACATGACCGCCGCGCAGGTCGCGGCCGTCGCGGCGGATCACGGCATCGCCCTGCACGAGATCACCCCCGAACGCCCCACCCTTGAGCAGACCTTCCTCGATCTCACCGGAGACCATTGATGATCGCTCTCATCGCGGCGGAATGGAGCCGCCTGACCGGCACCAGACTATGGCTGTGGGGGCTGCTGGCCGCTCTCGGCAGCGGTGCCTTCACCGGGATGCTCGCGTTCGTCGGGCCGGAGAACTTCACCCCGCCCATGCCGGGCCTGGAGACGGCCGAAGGCGTGCACATCGTGCTCGGCCTGCTCGGGTTCACCATGTTCGTCCCCGCGCTGCTCGGAACGGCCGCGGTGACCGCCGAGCATCGGCACCGGACCATCACCACCACGGCGCTGTTCGCCCCCCGGCGATGGACCTGGCTGGTGGCCAAGCTCCTCACCTACACCGGAAGCGGACTCACCTACGGTCTCATCGCCTGCACCGCCGCCGCCGGTGCCCTCTTCTCCGCGGCGGCGCTCAGGGGTGTCGTACTCGGCCTGCCCACGAGCACCGTCCTGGCACTCCTGGCCCGTATCGCTCTGGCCATGGCCCTCTACACCCTGCTCGGAGCCGCGGTGGGGGCGATCCTGCGCAACCAGGTGGCGGCACTCGTCACCGTCGGCGCCTACCTCTACATGATCGAGATCGTCCTCATGCTCATCCCGGGCGTCAAGGCGGCCTACCCTTACCTGCCCGGTGGCGCGACCGCCGCGCTGACCGGATTCACCTACCTCGCCGACGCCATCGCCGACCAGACCGATACATCGGCCGCCGTGTTGCTCTCCGCGCCGGTCGGCGCCGCCGTACTGCTCGCCTATGCCCTGATCGCCACCGCCGTCGCCGTCGCGGCACCACTCAGGCGAGACATCACCTGAAAGATCTACCGGAACACCTGGTGATCCATCCGCCCGCACCCCTGTCCGCTCGCACCTGTTTACATCTGTTTACGCCCATGCATTCCGGTCAGAAAAAGGTGACCGATCACTGAAATCCATTGGATATGTCGCGAATCATCGTCGGGCACTCGCGATATAGGCCTACAAAGGATCGTGGTGCGGGCGTAACCTGATCGCCAGACGATCGGCCGGACACTGACACGAGCAGGTGGCGCGTTGAGTGACGAGGCGACTCGCGTGGCAGGGAAACTCGCAATGTGGCTGTCAGGGCTATTTGTGATCGTTGCGCTGCCCGTCGGAGTCATAAACCTGTTTCTCCCCCGGCCGATACCCGTACCACTCGATCTCGTGGCCGGATATCTCCTGGGCACCTTGGCGACCTTCATCGGGTATGTCTACGGGCGCCTCGAAAACATCCGCGACAGGCAGGAGAGGCTGCTCAGGCAACCGGCGAGGGGAATCGAGGTCTTCACCACCAGCGAGGAGTTTCTTGAGAAGCTGGTCGGCATCACCGTCGGGGCCACCACCGTCAGCACCCTGAACCTGTCGCCGCCCAAGGGAGAACATCCCGGTCTGGACAAGTATTTCACGGAGGTTCACAACAGCATAAAAAGTCGCCGGAGCCCGCTCAAGAGTTTCCGCAGCATAGCCAGTGTGGACACCCTGCAGAAGTCGTTGTGGCTCGCCGAGCGGAGTTGCGAGTTACTCGCCACCGGGCGGGTCTCCTTCGCGGTGTTCGACCAGGACTACATCGGCCCTCTGCCCCATCCACTCAGCCTGCACATCACCTACAAGGAGGGCCGGGTGAACGTTTTCATATTCCCGCCGGTCGACCTGACGGGATCGATGGATTCGGTGCTGATCTCCGATCCGGTGCTGGCGAAGATCATGCTCGACTACTTCAACATGCTGTGGCATTTCTCGCCGAAGATAAACGAGGGAAAACAGGTCCGGGCAGCCGGTCTGGAGCGATTGGTCAAACTCAATCCCGACATTGAGCACAGCGTTCACTACCAGACACTCAAGAAGGCACTCAACTCGTGAACAACCTCAGAAGCAGACTGGACTCACAGGACGTCCTGCTGGGCACTTTGATCACTCTGGATTCCCCGGAGGTGGCACTGCTGCTCCAGAAAGCCGGGTTTTCCTGGTTCTTCCTTGACCTCGAACATTCAGCCATACTCGATCTGAAGAGTACGCAGAGAATCATCGAGGTGCTGCAGCCCGCGTCATATGCCGTGATCCGGGTTCCCGACGACTCGGAGACATGGATCAAACACGCGCTGGACACGGGTTGCGACGGAATCATCGTTCCCCATGTGTCAACCGCCCAGCAGGCCAGAATCACCGTGGAGCGAGCGAAATATCCCCCTGCGGGCAGGAGAAGCGTCGGCATAGCGAGGGCTCACGGTTACGGAACGAGTTTCGCGAGATATCTGGAGACCTCGGGCGAGAGCGTGGCCGTGATCGCTCAGATAGAAGACACGGAGGGCGTCGAGAACATTCACGACATCCTGAACGTACGAGGCATCGACGCGGTCTTCGTCGGACCGTACGACCTCTCGGGCAGCATGGGGATCCTCGGTGACCTCGCCAACCCCCTGCTCACCGAGATGATCGACCGCGTCCGCACCGCGTGCGAGGAGAGCGGGGTCCCCCTGGGCATCTTCTGCCCGAGCACCGCCGCCGCGAGAAAAGAGGTCGATCACGGCGCGACGCTGATCGCCGTCGGGTCGGACACCGGCTACGTCTTCGCCGGAGGTTCCGCCGCGTTGACGGAGCTACGACAGAAGGGGTGACCACTTGTTGATCAGATCGCCCTCACTGGAGCAATCCCTGGGAGACCTCCTGAGTGATCCGGCCGTGCTGGCCCTGCAGGTGCCTTCCTATGTATCGGACCGGATATGCGAACACGCCCGATTGAATGCGATCCCATCGGTCCTGGAGAGTTCGCTCCAGAGAATATACAGAAGTCAGGTCAAGGCCTTCTCCGAGACCGTGAGCGGTGAGGCCGACGGCTCGGAGGAATACCTGAGGCGGTCCCGGTCGGTCCTGCGCTCGCTCAGGGAGGCGTTTCTTCCCTTCGCGAATCCGGCGGACGTGTTCAGGGCGGAGATCGACGAGATCTGGCCGGGTGGCGCGGGTCTCCTGAAATATCATGACCAGCCCCTTGTCTTCGGAATGATGAGAAGCTGGGAGGCGGGAATGTCCGCCTTGCCGCACTTCGACATCATCGGCGAGGCCGGCCCGACCCTCCGCGGCAGGTTCCGGTTCACGGAACAGTTCGGGGTGAACCTGTATCTGGAGGCCCCGGAGGACGGCGGAGAACTACATGTCTGGGACCTGACCTTCGAAGGGGTCAAATCTTGGAATATCCCCTCCATATCAGGGACGTATGGCTTCGATGCAGAAAGCCTGCCTTCGCCTGACATCACCATAAAGCCAGGCGTCGGCGACCTGGTCATCATCAGGTCAACACGACTCCATGCGGTGAAAGAGACGACACAGGGGCGGCGTGTCAGCATTTCAGGATTCTTGGGGAGGGAGCAGACGTCGGATATCCTGCGCCTCTGGAGCTGACCTCATGAAGCCACGGCACCAATCGATGGGCAATTCATGTATAACAGTCATCACGGCCTTTCCGCAACGATGTCGGCGCACGATCAGAATAATTCATGGAGCCTGGACGATATGGCTCCAGCCAGCCTGTTCGACATGAGCGGAAAAGTCGCCCTGATCACGGGAGCCGGTGGCGGGGTCGGAGGATGGTTGACCGCGGGGCTCGCCGCGGCGGGGGCACGTGTCATCGTCAGCGATGTCAGTGTGGAACGCTGCGCGGATCTCATATCCCTGCTGGAGGCGGGGAAGGCGGAATTCGCGGTGGCGCCGGCCGATCTGCGGGACCCACGCGCCCCTGAGAATCTCGCGGACGCGGTGAAGAAGGAATTCGGCGCCCTCCACGTGCTGGTGAACGCCGCCGCCATCAACACCAGAGAGCCCATAGCGAACGTCACCCCCGAACTGTGGACCGAGATTTCCGATGTGAATCTGAAGGCGGCGTATTTCCTCGCCCGCGAGGCGATGCTCGTCATGCGGGCGACGGGGGGCGGCTCCATTATCAACGTCACGTCGATCAACACGGAGATCGGGCTCGAAGGTGTCTCCGTCTACGGCGCGAACAAGGCCGCCCTGGCACAGGTGACCAAGACGATGTGCATCGAATGGGCCCGATACAACATCAGGGCGAACTGCATATCCCCCGGGTTCCTGATGACCTCGCTGTCCCGGCCCCTCTGGGAGGACGCCGACCGCGCCTCCTGGATCCTGGAGCGCTGCCCCCTGCGCAGGCCGGGGATGCCCTCGGAACTGGTCGGGGCGTGCCTGCTTCTCGCCTCGGACGCGGGGTCCTTCATCTCCGGGACGAGCATCCGCGTCGACGGCGGGCTCGTCGCCGGAAGCCCGTGGAAATCCGTGCCCGGCTGAGCACCGCCCCGTTGAGTCCGAGTCCTCCGTACGCCACCCGGAACGTGCCTGGGAAGGCGGGAGGATGGAAACTTTCATCGAAGGGGGCGGGGGCATCCGTACTGCTTTCGGCACCAAAGGTGTTTCTCACCTGCGGGAAACCGCCATGGAAAGGAAAGCGTACGTCGGACGCGAACCCGCATCTCCACTCTGTGATTGAAAATTTCGGCTAACAAATTTAACTTTCGGCGACAAGCGTAAGACGTCGAACGCCGGGGCCACGACGGTCAGGGGGCTCCGGCGATCGGCCATGGCCGAAAGGAGACCGACGATGTCCGACAGCGATGTTCCACGCCGGACCGACCGGGGGCCGGGGAAGAGTCGGATGAGGACGGCCCTGCGAGTGGTGTGCGCGGTCCTTCCCCTCCTGCTCGGCTTCGCGCTCACGACCTCGCCCGCGTCCTCCGCCTCCCTGGTGGAGGTCACCGGCTTCGGGACGAACCCCAGCAACCTGCGGATGCACCTCTACGTCCCGGACCGGGTGGCGCCCCGTCCCGCCATCCTGCTCGCGGTGCACTACTGCACCGGCTCCGGCCCAGCCTTCTACTCCGGCACGCAGTTCGCCTCGCTCGCCGACCAGTACGGGTTCATCGTGATCTACCCGTCGGCCACCCGCAGCGGAAACTGCTTCGACGTCTCCTCCTCCGAGGCGCTCAGGCGCGGCGGCGGGAGCGACCCGGTCGGGCTGATGTCGATGGTGAACTACGTCCAGCAGCGTCACAACGGCGACCCCTCCCGGGTCTACGTGACCGGCGCCTCCTCAGGCGCGATGATGACGGAGGTCATGCTGGGCCTGTACCCGGACGTGTTCAAGGCCGGGGCGGCCTTCATGGGAGTGCCCTTCGGCTGCTTCGCCAGCTCCTCCGGATGGAACAGCGAGTGCGCCAACGGCACGATCGTGAGGACCCCCCAGGAGTGGGGCAACCTCGTACGGGCCGCCTATCCCGGATACACCGGCGCCCGGCCCCGCGTCCAGCTGTGGCACGGCACCGAGGACTCCACCCTGCGCTATCCGAACCTGGGCGAGGCGGTCAAGCAGTGGACCAACGTCCACGGTCTGAGCCAGACGCCGACCTCCACCGACACCCCCCGGCAGGGCTGGAACCGCAGCCGCTACGCCGACTCCACCGGCACCGTCAAGGTCGAGGCCTACAGCCTGCCGGGTGTCGGGCACAACCTGCCCCAAGGCGGGATGGCCGAGTCCGCGATCCAGTTCTTCGGCCTGAACACCCCGACCCCGACCCCGACGCCCACCCCCACCCCGACGCCCACGCCCACGCCCACTCCGACCCCGACCCCGACGCCCACCCCCACGCCCGGCGGCGCCTCCTGCCGGGTGACCTACAGCGCCAACAGCTGGAACACCGGCTTCACCGCCAACCTGACCGTCACCAACACCGGCACCTCGACGATCAACGGCTGGGAGCTGAAGTTCACCTTCCCCGGCAACCAGCAGGTCACCCAGGGCTGGAGCGCCACCTGGTCGCAGTCCGGCCAGGTCGTGACCGGCCACAACGCCTCCTACAACGGCACCCTGACCCCCGGGCAGTCCGCCGGAATCGGCTTCAACGGCGCCTACAGCGGCACCAACGCCGCCCCCGGCTCCTTCACCCTGAACGGCTCGACCTGTAGCTGACCTCGGGGACACGACATCGGCTGCCTCCGGAACCCGGAGGCAGCCGATGTCGCACATGTCACCGGTTGAGTAGGGGACTACTCACGACACGAACCCCCACGAGCCCTACCTTCGCCGCAAGAACGGACGATGGGGGGACACCATGCATCTCGTTCCGCTGGCGCCAGACGCGCTGGACAGGCTGGAGGCACGCTTCCACGAGCTGAGGATCGCCGGGATCCTGCCCGAGCACCTGACGTTCGAGGACTACTACGCGGTGTGGCGCTCCGAGCGTCGGGGACCGCGCGCGGCGGGGCTGGACGACGGCAGCGTCACCCCACAGGCCCCCGACGCGAGCCTGATCAGCCGGCCGCCCAGGAAGCTCAGGGGCGTCGTCAGGACCCTGGTGCTGCTCGTCGACTTCGACGACCGGCCGCACGACCCCGCCCACGACGCGGCGCACTTCGAACGGCTGCTGTTCGGCACCCAGCCGGGCAGCATGCGCGACTTCTACCGGAAGGTGAGCGGCTTCGACGGCGGCCCGGAAGGGCGGGGCATCGACGTGCAGGGCGAGGTGTTCGGCTGGTTCCGGCTGCCGCGGACGCTCGCCTTCTACGCCAACGACAAGTCGGGGATGGACGAGCGCAACTTCCCGCGCAACGCCCAGGGCATGGCGCGCGACGCCGTGCTCGCCGCCCTGGAGGCGGGCGTCGTCTTCGACCCCTCCTACGACGCGCTCGGCGAGAACCGGGTCACCGCGCTCTTCGTCGTGCACGCGGGTCCCGGCGCCGAGACCTTCTCCGACGCCGCCGGGCTGCAGTTCATCTGGAGCCTGAAGTGGACCGTCGGCGAGCAGCCGATCACGGTCGGGCCCGGTCTCCAGGTGAGCACCTTCCTCACCGTTCCCGAAGACTGCAACGTCGGCGTCTGCGCCCACGAGTGGGGGCACCTGGCCGCGCGCTGGGCCGACTACTACGACACCGACCGGGCTCAGACCGGCGTCAAGTCGCACGGGCTGGGCAACTTCTGCCTGATGGCGGCGGGGTCGTGGGGCAACGGGGGCGTCACGCCCGTCTTCCCGACCAGCATGCTGCGCATGTTCCACGACTGGGTCACCCCGCGCCTGGTCACCGAGACCACCCGCGGCATCACGCTGCGGCCGGCGGCCGAGGGCGGCGACTTCGTCGTCGTCCACAACGACCGGACGATGACGAGCACGCAGTACGTCGTCGTGGAGTACCGCCGCCGGCGGGGGCAGGACGAGTTCCTGCCCGACCAGGGCATCGCCGCCTACGTGGTGGACGAGGCCGTTCCCAATGTCGACGACGAGCGGCGCCTCGCGATCGAGCTGATGCAGGCCGACGGCCTGCGCCAGCTCGCCAGGCCGGGCAGCCTGGGCAACAGGGGCGACGCGAACGACCTGTACCCCTCGCAGGGCAACGCGAGGATCGGCAGGGACACCTCACCGGCGCTGAACCTGCCCGAGGGCAGGTGGACGGGCGTGACCATCGAGGTCTCCGGCACACCGGGCGACGACGAGATGACGATCGACGTCATCGTCGCCTCGTGGCCGCGCGACTCCGTGACCACGTGGCCCGCCATGGCTCTGAACGTGGATGAAAGCCCACAAAAACCAACAACGTAAACCAAAAGTGCAATACGCCTTTGGACCCGCCGAGAGACTCACCGATCGCTACTCTTCGCAAGGAAAAGTCAACGGTGAGTAAAGAAGGTGCTCATGGGGCGAAGACTGATGGTGATGGCGGTCGCGGGGGCGGGGGTGGCCGTCGTCGCCGGGGCGGCGCTGTTCGTCTCCGGCGAGCAGGGGTCGCAGGCCGCGGGGGCCGCCCTGCGAGCGCCCGCGCGGGAAGACCCGCTGACCGGCCAGGAGGTCGCGCAGGCCACCACGATCGCGTCGGCGGGATCCAGATCACACATGGCCGCCGGCCGGATCAAGCTGCTCTACGTGGAGCGCGACGACGACAAGGACGCCTCCGACCGGCGCCGCGCCGACGCGTACCTCTACGACTACGGCAGCGACAGGCTCATCGTGCGGACCGTCGACCTCGGCCGGGGCAAGGTCGTACGGGAGACCGTGGCGCGGGGGGTGCAGCCACCGCCGTCGAAGGAGGAGGAGACGACGGCCGCCGCCCTCCTGCTCGCCCACCCGGGATACGGCAAGACCGTGCGCGAGGCGTACACCAAGGCAGGGGGCGGACCGCTGAGGTCGGCGGCGGAGCTGGGGCTGCGCGGGCTGATCTTCACCCCGTACGGCGAGCGCGGGTCAGCCAAGGAGTGCGACGTCCACCGGTGCCTGCGGCTGTTCGTCCGGTTGCCCGACGGCACCTGGCTGGACACCAGCCGGATGGTCGTCGACCTGTCCGCCAAGAAGATCCACACCCTGGAGTGGTAATCCGTGTTCCTCCGCCTCACCCTTTCCTGCGCCCTGCTCGCCGGAGGGCTCGCCGCACCGCCCTCCGCGCCGAGAGCACCAATACCGCCGCTGCCGCCACAGCTCACCTCCTCCGGCGCGGCGCCGCCCTCCGGCCCGCCGACGGCACCGGCGGCGACGGGGACCGGCGCGCGGCCCGCGGCGGCCCCCTGCAACGCGCCGTACCGCGTCGACAAGACCCTGCCCAACGGGGCACGCTGGCAGCTCTGCTGGGAGATGCGCAACGTCGAGGGCCTCACCCTGACCGGGATCGTCTACACCCCGAGAGGCCATCGGCCGATCACCGTGCTGCGCAGCACCTCGCTCGCCCAGATCCACGTGCCGTACGACAGGGGCAGGCCCCGCTACCACGACATCGGCTCGCTGGGATATGCCGCCATCCCGCTGCGGGCCGCGGACTGCCCGCTGGGCGAGCGCCGCGAGCAGTTCGTCTGCGTGACGACGAGGGCGCGCGGCCACGCGTACCTCAAGGCGGTCCCCGATCAGCTGAACATGACGGCCCAGGGGCGTGACCTGGTGGTCTTCGCCGCCTTCCAGGTCGGCTGGTACACCTACCTCGCCGAGTGGGCCTTCTCCGACGACGGCGCGATCACCCCGCGCGTGGGGGCCACGGGGTCGCTCGCCGGGTTCACCACCACGCCCGAGCACGGCTGGCCCATCGGGGTGGGCGCCACCGGGTTCGAGGCGAACCACACCCACAACATCTTCTGGCGCCTGGACTTCGACGTGGCGGGCCGGGCGGACGACGTCGTGGAGCAGTACGACTTCGGCGGCTCCGGCACCGCGACCCGCAAGATTCAGCGGACGGTGTTCGGGACGGAGACCAAGGCCGTCAGCAGGCCGATGCGCTGGTGGCGGGTGGTCGACAGGAAGGTGCGCAACGCCGACGGGCACCGTGTCTCCTGGGAGATCAACAACTCCGACACCGCCCAGTACCGGGGTCCGGCCGACGAGGCCTTCACCCGGGCCGATCTCTACGTCACCGACTACCGCTCCTGCGAGCGGCTCGCGACGGTCAACCCGTCTCCCGGGTGCGCCCTGTCCGTCGACCGCTACACCAACGGGGAGCGGCTCACCGATCCGGTCCTGTGGGTCAACGTCGGCTACCACCACGTCCCCCGCGACGAGGACGCCGACCCCATGCCGAGCCACTGGCAGGGGTTCCGCATCACCCCCCGCGACGTCACCGCCAAAAACCCGCACTGAACTGCTACTTTCTGCTGCTTTATGCAGTTTTTGATCGCACGGAGCGGCACCGGGTGGTGTTAGGTGACGTGATCATTGGAATCGGCCGGTTCAACCGGGACGCCGCCGCCGATGATCGGATACGGTCGGCGAACAGCGTTGTGATGGCCCCCACATGACCGACAATCGTGACTTTTCCCTCCTTTGGCTCCGCACGTTTCCCAATACGCATGGTGATAGCGGACATGGGCATGGGTTCGGTCACCCGAGTAGGGCAAGGTAGGGGCTATCGATCTACGGGAGTAAAGCCATGAGCGCGCACTTGGACCTGGACCGGCTCGCGGGCGGAGCACATCATGATCCGCACTCGATCCTCGGGTCGCACCTGGGTCCCGAGGGCGTGACGATCCGGACGCTGCGCCCCATGGCGCAGCAGGTCCAGGCGCTCGTGGACGGCAAGTCCCACGACATGAAGCACGTCGCCCACGGCGTGTTCGCGGTCACCCTGCCCGGAGTCGACAAGATCCCCGACTACCGCCTCCGGATCGCCTACGCCGGCGCCGAGCCGTACGAGACCACCGATCCCTACCGGCACTGGCCCACCCTGGGCGAGATGGACCTGCACCTCATCGGCGAGGGACGCCACGAGCGGCTCTGGGAGGTCCTCGGCGCGCGGGTGATGCGGCACGAGGACGTGGACGGCACCGCCTTCGCCGTCTGGGCGCCCAACGCCCGCGGCGTGCGGGTCATCGGCGACTTCAACCACTGGGACGGCGCCGCGTACCCCATGCGCTCGCTCGGCGGGTCGGGCGTGTGGGAGCTGTTCGTCCCCGGCCTCGGCCCCGGCGACCGCTACAAGTTCAGCATCCTCGGTGTGGACGGGGTCTGGCGGGCCAAGGCCGACCCGATGGCCCGGCGCACCGAGCTGCCCCCCGCGACCGCGTCGGTGATCGAGAAGTCGGAGTACGTCTGGCGGGACGACGAGTGGATGCGGCGCCGCGCGGAGGGTGACGCCCTGCGGGAGGCGATGAGCGTCTACGAGGTGCACCTCGGCTCGTGGCGCCCCGGCCTGTCCTACCGCGAGCTCGCCGTCGAACTGGTCGACTACGTGGTGGACATGGGCTTCACGCACGTGGAGCTGATGCCGGTGGCCGAGCATCCGTTCGGCGGCTCCTGGGGTTACCAGGTCACCTCCTACTACGCCCCGACGTCGCGTTTCGGCTCCCCCGACGACTTCCGCCACCTCGTCGACGCCCTGCACGAGGCGGGCATCGGGGTGCTGGTCGACTGGGTCCCCGCGCACTTCCCGATGGACGACTGGGCGCTGGCCAGGTTCGACGGCACCCCGCTGTACGAGCACGCCGACCCCGCGCGGGGCGAGCACCCCGAGTGGGGCACCTACATCTTCGACTTCGGTCGCAGGGAGGTGCGCAACTTCCTCGTCGCCAACGCCGTGTACTGGCTGCGCGAGTTCCACATCGACGGGCTGCGCGTCGACGCGGTCGCCTCGATGCTCTACCTCGACTACTCGCGGCGCGAGGGCGAGTGGACGCCCAACGAGTACGGCGGCAGGGAGAACCTCGACGCGGTCGCGTTCCTCAAGGAGATGAACGCGGTCGCCTACCGGGAGGCGCCGGGCATCGTCACCGTCGCCGAGGAGTCGACCGCCTGGCCGGGCGTCTCCCGCCCCGTGCACCTGGGCGGGCTCGGTTTCGGGTTCAAGTGGAACATGGGCTGGATGCACGACACGCTCGCGTACCTCAGGCACGAGCCGGTCTTCCGCCAGTACCACCACCACCAGATGACGTTCTCGCTGATGTACGCGTACTCGGAGAACTTCGTGCTGCCGCTCTCGCACGACGAGGTGGTGCACGGCAAGGGGTCGCTGCTCGGCAAGATGCCCGGCGACGAGTGGCAGCGGTTCGCGAACCTGCGGGCGCTGTTCGCCTTCATGTGGGCCCATCCGGGCAAGCAGCTGCTGTTCATGGGTGGTGAGTTCGGCCAGGGCTCCGAGTGGTCGGAGGAGCGCGGGCTCGACTGGTGGGTGCTCGACTTCGACGGGCACAAGGGGGTGCAGCGGCTGGTGCGCGACCTGAACCGGGTCTACAAGGAGTCTCCGGCCCTGTGGAGCGTGGACGCCTCCCCCGACGGCTTCCGCTGGATCGACGCCGACGACGCGCTGGGCAACGTCTTCTCCTTCCTGCGCCACGCCGAGGACGGCTCGGTGGTGGCGTGTGTGGCCAACTTCTCCGGCGCACCGCACGAGAACTACCGCCTCGGGCTGCCCTTCCCCGGCGAGTGGGAGGAGGTGCTCAACACCGACGCCTACGACTACGCGGGCAGCGGCGTGGGCAACCTCGGCGCCGTCCAGGCCACCGAGGAGCCGCGCCACGGTCTCCCGTACTCGGCCACGATGCGCGTCCCGCCGCTGGGCGCCCTCTGGCTGCGCCACCCCGGTGCGCTCGAACCCGCCGCGGACCAGCGCGCGGAGGAGATCGTCGAGGCCGCGGAGCAGGAGGTCGCGCGGGAGCAGCGGCTTGAGGTCGTACGGGAGGCGGCCGAGACCACCGAGTCCGAGGGACCCGGGGAGCGCCGGGAGGCCGAACCGGCCTGACCGAACTCCCCCTCCGCAGAGCCCAACAGACCAGGTGAGAACGGGCCGGTCGCGCGATTCGCGCGACCGGCCCGTTTTCGCGCTCTATGCTTCCGGCACCCTCGCCACAGCTCGTTCGGCCGAAAACCTTAAATCGGCCTTATATCAACGAACAAGGCATTGACCGTCGGCGTACGAGAACCTACGCTCAGGTAATTAATAGGAAACTTTCCTATGAATACGGGGACTCGGCACTCTCTGACCTGGAGCGACCCTTGCGACGAATTACCATCGGCTCCTTCATCGCGGCGGCGGCGCTGCTGGTTCCCCTGGGGATCGGCACCGCGACGGCCGCCACACCCGCCACCGCCACCTACACGACCACCTCGAACTGGGGCTCAGGCTTCGAGGGCAAGGTCGTCGTGCAAGCCGGGACCAGCGCGCTGACCAGCTGGAAGGTCGAGTTCGACCTCCCCGCCGGGACCTCGATCACCACGTCCTGGGACGCCGACCTGACGAAGAGCGGCAACCACTACACCTTCGTCAACAAGTCGTGGAACGGCGCGCTCGCCGCGGGCGCCTCGACGAGCTTCGGTTTCAACGGCGCGCCCGGCGGGATCACCAGCGTGCTGAACTGCAAGCTCAACGGCGCCGCCTGCAACGGCACCGGGCCGACCGCCACCCCGACCCCGACCCCGACGGTCACGCCCACTCCCACGCCGACCCCGACCCCGACGGTCACCCCCACCCCGCCTCCCCCCGGCGGTAAGAAGATCGTCGGATACTTCACCCAGTGGGGCGTCTACGCCCGCAACTTCCACGTGAAGAACCTGGTCACGAACGGCTCCGCGTCGAAGCTCACCCACATCCTGTACGCCTTCGGCAACACCACCGGCGGCCGGTGCACCATCGGTGACTCCTACGCCGACTACGAGAAGGCCTACACCGCGGCCGACAGCGTCGACGGCGTCGCCGACACCTGGGACCAGCCGCTGCGCGGCAGCTTCAACCAGCTCCGCAAGCTGAAGAAGGCGTACCCGAACATCAAGGTCATCTGGTCCTTCGGCGGCTGGACCTGGTCCGGCGGCTTCACCCAGGCCGCGCAGAACCCGGCCGCGTTCGCCGACTCCTGCTACAACCTGGTCGAGGACCCGCGCTGGGCCGACGTGTTCGACGGCATCGACATCGACTGGGAGTACCCCAACGCCTGTGGCCTGACCTGTGACAGCAGCGGCCCGAACGCCTTCAAGAACATCATCTCCGCGCTGCGCACCAAGTTCGGCGCCAACGCCCTCGTCACCGCGGCGACCACGGCCGACGGCTCCAACGGCGGCAAGATCGACGCCGCCGACTACGCCGGCGCGATCAACAACCTGAACTGGCTCATGCCGATGACGTACGACTACTTCGGCGCGTTCAACCCGCAGGGCCCGACGGCTCCGCACTCGCCGCTCACCTCCTACACCGGCATCCCGCAGGCCGGGTTCAACTCCGACGCGGCGATCCAGAAGTTCAAGGCCAAGGGCATCCCGGCGAGCAAGCTGCTGCTGGGCATCGGCTTCTACGGCCGAGGCTGGACCGGCGTGACCCAGGCGGCTCCCGGCGGCTCCGCCACCGGCGCGGCCCAGGGCACCTACGAGGCCGGGATCGAGGACTACAAGGTCCTCAAGACCAAGTGCCCGCCCACCGGCACCGTCGGCGGCACCGCCTACGCCTTCTGCAACGGCAACTGGTGGAGCTACGACACCCCCTCCACCATCACCGGGAAGATGACCTACGCCAAGAACCAGGGTCTGGGCGGGGCGTTCTTCTGGGAGACCAGCGGCGACACCACCAACGGTGAGCTCATCACCGCGATCTCCAACGGCCTCAAGTAATATTTCGACCACTCGGCCCTCCGAGCGCGCTACGCCGCGGGGGGCCGAGCTTTTCTCCACTCGGCCCTCCGTGCGCGTCGCGCCGCGAGGGCCGAGCTTTTCTCCGAAGATCCTCCAAATCTGGGGCAAAGTATTCACTTGGCGCATACGGCTGCTTAGACTCCGAAACGCCCTTTTGATCCCCCCGGAGGACGCGTGCGACTTCGAGCTGTCGTGGCCATGGCGTTGGTCTTCACCCTCTCGCCCGCCATACCCGCCCTCGCCGAGGACGTACCGGCGCCCCCAGCGGTCTCCGCGAGCGAGAGCCCACCCGTGGCCCCGGGCGACGGATCCGGAACCGAGCCCGGAGCAGGGGAGACGGGCGGTCAGGAGCCCTCCGCCGACACGCCGATCTCACCCCCCGCCGACGCGACGCCCCCGCAGCCGAAACTGGAGGAGGGACTCGCCTCCGACACCGACGGCGCCCGGGTCATCGTCGAGCTGGCGGCCCCCGCCGAGGCGGCCCCGGTCGCCGGGGAGGCACGGCAGCTGCCCGACGCCGAGGTCGTCCTCGAACCCGCGGACACCTCGTTCATCGTGGTCGAGGGCACCGGCGAGTCGCTCGCGAAGCTGGCCGAGGACCCGCGCGTCCTCTCCATCCGCCGCGACCGCGTCTACTCCCCCACCTCGCTGGGCTCGCTGAGTTCCGGCTCGCTCGCCACGAGCCTGCAGGTGATCGGCGCGGACAAGGCGCACGCCACCGGCACCAAGGGCGCGGGCCAGACGATCGCGATCATCGACACCGGGATCGACGCCGGCCACCCCGACTTCGGCGGCAAGGTCGTGGAGCAGGCCTGCTTCTCCGCCACGGACGAGGGCGCGCAGTCCCTGTGCCCCAACGGGCAGACGAACGACCCCGGATCCGCCGACGCGAACACCCCCGCCTGCGTCCACGAGAGCGTCAACCTGTGCGACCACGGCACCCACGTGGCGGGGATCGCCCACGCCGTCGCGCCCGACGCGGACATCGTGGCGATCCAGGTCTTCAGCAGGTTCAACAACTGCGACGACGAGGGCGGGGTCTGCCTGAGCGCGTTCGAGTCCACGCTCCTGCTCGCCCTGGAGCACGTCGCGAAGCTCAAGGACGGCGGCAGGAACATCGCCGCGGTGAACCTCAGCCTCGGCGGCGGCCTGTACGAGGGAAGCTGTGACGCCGAGCCGGACCTGGCGGCGATGAAGAGCCGCGTCGACGACCTGCGCGCCAAGGGCGTGGCCGTCGTGGCCGCGGCCGGCAACGAGGGCGTGCCCGGCGCCGGGGCGCCCGGCTGCTTCTCCGCCCCGGTGACGGTGGGCGCGACGGGCGACGACGACACCGTCCCCCACTGGTCCAACTACGGCTCCGGACTCGACCTCTTCGCCCCCGGCCTGGAGATCGAGTCCGCGGTGCCGGGCGGCGGCCACCAGGTCTACAGCGGGACCTCGATGTCCACCCCGTTCGTCACCGGCGCCATGGCGCTGATGGCCCAGAAGGCCCCGAACACCCCGGACGCGCTGGAGGCCGCGCTGAAGACCGCGGGCCGGCAGGTCACCTACGACGGCGTGACCACCCCCCGCCTCGACCTGAACGCCGCGATCGCCGGAGGCACCCCGGGTGACCCCGTCACTCCCCCCGGCCCCGAGGTTCCCAGCGACGACCCCGGCCCGGAGACCGGCACCGACCCGAGCCCGGAACCCAGCCCAGAACCCAGTCCCGAGCCCAGCTCCGGTCCCCCTCCGTCGGCGCCGCCGAACGACCCGGTGCCGACGCCGATCCCGCTGCCGACGGTGACGGTCACCGTGACCGTGACCGTCCCCCCGCCGGCGACGCCCACGGTGTGCACGCGCGGCAAGTCCACCAAGACGCTGAGCGCCGCGCAGTGGGCGGTTGAGGTCACCCGGGGCAAGGGCAAGATCAAGGACGCGACGGTGAGCTGCTACCTCGGCCTGGTGGCCAAGGCGAGCAAGGTCTTCTCCGAGGTCACGCCCGCCTCCACCCTGGGCGGCGCGTACAAGGTGCTCAAGCCCGCCAAGAAGACGGCGCGGGCCAAGCTGGAGAGCGAGCTGCTCGCCGCCTGGCTGAACTGGGCGAACGGCGGCGTGAACTTCACCGCGAAGATCAAGGAGACGGCCACGCTGAAGACGGTCCTCACCTCGGTCGAGAAGGCACGCCTGAAGGGCTCCTCCCCCGCCGCGTCCACCACGATGCTCAAGAAGCAGGTGAACGCCCGCCGAGCGTGACCCCGGTAATCCAGGTAGGCCCCGCAGGCACCGGACCTGCGGGCCTACCTGGACCGGAAGGCCCGTGGACCACACCGGCGGACCCGCAGGCCACGCAGACCCCTCGGGCTCCACGGTCCTGTCTTATGCCAGAAAGCGGGCGAGAACCCGACGAGCCGCATAAGCCCGGTATGTGTCGCTTAGGGTGAAGGGCATGGACGCGACCAAGGTGATCATCGATAGTGTCGAACGGTTCAAGCAGCGGCGTACCGCTCCCCTGATCCTTGAGCTCGACCTCACCGAGGGCCTGACAGACGGCAGTCCTCCGGCCGACCCGCTGAGCGCCATCATGGCGATGCGCAAGACGAGCCTCACCGACGTGCTCGCCGGACTCAAGCGCGCCAGGAAGGACGACCGGGTCAGGGCACTGATCGTCAAGATCGGCACCCAGCCGCTGGGCCTCGCGATCGTCCAGGAGCTCCGCCAGGCTGTGATCCACTTCCGGGCCTCGGGCAAACTGACCGTCGCGTTCGCCGAAACCTTCGGCGAGATCGGCGGGGGCACCGTCCCCTACTACCTGGGCAGCGCCTTCGAGCGGGTCTACCTCCAGCCCTCCGGTGACGTCGGGCTGACCGGCGTCGCGATGGAGCAGCGCTTCCTGCGGGGTGCCCTGGGCAAGATCGGCGTGGAGTACCAGATCGGCCAGCGGCACGAGTACAAGACGGCCGCCAACACCTTCACCCAGGACCACATGACCGAGGCCCACCGCGAGTCGATGAGCCGCATCACCGAGTCGATCACCGAACAGGTCGTGGCGGGCATCGCCGAGGGGCGCGGCCTGGAGCCGGCCAAGGTACGCGAGCTGATCGACCAGGGCCCGTTCATCGGCGCCGAGGCCGTCGAGGCGGGACTCGTCGACCGGCTCGCCTACCGCGACGAGGTCTACGACGAGGTCAAGGAGTCCGCCGGCGACGGCGCGCTCCTGCTGTACGTCGGCCGCTACGCCAAGTCGCTGTCCGCGAAGAAGCTCCCGCACCCCGGCGAGCAGGTCGTCGCGCTCGTCCGCGGCAACGGCGCGATCCGGCTCGGCCGCAGCGGTCGCAGCCCGCTGGGCGGCGGTGGCGCGATGGGCTCCGACACCATCTGCGCCGCCCTGCGCGCGGCCCGCAACGACGACCATGTCAAGGCCGTCGTCTTCAGGGTCGACAGCCCCGGCGGCTCGTACACCGCCTCCGACGCCATCTGGCGCGAGGTCGTGCTCACCCGCAAGGCGGGCAAGCCCATCATCATCTCGATGGGCGACCTCGCCGCCTCCGGCGGCTACATGGTCTCGATGGCCGCCGACGTCATCGTGGCCCAGCCGGGCACGCTCACCGGCTCCATCGGCGTTTTCGGCGGCAAGGCGGTCATCGGCGGGCTGCTGGAGAAGATCGGCGTCACCTCCGAGACCGTCGGCGAGGGCGCCAACTCCGGGATGTTCTCCCCCACCAACGCCTTCTCCGAGGCGCAGTGGGCGCGGATCAACGCCTGGCTCGACCGGGTCTACGACGACTTCGTGAACAAGGTCGCCGAAGGTCGCGGCCTGTCGCGCGAGCGCGCCCACGAGCTGGCCAAGGGCCGGGTCTGGACCGGCGCCGACGCCCTGGAAGGCGGCCTCGTCGACGAACTCGGCGGCCTGGAGGACGCCCTCGCCATCGCCCGCAAGAAGGCGGGCCTCGCCGTCGACGCCCCCGTACGCGTCTACCCCAAGCTCAACCCCCTGGAGCGGCTGCGCCCCGCGGAGTCCAGCGAGGACAAGGCCGCCGCCCTGGCCAGGGTCCGCCTGGAGTCGTGGGGCCCCCTCGCCCACCTCGCCGGCGAGCTGGGCCTGCCCTCGTACGGCCCGCTCATCCTGCCGGGCACCTGGACGATCCGCTGATCTTCCTCGTCCATCCCCGTGAGAGCCGCCCCGTCCGAACGGGGCGGCTCTCACGCGTACGGAACCTGTGAGAAAGGAGCGAGCGGGATCAGCGGTAGCGGCTCCGGTAGCGCGCCAGCGGCAGCACGGACGCGTCGACGTACTCGACCCCGAGGACCTTCGCGATGAACAGCGTGTGATCCCCGGCCGGAACGACCTTCACCGTCTCGGCCTCCAGCGCGGTGACACCACCGTCCACCACGAGGGCCTCACTCAGCGCACCCCGGTGGTGCGGCGTACCCGCGAGCAACAACCTCGCACCCGGACGGCCCGCCGTGGCGAACCTGCTCGCGATCGCCTTCTGCCCGGCCGACAGCACACTCGCGGCCCAACGGTCCCGCCTGAGCAGCAGCTCGTTGAGATATCCGGTGCTGTCCAGGCTCACCATCACCAGCCGAGGTTCCAGCGACAGCGAGGTGAAGGTGGAGACCGTCACCCCCACGTCGTCGCGATCGTCCTTCACGGTGACGATCGTCACCCCGGTCACCACCTGGGCCATCGCCTCGACGAACTCGTTCATCCGGCCATCATCCCGGACCCCGAACGACCACCTGGCCCGGCCCCATGTCCTCCGGATCGCATCCCCCACGACCTCCCCGTCGCCGCCCTCCACTCGCGAGACGCCGACCGGCCCGGAGACGAGCCCCCTTTCGAGCCACCCGGCACGAGACCGCCGGACAGGCGCCCGAACGCTACGGGTCGGCGCCCGAACGCTGCCGGTCGACGCTCGATCCGGTGCCGAGTCGGCCGGACGGCCGCCCCCTGGCATCATGGTCATCGACCGACGCGACGGGAGCGGTTCCACATGCATGTCGAGACACACGGTCCTGCCGACGCCCCGCCCGTGCTCCTGCTGCACGGTGGCGGTGTCGCCGGTTGGATGTGGGAGCCGGTGCGTGAGCGTCTCGCCCGCGACCACCGGCTGATCGTCCCGGACCTGCCCGGCCACGACCGCAGCGCGGACGAGACGTATCACTCCCATGCCCAGACCGTCGAAGCCCTGACGAAGCTCCTCCACGACGTGGGCGGTCGCGCCTCCGTCGTCGGGTTCTCCCTGGGCGCGCAGCTGACGGTCCTGCTCGCCGCGCACCGGCCCGAACTCGTGGAACGCGTGGTCGTGGTCAGCGCCCAGGCCAAGCCCATCGCGGCCACCGGCTTCACCCTCGGCCTGCTCGGCGCCACCGCCGGGCTCGCCCGGCAACGACGGTTCGCCAAACTGCAGGCCAAGCAGCTGTTCATCCCTGACCCGCTGCTCGACGACTACGTCCGCACATCCGCGAGCATCTCGAAGCAGACCCTGCTCGCCGCCGTCGGCGAGAACCTGCGCTTCACCCCACCGCCCGCGTGGTCGCGCTTCCCCCGCGAGGCGCTGATCCTCGCCGGTGGGCGTGAACGGGCCCTGATGCGGGATTCGGCCCGCGTGCTGCACGAGGCCCTGCCGGGCAGCGAGCTGGAAATCGTGGCGGACTGCGGGCACGGCATCCCGCTACAACGACCCGACTGGTTCGCGGACCGCGTACGCGACCGGCTCGGCGCCTGACCGGCCGTCGAGCCACACCCTGGGCGCTCGATGATTCTTCGCCCAGGTGCGGATGCGCCGGTTCTTGTGCGCCGACAGGTTGTCCAGGATCACGGAGATCGGGCCGCCCTCGGGGCAGGCGGCCCGGGTCTCCGACCTGCTGCCGCTTCGCAGTGGGTCGAGGCGCTCATGTCATCCGCGTCAGTGGACCGATTCGAGATGCCCGGCGCCCAAGTGGGCGGTGAGGAAGCGGGCGGCGCGGTCGAGTGCGGCGTCCGCCTCATCGAGGCGGCCGTAGTGGTGCTGGAAGACGTGAGGGAGACCGGCCCCGACTTCGAGCGTGACCTCGACATCGTCGGCGCCCGCGCGACCGGCCAACCGGACCGCGTCGTCGAGCAGCACCTCGTTCGTCCCGACCTGCACGAGTAGCGGCGGCAGTCCGGTGAGATCGGCGAACACCGGGCTGGCCAGGGGATGCGCCCGGTCGCCTGCGCCGACATAGAGATCGGCGTAGGCGCGCACGTCGGCCTCGGTGAAAATGGGGTCGGCGTCCTCCTTGGAACGGATGCTTTCTCCGGCGAGGGTGAGGTCGACCCAGGGAGAGAAGACGACCACGGCGGCCGGTTGCGGCAGCCCGGCCTCCCGGGCCGCGAGCAGCGTGGCGATGCTCAAGCCGCCACCGGCGGAGTCACCGGCCAGGACGAGATCGCGTGGATCGGTACCCGCCGCCAGCAGCTCACGATAGGCCGCGAGCCCGTCGTCGACGGCCGCGGGGAAGGGGTGTTCAGGCGCCAGCCGGTAGTCCACCGACATCGCTCGCAGCCCGGCGCGGCGGGCCAGTTCGCCGACCAGCCCCGCATGGGTATCCGGTGAGCCGACGACATAGCCGCCGCCGTGCAGGTAGAGCAGCCGCCCGCGACCGGAGGCGTTGGGCGGTTCCAGCTCCAGGGTCGGCCGCCCGCCCAGGACGGTCCTACGGGTGATGACGCCCTCCGGCGCCGGACGGGTGAGGGCTGCGATGAAACCGCTGCGCTGCTCCTCGACGGTGGGCCGCGTCTCGCCGCGAGGGGCGGAACGGAGCAGGGTGTCCAGAGCGTCGCGCTGCTGTTGGGACATGTCGGGCCTCCATGGGTTGAGGTGCCAGAATGGATTCCTGGGAATCCATCTTCCTGAGCTCAACCAGATTCCAAGGAAGATGATTCCCAGGAATCTATCGGAGGTTAATGTGAGCCACGTCACTCCGATCTTCACCGACCTCGTCCGCGTCGAGACCCGGCTCTACAACGCGGTGAGCGCCCGACTGCGCGCCGAACACGGGCTGGGATTGGGACAGTTCGAGTTTCTGGAGATCATCGACCGCGTGCCGGGATGCCGCGTGCTCGACATCGTCAGCGAGCTGGCGATCACCGTGGGAGCCGTGAGCAAGGCCGTCGACCGACTGGTGGCGGCGGGCTGGTGCCTGCGAGTCGCACACCCCCAGGACCGCCGCTCGTCCGTCCTTCGCCTCACCCCCGAGGGCGAGAAGCAGCTGGCCGCTTCCCGCCCCACCGTCGAAAGCGAACTCATCTCGCTGACCGCGACGGTTCCCCCTGACGCCCTGGCCCTCATCGCCTCAACCCTGGCCACCCTGCGCGCGACCCTCGAAGCGGGCTCCCACGGCCAACCGGGCTGAGGAGACATCCGCCCACACCCTTGGAAGTAGGCGACCCCGCAGGCGCACCGATAGGTGGTCGGCAGCCGGTCCGGCCGCCGTGATCGATGAGCCTTCGGCTGTGCTACGAATCACATCGCTCCATCACCTTCCCGTCGCCGCTTTCAACCCGCGAGAAAACATCTCCAGCCACTCCAGCACCACCGTCACCACCTTCGGCCCGCCCCAAAACCACAAGTTCAAGCTCTCCCCTCCCCTCCCGACCCTCGCGAAGACCGCCATATCGCGCCGCTCGTGAACCGCGCTTTCAGAAAAACTCAAGGCAAAGCACCCCAGGCGAACCGTGAGCCACCATCCCCTCTCCCTACGTGATCGTTTCGGCCTCTCCCTCTCCGCAACCGAACGTCACCGTGAGAACGCGGTCCCGGCACAACGCATTTTCAAACCCGAAATCCGTGTCCTATTTAGCCTGTCTTACACATATTGCGGAGATAAAGGTTCTATGGGTAATTTCTGATCGTTTGCTGTTAGCACGCTCCGAACCGTCGACCTCAGCCCCACTACGGGCCTGATGGCGGGCTGGGGTAACGCGGGAGCGATCGGCCCTCGCGCTGACTTGTTCGGAGGGTGACGGCGTATGCGCCGGAGTCTGTCATGGTCGTTTTCGGTCGTCGTGAGAACCTGGACGGCGGTGGCCGTGCTGGTAACGGCGCTACCGGGCCTGCTGCTGTTCCAGGCGTTTCCGGTATCCGCCGCGACGCTGCAACCACCCGCGCTCTTTCACGGCACCCCCGACACACCTGACCAACTGACCGGTTCTGCGGCGGGTTTTCCGTCCCTGGTGGAAACGGAACGCACCACGACAAAGGTGCAGGTGAAGTCCCTGACGGCGGAAATCGCCCCGCCGAAAGCGGCCCTGCCACCCGAAGGCCGGTTCGTCAATGAGCCACAACCCTCCACGACGACGGCCCCGCCCTCTTCCAGGAAACAGCGGAAGCAGGCCGAGTCTCCAGCGCGGACATCGGCGGCCATGCTGGCGGCGCCCCCGTGCGGGGGCGTTTCACCGTGGCGGTCCAATTACTCGGTCGCACAAGGGGAGCGCGTCTCCTCGGCCGGCCGGATCTGGGAGGCGCTGCAGGCGATTTCCGGGATCGTGAACACCACACCCCCCGAGAACAGCTTCTCGTGGGTGTGGGCCGACCGGGGAGCATGTCCGCTGCCTCCCGCCCCAACGGTCACCTCCATGTCCCCCGCCAACGAGGCACTGGTGATGACGCTGCAGCCGACGCTGTCGGCGACGGTGACATCGTGGGACGGTGGCGTAGCCAGCTTCGACTTCCTGGTGTGTGACAACCCGTCGATGTCGGGCGATTGCGTGTACTCCGATGACTACGACGATGTCTGCTGTGGACTGTCGGGCCAATGGACGCTACCCGAAGGGTTGCTGGCGTGGGGCAAGGAGTACTGGTGGCAGGTGTACGTCACCGACGCCTCCACCATCGGCGGCCAGGGACGTTACTCCTCGACGCGCTCTTTCACGATGGGGGTGCGCCAGCCGACGATCACTTCCAACCTGTCGACCCGGGGAATCAACGGCCAGGAGTTCTACCAGTCCACCGGTAACTACACCACGACCTTCACCGACGCGACGGTCAGCACTGCGGGGCCGCCCCTGTCGGTGGTGCGCTCCTACAACAGCATGGACCCCCGACGCGACGGCGCGTTCGGAGCGGGCTGGTCGACCCGTTTCGACATGCGGGTCGTGCCGGAGACGATCCGGGGCTTCGAGGCGCTTCTGGTGACCTACCCCGATGGGCGTACGGTGCGCTTCGCCGACAAGGGAGACGGGACCTTCCAGCCACCGCCGGGCACGTACGCCACCCTGGCGACGGTCACCGGGGGCGGCTGGCGACTGATGGACAAGTCGTCGACCTCCTACGTCTTCGATGCCCAGGGGCGGCTGCTGAGGGTGACCGATGACCGTGGCCGCAGCCAGGAGATGACCTACGGCACCGACGGCAAGCTGAGCACGGTCACCGCGGCCGGCGGCAGGTCCCTGTCGTTCACCTGGACCGGAGCGAACGTCACCGCGGTGTCCACCGATCCTGTGAACGGATCCCCGCTGACCTGGACCTACGCCTACACCGGTGACCGCCTGACCAGGGTCTGCGCGCCGACGAGCGCGTGCACCGACTTCGAGTACGGCGCCGGATCGCTGTATCGCAGCTCGGTCCAGGACGCCGACCCGTTCGGCTACTGGCGGCTGAGCGACACCTCCGGCAGCGCGGTCGACCTGGGCTGGGGCGCGGGCTCGGCCTCCTACTCCGGAGCGACGCGGGGGCGTCCGGGAGCGCTCGCCGGCAGCACCGACACCGCCGTCGATCTGACGAGTTCGGGGTATGTGGAGGTGCCCGCAGGGCTCATGCCACGAATCCACCAGCAGGGAACGGTCGAGCTGTGGTTCAAGTCCACCGGAACGGGCCGCCTGCTGTCCTCGGGGCAGTTCGGCACCCTGGATCCGATGATCCAGGTGGGCACGGACGGCAAACTGCGCGCCTCCCTGCGGCCGACCTCCTCCCCCATCATCTCCCCCGCCGCGGTGAACAACGGCACCTGGCATCACCTGGCTTTCACCCTCACCGGAAACAAGCAGACCCTCTACCTGGATGGCCTGCCCGTCGGGACGCTGACCCAGCCGGTGGCCACTGAGGCCCGTGACACCACCAGGATCGGCGGCGGCCTGGCCGGTTCCATCGACGAGCTCGCGGTCTACGACCGGCCACTGAGCGCGGACGAGGTCGCGGCACACTTCGCCGCCCGCGTCGAGTCCCCGAACAAGCTGGCCAAGATCACCCTGCCGTCGGGGCGAGTGTGGGCGACCAACACCTACGACTCGGCGTCCGAACGACTCAAGACGCACGTCGACTCCAACGGGGGCACCTGGCAGATCGGGGCCCCGGCCTACAACCGGACGACTGGCGAGTCGACCGTGACGGTCACCGACCCGCGCAGCGAGACACTGAAATACGTCTACGACGCCTGGCGTGGCTACCGCCTGGTCAGCCAGACCGACCAGCTCGCCAAGGTCACCAAAGTCGCCTACGACACCGGCGGCTTCATTAGCAAGATCACAGACCCGAACAATAACGTAACTGAACATTTCAACGACAAACGCGGCAACCTCCTCAGAATCAAGAAGTGTCGGACGACAAGCAGCTGCCAAACCGATCACCACGCGTACTACCTGAATAACAACAACCAGTTCGACCCCCGCAATGACCGGCCGATCGCCTCGCGGGACGCGCGGTCGTCCAGCGCCACTGACAACACCTACGCCACCAAGTGGGAGTACAACCAGCACGGCGAGATACTCAAGCAGACCACCCCGGCCACCCCAGACTTCCCGAACGGCCGCTCCACCAGCACCACCTACACCGACGGCACCGAACCCGCCATCGGCGGCGGCACCACACCCGCAGGCCTGAACAAGTCCAGCAAGGATGCCAAGGGCAACGAGACGACCTACCGTTACAGCGTCGCCGGTGACCTGGTCGAGCAGACCAGCCCGTCCGGACTGATAGCGAAGTTCGCCCATGACACGCTGGGCCGGGTGACCTCGCGAACCGAGGTATCGGCGGCTCATCCCACCGGTGTCACCACGACGTTCACCTACGACGGGCTCGGGCGCCCGCTAACGCAAACAGCCCCTGGGGTGAAGAACGAGGTCACCAACGTCACCCACACCACCAAGACCACGCTGACCTACGACGCGGACGGTAACAAGCTCACCGAGACGTTCTCGGATCTAACTGGTGGTGACCCGGAGCGCACCATCACTTATACCTACGACACCAGAGGACGAGCGGAGACGCTCACCAACCCCGAAGGCGGTGTGACCAGCTCCACCTGGGACGTCACCGGCGCCCTGACCTCGGCGACCGATCCGATGGGCAGCGTCTTGACCTACGCCTACACCAAACGCGGCGAGCCGGCCTCCGTGACGCTCAAGAACTGGATCGGCAGCCCGGTCGCTCCGCAGGCCGCTCGCGACGTGGTGCTGCAGGCGCTCTCCTACGATCCCGCTGGACGCTTGGCGGGTCAGGTCGACGCGATGGGTCGTAAGACCTCCTACACTTATTTCGCCGACAACCGTCTGTCCGAGATGATCGGTGACGACGTCCGCCTCAACGGCTTGACCAGCCCGGACGATGTGGTGTTGCAGTCAAATGAGTACGACCCGGCCGGTAACCTCGTCCGCCAAGTCAGCGATGGCGGCAAAGTCACCGTCCAATCTGTCTACGATGCCGCTGGCCGTCTTACCTCCACCACGCTCGACCCCGCCGCTCTGGGGCGTAAAACCGCTTTCGAGTACGACGCGGTCGGCAACGTCACCAAGAAGACCTTCACCGCAACCGGTACCACCCGCACCGAATCCGTCTCGTATGCCCACAACGTGTTAAATCAGGTGACCCGGCAGACGGTGGAAAACGGGGCTGAGGACCTGATCACCACCAGTGTCTACGACGACCGGGGCCTGCTGAGCGCGGCCACCGACCCGCGTGGGAACGCCTCCGGCACCACTCCTGCGGACTTCACCGCCACGATGCGCTACGACCTGGCCGGTCGTCTGGTGGAAGCCACATCACCGCAGGTGACGATCGAAAAGAACGGTGCCGCCACCGCTACCGGACAACCCACCGTGAAGTACGGCTACAACAGCGTCGGCCAGCAGACCCACCTCGTCGATGCCGAAGGGCGAACCACCACCCTCGTTTTCGACAAGGCCGGGCGGCTGACCTCGACCGTCGGCGCGTCCTACACTCCGCCGGGAGGCAGCGCGATCACCCCGACGGTGAGTTTCGGCTACGACGCGGCCGGGCGGCAGACCACGGTCACCGACCCGCGCAACCACGTCACCTCCACCGTCTACGACGCGCTGGGTCGCCCGGTCAAGGTCACCGAACCCGGCCCGTCCGGGCCGGGCGGCGCCTGGGTGGGCGAGTACAACCTGCTGGGTGAGCAGCTCGCGGTGATCGACCCCACCGGCGCCCGGAACGAGGCCACCTACGACGACCTGGGCCGGCAGATCACCGAAACCGTGATCGAGCGCACCCCCACCACCGCCGCGCACACCACCGCCCTGACCTACGACACCGCCAACAACCTCACCAAAACCGTCGCGCCCGGTAACAAGACCACCACCTACACGGTCAACGCCGCCGGAGAGGTCACCACCACCATCGCCCCGGCCACCCCTGCCACCACCACTCCGGCCAGCCGCACCACCACCACCGCCTACGACCTGATGGGCCGGCAGACCAAGGTGACCGACGCGCTCGGCAACGCCACCGAGGTCACCTACGACCTCGCCGGCCGCAAGACCTCCGCCAAGGACCTCACCGGCACCAGCCCCGTTACGGTGCTGCGCACGATCGGCTTCGGCTACGACCCGGCCGGTAACCCAACCAGCACCACCTCCGCCGAAGGCCACGTCACCCAGCGCACGTTCGACGCCGCGGGACGGCTGACCTCGCTGATCGAACCGGTCTCCGCGACCTCGTCGATCACCTCGACGTTCGGCTACGACGCCAGCGGGGCACGCACCCGCACCACCGACGGCCGCGGCAACGCCACCTGGACCACCTACAACACCCTCGGCCTGGTCGAATCCGTCATCGAACCCGCCACCACCACCCACCCAGGCGCCGCAGACCGCACCTGGACCAACCTCTACGACGCCTCCGGCAACACCACCGCCACCCTGCAACCAGGCGGGGTACGCCTGGATCGCACCTTCGACCACCTGGACCGGATGACCGCCGAGACCGGCAGCGGCGCCGCGATGGCCACCGTGAACCGGGCGGTCACCTACGACAGCGTCGGCCGCCTCACCGCGATCGGTGACTACAGCCTGGAGTACAACGACCGTAGCCTGCTGACCAAGGTCTCCAAGGCCACCAACCAGGTCGCCGCCTACGCCTACGACGCCACCGGTAACCTCACCCAGCGCGTCGACCCGACCGGCACGGCCACCTACACCTGGGACGCCGTCGACCGGCTCAACACCGCCTCCGACCCGGTGACCGGCCGCACCTGGACCTACGGCTACGACAACGCCAACCGGCTCACCAGCAAAACCTCCGCCAACCCGGTCGGCACCCAGACCTACGGCTACGACACCATGGACCGGCTCACCTCTCAGACGGTGAAGAACAACTCCGGCACCGAACTGTCGAAGATCGTCTACGGGTGGGACAAGGACGACAACCTCACCACCAAGACCACCACCGGCACCGCCGGAGCCGGAACCAACACCTACACCCATGACCGCGCCGGACGCCTCACCTCCTGGACCGCCCCCGGCGGCACCGTCACCGCCTATGAGTGGGACGCCTCCGGCAACCGCACCACAGCCGGCACCGACACCTTCGTCTACGACCAACGCAACCGCCTCACCTCCGGCGCCGGAGTCGACTACACCTACACCCCACGCGGCACCCTCGCCACCGAGACCAAAGCCGGGGTCACCCGCGATCTGGCCTTCGACGCCTTCGACCGGCTCGTCTCCGACAGTGAGGCCACCTACGGCTACGACGCCCTGGACCGGATGACCTCACGCACCGCCGGCGCCACCCAGCAGCGCTTCACCTACTCCGGACTGAGCAACGACCTCGTCACCGTCGCCGACAGCGCCAACACCACCATGGCCAAATACGGACGCGACCCATTCGGCGGCCTGCTCAGCCTGCAAGAAGGCGCAAGCCCCGCCCTCGCTGTAATGAACGATCTGCACGGCGACGTGGTGGGCACCTTCTCCGGAACCGCGCTGGTCGACTCAGTCGCCTACGACCCCTTCGGCGCCGTCACCCACCGCACCGGCACCCAGCGCAGCCTCGGCTACCAAGGCGAGTACACCGACCCCGACACCGGCAAAGTCAACATGCACGCCCGCTGGTACCAACCCGGCACCGCCACCTTCACCTCCCGCGACACCGCCACCCTCAACCCCGACCCATCAGTCCAGGCCAACCGCTACACCTACGCCAACGCCGGCCCTCTTACCAACACCGACCCCACCGGGCACAACAGCATCCCCATCCTCGGCGGAGGCTCTCAAACCGGAACCTCCGGGAGTTCAGACTGGCAGTCTTACGACACAAGCAGCTATTGGGACAAATACCTAGACCGAGATTCCTCAGGTTGGGACTTCAACCCGATAGAGATCGTCCCAGGACAGCCGTACTACTCCTGGCCTAATCAGCCGTGCTGCCTTTATCCCCAGTTCACCAACAGAGCACAGCGACTGGAATGGGAAAAACTCTGGGGTGATTACTCGCGAACAGTAATGTACACGGAGGAAGAAGCCAGAAAACTCGGCATTATGCCGAACGGCAGACCCATGCCGAAGGGCATGGAGGACGAGTTCTGGAATGCGAGCGCAGAAGCACAGGAGGAGTTCCTGCTGCTGTACAACGTCCTACAGATGTACAGCACAGAAGTCACCGACAACTTCATAGTTGGCCAGTGGTTCTCACTCAACCCCCCGACGACTTCACCATCATCGCCTGGCGCACCTCCACAGACGTTGGACGGGAGTGGCCGATGGGCAAAATGCGCCCAAAAGCTATCAAAGTCCAAATGCGACACTGTGCGCAATTCTGCGAATCAGGTTGTTCTATTGCATCAGTACAAGAAGGGGTGCACCAAAATCGCAGGATTCATGGGGATAGAATCTTGTGTATATTTGGCACAAATACTTGGGATCGATGCAAATAAATTAAATGTGAGCTCAGGGTCAAAGTTTGTGGACTCGGCACTTAAACTGCTGGAGCCGATAATCGGCCCCATGAACAAGATCTTTGATATTCTCCTCGAAGACGCAAACAACTGCGTTAAAGGCGACACAGTTTCATGCATTCTTTTCGCCGCCAACTTTACGCCCACTCCTGTTGGAAGAGTCGCTAAAGCAGTAGGAAAAATTGGAAAAGTTCTCGGAAAAACCAGCGAATCCATCTCGGCTGCCAAAAAGGTATGCAGCAGCTTTATCCCCGGCACTAAAGTTATTATGGCGAACGGCTCCCTTAAATCAATTGAAAAAATTGAAATAGGAGACCGTGTAATCGCAACTAACCCCAGGACGGGGAAGAGTGAAAAAAGGTTTGTTGCAGCACTGATTACCAGCTTTGGACGTAAGAATCTGGTTCAACTACGTGTTGACATAGATGGCAGTAAAGGCAACAAGGTCGGCCAGGTCACCGCAACAGCGGAGCATCCCGTCTGGGCCGTCGATAAAAATCGCTGGATAAATGCAGGAGAGCTTACTGCAGGAACGCGGCTGCTCTCCTCCGAAGGAGCCAGCCTGGAGTTGCTCTCCACCCATCAGTACGTACAGGATGAACAGCAAGTATACAACCTGACGGTAGAAGGCATTCACACCTATCACGTAGCCGCAGGGAACACAGGCTTTCTCGTCCATAATGCTAATCCATGCGACATGAAGTGGGTGGGCGAGCAGCTTGCTAAGAGACTAGGACAGAATCGCTTGACCATCGATAACTTGCAAACCGGCACTAGGTATACACTTGATTTGGCCGGAAAATCGCATTACGACAAGAAGACTAAAGGGTCAATTTCCACACCACACGTCAAGATCTATAAATTGCACGTGGGGCCAAACGGTAAGGGAAACTGGGTCGCTGGTGATGTTAGGCTTGCAACGTGGGCGGACATGAGAATTGCCGCCACATACCTAGCCAAACTCGGAAAGTAGAATGATGTGGCCACAAAGATGAAATTCCACGGAATGGAAGAATGGTCCGATAATTTCCCGCGAGTGGATTTTAGTACTCCAAAAGGAATTGTCGACCTTCACAATAACGCCAATTTTATTGAAATGGACTTCCACCCTTCGAAGTCGCGCATCATATTCAAATTTAAATACGCATCAGACTGGCGCTTAATCGAAGAACAAGGAATCTTTGTCAATTTAACTTTCGATGGAGTGCACGACCTGATAATACGCCAGGCGCCTGACTTTGACCCGCTAGCCGCTACAACCCTCGAATCGATTGTCCGGGATATGCAGTCCGAAGTATCAACATTTTCCGTTGATTTGGGGGATGTTTTGTGTTTTCTATCCGCAAGCTCCCTGACGCTTACATTTAGCGACACAGAAGGGGGTGCTACGATATAATGGCAAATATTTCCGAGAGGACGATAGAGGACTCGATGGAACAGCGGTCAACCCAATGGATACCGTTGACCAGTGTCGACGCGGAGGACTCAGGAAAGGTCAGCAGCATCCTCGACTAGGCCAACCGCAACTGCTGAGCCGATCTTAATTTTTGGGGCTATTAGCGTTATGCGCTGATGTAGACCAGTTTCAGATCGCTTCCAATGTCGATTGGTAAAGATCCTCAAACCTTCGGACTGCGGCGGTGTCCGCGAAGGGGCGGAGGCGGGAGCGGATGGCTTCTATGCGGTCGGTGACGCGGGCTGAGTTGACCTTGACCGCGAGGTTCAACGACTTCGCAGCGGCCTCCGTGGCCTGCTCGATCTCGCGGGCTTGGGCGTAGGCGTCGGCGAGCCAGCTCAGGTAGAGCGAAAACTCTCGGGCGCGCGTGGCGTCGTAGGTGTCGAGGCCCTGGGTGAGCAGTGGTTCGGCCTTGAGCGGGCGGCCGAGTTCGGTGAAGCATCGGCCGGCCATCACGTCGACCTCGCCTCGGTCCAGCCAGTAGACCCACTTGGGGTCCTCGTCACCGTCCCCGTGCTGCTCGAACACCCGGTCGACCTCACCGACTGCTCGCTCGGTAATCGCTGAATCTCCCGCTTTGGCGTGTGCCCAGGCCACTCGTTCCAGCAGCAGAGCACGAGTGAGCGGGGTGCTTGATCGCTCGGTGCCCTTGACCGCCGTACGGGCTATCGTGGCTGCTTGTCGGGGGTCTCCCACGTTGGCCATCTGGTAGCTCAGCGAGGACAGCAGATTGGCCGCCGTCGGCTCGTCTGCGGCGACGTGCGCGGCCTGGATGCCGTTGACGTAGTAGGTACGGGCGCGATCGTAGAGTCCGGCGTCAGAGGTCACCCATCCCGCGAGCTGGCAGAGCTCTCCCACCGCTTTCAGCAGACGGCGGCCCACATCCTCGCGGTAGGCGGCCTCCCTGACGACCGTGACGGTCGCCTCCAACTCCCTCGAGACGAGCGCATGCAGATCCGTACCCCCCATGTAGTCATCGAGGTGGCGCAGATGATCGACCCTGGTCTCGATCTTGTCGATCAGTGAATGACCGACGCGACGCCCCGAGCGGATCTCGTGGAGCTGCGGTGCCTCCACGATCAGCCACTCGTGGGCGACGCGAAGCGCGGACTCCTCCGACAGAGCCTCGCCCTCGGCGGCCAGCCCGGCAGCCATCGCCTCGTTGCTCTCTCGCGTCCAACCGTCACTGAACAGCGTCAGGCGATCACCGTTCACGCTCAGCGGGGTGATACCCAGTCGCTTGGCACGGGACAGGACCACCGCCTGGTCGAGCATCGCCAGGGGCAGATCGAGCACGATGCTCAACCACGGCAACCAGGCCAGGGGCAGCCGCTTGCCGCGCTCCCAGCGGGAGACCTCGTTGCGAGTGATCGTGGCCTGCCCGGACACCCGGGCGAGCCGGTCGGCGAGACTCGCCTGGGTGAGGCCCTTGGCCTGCCGGAACTGCTTGATCAGTTCCTCGATCGTCAGACCTTCCACGCCCCGGCTCCTTTCGCTCACCATCTGTAGGCCAGGAAGCGTCTCCTCGTAGTTGAGGCGATGTTGGCCTCCTGAATGGATCACCCAACTCGAACATCTCAAAGGATGTGCATGCGTACGCCGAGGCGGCGGATGCGTTCGCGGTAGCTGTAGCGTTCCAGGTCCAGCAGGGTCCGTACGGCCTGTCGGGCCATGGGGTGGTTGCGGATGAGGAGAGGAGCCGCCTTCTCTGCGTGTTCCAACTCCGCTGTGGCGGCCTCGCGGTGGCCGCACCAGAGCAGAGCGCGAGCGTAGTCGAGGTGGTGGTATCCGACGCGGTTGGCCTGCAGCCCCTTCGGGAGCCGAACCGTCTTTCCCCGGCTCACGGCCTGAGGGCCGTCACCGAGTTCGACCGCGACGCCGACGCCGTGGATGTCGACGTTGGTCTGGCTGGTGCACAGCTCGTAGTAATTGGTGCGCTGACGAGCCCCGAGCCGGGTGACCGCTTCTGCCGCGAGCAGGTGTCGCGACCACGCCTCGTCCGCGTCGTTCTTGCGGGCCGCGGTGATCGCGGCACACAGTTGCAGCGCGCCCCAGACGGCCAAAGCCTCCGGCCGATCCGCGGTGTACTCGTCCTCGATGCTCGCGCAGGCCGAGTCGAGCACGGTGAGCGCGTCGTTCCACGACGCACTGGCCCACAGGTTTCGCGCGCGTCGTCGCATGGCCACAGCCAAGGGGTACGGGTCTCCCGAACGTTCGGCGGCCCACTGGATCCGGCCGGTGGCCAGCAGAGCAAGGTCGGCATACCCCAGGTCGTAGACGGCCGAGTCCGCCGCCCGGTAGGCAGCCGAGAGCAGTCCGAAGGCGGCGCTGCGGTCAGGCTCGGCGTACAGGTGGGTCGCCGCCTGAAGTTCGGAGAGCAACGCCGGAAGTTGATCGGTCAGTTCCGTGTAGCGGGTTTCTATCCGTAACAGGCAGGCGCGTTCGGTCGCGGCGCGTAGTTCGGGCAGGGAACGTACCGCTCCGGTCCATTCGGGGTCGAGGTCGTAGCGCTCCAGTTGGCGGCGGATCTCGGGGATGGCCGAGTGTCCGCGATCCTGGCTGGGGTTGTCGCCTCGGTAGGGGCGCGCGGTGAGCTCGTTGGGGTGCATGCGCAGGGCGCGGGCGAGGACGTTGATCAGCGCGATGGAGTCCAGGGGAAGGCTGTCGTTCTCGACTCCCGACACCCAGGACTGGGCACGGCCGACGCGCCGCGCCAGTTCGGTCTGGGTGATGCCCGCGCGCTTACGAGCACGCCGTACACGGGTTCCCACGCTCTCCGCCGCCGGGTCCAAGTAGGCCATGAGCTCACGGTAACCCGCCGTGACCTGCTTGACCTCCCCGCGCGCCAAAGTATCAGCAGCACTGATCTCGGTATCTCTACGCGTTCATAGCGTCACCTTTCGTGAGCAACGACAGGTGTGAGGGCGACGGGGAATGCCCCTGTTCGCTGAGCGCGCCGTCCGCGATCGCAGCGGTCTTCAGGCAAGCGGCCCTCACCCACACCGGGGAAGCCGCTTTGACCTAAGACGACTACCGACATCCAGGAAACCCGAGCCCTGGAACCCCACAAAACGGCTCTGCCAGGCGAGTGACGTCGCCTGGCAGAGCCTCGTCCGCACACTGGAGGTGCGAACTATGCTCAACCCTAGTAGAGCCATCAAGATCATCCGGGTTCGATGGCACGCCGAACGACCACCCTCACCCCTGGGCTGCCGCTGGTGCGGCCATCCCCCCTACGCCCACGACGCGGCCAGCCTGCCGCACCGCCCCGGCCACCTGTGGGAACAGCCCACCGCCGCCCAGGTCCGTACCCGCATGACGGCCCGACGCCGCCTCGGCCTCTGCAAGAAACCGCCCACCCCCACCCTCACCGCCTGCCCACCGCACCGCCCCCTCACGGGCTCCTCCCCCAGCAGCTACGGACGCCACGCGCGACCGGCCTCGACAACGCCCACCCCGCCGTACGAACGACAATCACCGCCAGGTACGCGACCCGGAGCAATCAGACACCAACCATGCCGCACGGCGGTGACAGCATGATCTCCGCCCACACCACCTCCCGGCACGGACCCACGGAGGAGACCGGCACCGACCACCAGGCGCCGCACACCCCGGCGCTGCGGTTCTTCGGCTGGCACCTCTGGTACGGCAAGGCCACCGGCCGCTACTGGGCGCTCTCCCCCGCCTGGTGCCAAGAGCGCATCGGCCTGATCGAGGCCACCACCCCCGCCGAACTCACCGCACAGATACAGAACATCGAGAGCTACCACCCCAGGACAGAAAACCCGCCCCCGAACTACGAGAGCGACACGACGGAAAACGCGGGAGGTGACCGAGATGACCGCACGCCTGTTGTCCCTGCTTGTCGGCGTACTCGCTGACCGCCTCCGCACGACGACGACCACCGATGCCGTACGGTCACCGCACCTGGGACGGATCCCCGGCTGGTCGGAGTCCCTCGGCCACACCCCCGTCATCTCTCAACGGTTCACGGCCACCCCCGAGCAGGTCAGACCCGCCCGCGCCTTCGTCGCCGAACTCCTCGGCGACGACCACCCCCTCCGCGACGACGCCATCCTCCTCACCAGCGAACTCGCCACCAACGCCGTCGAACACTCCAGCGGATCACTCGATGCGCAACCGACCGACACCCAAGCCACCGACACCGGGCCGCACGACGCAGGGCCATACGATGCGGGGCCGTACGACGACACCGGACCGCACGACACAAGGCCGTACGAGTACGGCGCGGGGACGGTCGAGCGGTCACGGGAGTTCGTCGTCACGGTGGCCTTCCTCCCCCACGGCGTGCTCATCACCGTCCAGGACCCCGGCGCCTCAGAGATCCCTTGCACGAGAAAGCCCAGCCCGGAGGCCACCGGCGGCCGAGGACTCATGCTCGTCAACGACCTCGCCACTCGCTGGGGATTCCACCGCGACTCCACCGGAACCGTCGTCTGGTTCGAGCTCCGCTCGACCGACGGGTAGCCCCTGATCACGACGCCTCGCCTCGGCTAAGGCTTCCTCTCCACCGGAGTTCGCGACGATGTCCGCGCGGATGTCGCTCCATCTGGGAAAGTTCGTCATCGACTCCCCTGCTCACGCTCTCGCGGGTGATTCCCGGCGCATCGACCGGACACCACGCGGCCACGATTGCCGCCCCCGCGAACACAGAACACGAAAACGAACCGGCCCCGGACGAGACGTCCGGAGCCGGTTCGGAGAGATGGATCGTTAGAGCAGGCCGTTCTGGGTGAGCCAGTCCTTGGCGACCGCCTCGGCGTCGTCCTTGTCGACCGCGACGCGCTTCATCAGCGCGACCAGGCTGGCGGTGTCGAGCTTGGCGGAGACCGCGTCGAGGGTCGTCCGCACCGTGTCGTTCACGCCGGCCTTGTTGACCAGGGGGGCGATGTTCTCCGCGGCGAAGGCGCTCTTGTTGTCCTCAAGGGAGACCAGGTCGTTCACGATGATCTTCGGGTCGGTGGTGAAGACGTTGCCGACCTGGACGGTGCCGTCCTTGATGGCGTCGGCGGTGGCGTCGCCGGTCTTCTTCCACTCCTTGAACTCCAGGCCGTAGGTGTCCTTGAAGTTCTTCTCCTGGCGGGTCTGGAACTCCGGCGGGCCGCCCACCGAGTAGTTCTTGGCGACCTTGACCAGGTCCTCGATCGTGGTGAGGCCGTCCTTGGTGGCGGTCTCCTTGGTGACGGTCAGCGAGTTGTTGTCCTCGGCCGGTGCGGGGGTGAGGACCTCAAGCTCGGCGGGGAGCTTCTCCTTGAGACCGGCGACAACGTCGTCCTTCGACTTCGCCGTGGTCGTGTTGTCGACGAAGGCGAGCAGGGAGCCGATGTACTCCGGCAGGATGGTGAGGCCACCACTCTTGACCTGGTCGTACAGGACCTCGCGGCTGCCGATGTTGAACTTCTCCTCGACCTCGACGCCCTTGGCCGCCAGGGCCTGGGAGTAGATCTCGCCGAGCAGGACGTTCTCCGGGAAGTTGGCCGAGCCGATGACGACCTTGCCCCCCTCCGCGGGAGCGGCGGCGGACCCGGACTCGGCGGGGGCCGGGGAGGCGCTGGTGAGCGGATCTCCGCCACCGCATCCGGTAAGTGTGAGCGCCGCGGACAGGAGGATCGCCGCGGTGCTGATCAGGCGCTTCATGGTGCTATTCCCTTCCAAAACGGGGGGTAATGAAGACTATCTGATGGCCTGGCGCTCGCTCACCCCCGGGGAGACCGTTGCGCGCTGTACCAGGGTGAACCCGAGCTGAACGATCAACGCGAGCAGTGCTACGAGAACCGCTCCGCCGATCGTGCTCGGGAAATTCTTGGTCGCGAGACCGTCGATGATGAAGCGGCCGAGACCGCCCAAGCCTACGTACGCGGCCACCGTCGCGGTCGCCACCACCTGGATCGCCGCCAGGCGCAGACCCAGCAGGATGAGCGGCAGCGCGACCGGCACCAGCACCCGGCCCAGGACCTGCCCGCCCCGCAGGCCCATGCCGTACGCGGCGTCACGCAGGTCGGGGTCGACCCCTCGGATGCCCTCGTACGTGTTGACCAGGATGGGCGGCACGGCCAGCGCCACCAGCGGGATGAGCACCGGCAGGCTCGTGCCGACGCCCAGGAACAGGACGATGAGGACGAGCAGGCCGAGCGTCGGCAGAGCGCGGGCCGCGTTGGCGGTGAGGATGACGAACAGGGCGCCCCGGCCGGTGTGACCGATCAGCAGCCCCAGCGGCAGCGCGATCAGCATGGCGAGGAGCAGCGAGAGACCGGCGAACTCCAGGTGTTCGAGCAGCCTGTTGGGGATCCCGTCGGGTCCCGACCAGTTGGCCGGGTCGCCGAAGAAGTCGAGCAGCCAGTTCACGCGGCCCCCCTTACCCGCGACACCCGCGTCATCAACGACGTCAGCGACATCAACGACATCCGCCACCCGATCGGCCGATCCTCACGGACCGCGCGAGCCCCGATCCGCAGAGCCGTACAGGCCGTACGAGACACGATCAACCGTTTCACGCGGACCCCCTCGCTCTCGACCACGGGGTGAGCAGGCGCTGCGCCAGGATGAGCAGCAGGTCGGCGATCCCCGCGAGCACCACGACCAGCACGATGCCGACGACGATCGGGGTGTAGAACTGCCGCTGCCAGCCGTCGATGAACAGGTAGCCGAGCCCGCCCCTGCCGACCAGCGCGCCGACGCTGACCAGGCTGACGCTCGCGACCGTGGCCACCCTGAGCCCGGCGAGCACGACCGGTACCGCGATCGGCAGCTCGACCTGGAGCAGCCTGCGCAGCGGGGTGAAGCCCATCGCCACCGCGGACTGACGCACGTGGTCGGGGACCGAGCGCAGTCCGTCGACGACCGCGGGGATCAGCACCGCCATGGCGTAGAAGGTGAGCGGGACCATCACGGTCATCCGCGTGGCGAGGCCGGTGATCGGGATGAGCACGATGAAGACGGCGAGCGAGGGCAGCGAGTAGATCACGTTCATCACGCCGACGGTCGGCTGGTAGAGCCAGCGCCAGCGGACTCCTGCCAGCCCGAGCGGGAGCGCGATGATCAGCCCTACGAGGATAGGCACCAGCGCCATCACGATGTGGTCTTCGAGCAGGCCCTGGATCGTGGGCCAGTTGCGCCCGATCCAGTCCCAGCGGACCAGGGGCTCCTCACCCATCGACGCCCCCTGCGGGAGCGGCGGTGTCGCCGCTTTCCGTGACCTCGGCTGCGCCGCCCGCGACACCGCTGCCGCCTCCTGCGGGAGCGGCGGCGGCTCGCGACGGGCCGCCGATGCTGCTCGCCACCGTGGCCAGCGCCTCGTCCAGCGACTCGCGGGTGGCGGCGCCCACGGCCTTGCCCGTCTCGTCCACCGCGACCGCGCTGCCCGACGGGGACAGCAGCGTCGCGTCCAGCGCGGCGCGCAGCGAGTCTCGTCCGCTGACGAAGGTCCCGTACGGCGCGAGTTCGGCGTCGGCGAGGGTGCCCGACTCGGGCAGGTCCTTGACGGCGGCCCAGCCCAGCGGCCGGTTCTCCCCGTCCACCACGGCGAGCCACGACTCTCCGGTGGCACGCGCCGTGGCGGTGTCGGTGGAGGCGGGGGCGAGCAGGTCGGTGCGGAGCCGCACTCCCTCGTCCGAGACGAACGACAGCCGCCGGATGCCCCGGTCGCGGCCCAGGAACTCGCGGACGAAGTCGTCGGCGGGCCTGGCCAGCAGCGTCGCGGGGTCGTCGAGCTGGGCGAGGTGGCCTCCGACGCGGAGCACGGCGACCCGGTCACCGAGCTTGACGGCCTCATCGATGTCGTGGGTGACAAACACGATGGTCTTGTTCAGCTCGGCCTGGAGCCGCAGGAGCTCCTCCTGCAGGCTCGTACGGACGATCGGGTCGACCGCGCTGAACGGCTCGTCCATCAGCAGTACGGGCGGGTCGGCGGCGAGCGCGCGGGCCACGCCGACGCGCTGCTGCTGCCCGCCGGAGAGCTGGAAGGGGTAGCGGCCGGCCATCTTGGGGTCGAGCCCGACCCGTTCGAGCAGCTCCATCGCGCGGTCGCGCGCCTTCTTCTTGTCCCAGCCGAGCAGCAGGGGCACCGTCGCCACGTTGTCGACGATCTTGCGGTGCGGGAAGAGCCCGGCCTGCTGGATGACGTAGCCGATGCCCCTGCGCAGGGTCGGCGGGTCGATGGTCTTGACGTCGACGCCGTCGAGGAGGATCTGTCCCTCCGAGGCGTCGATCATTCTGTTGATCATGCGGAGGGATGTCGTCTTACCGCATCCCGAGGGACCGACGAAGACGGTTATCTCCCCGGTCGGCACCTCAAGGCTCAGGTTGTCCACGGCGACGGTCCCGTCGGCGTAGCGCTTGGTGACACCGTTGAATGTGATCATGCGCAACCTCTTGTTTTCGCAGGGTTACGGCTCCCCTGCCACAACCGTCCCCATGATCCAGCACAGGTCAGCCTATGCCCCTCTTCTCCGATCTGTCTTCCAGGCTTTTCCCAACCAGCTCCGGAGGAGATCCACAAGTGTATTTCTCAACAAAAGGGCATTGAGTAGTGCGGGAGGTGCCCATGACTTGACATGATTACCCACATTGCCGGAGTCCATCCCTCTGGCACCATATGTCCCAGGCCTCACAGCCGCCCCCCTCCATCACGCTCGCCGAAACACCAGAGGAACCGGTCCAGTGACCCAACCGCTCCTCGGTCAACGCTCGCGCGTCGAACTGATCGCCGAGCTCTACGACCGCCACGCAGCAGGGCTGTTCGCCTACTCCCACGACCAGTTGGGCGACGCGGACTCGGCTTCCGACGTCCTGGTGGCCGTCCTCTCCGGTGTCTCGGACACGGAACCGCCGCGCGCCGCGCTGTACGCGCTCGCCCGCCGCGAGATCTTTTTGCGCGACATCGTCTACTCGCCCCCCGCCATCGGCCTCGACCCGGCCGCCGCCCTCGTCGACCGCGTCCTGAGCGACCTGCGCACGCACCAGCGTGAGGTGCTGTATCTCTCGGGCGTGTGCGAGATGGACGCCTCCGAGCTGTCCTGGGTGCTCGACGTGGCCGTCGACACCGCCGACGAACTGACGGTGAGCGCCTGCCGCCGCTTCGCCCAGTCGCTGGGCCGCGCCCTCGCCTCGGCCAAGGTTCCCGAGCACATGACGGAGGTGTTCGGCGCCCTCGCCGTCGCCCCGGTCCGCGACGTTCTCAACCTCGCCCCCTGGGCGACTCCCCCGGCGAGACTGCGCGCCGCCGTGCTCGGGCCGAAGGCGCCGCCCGCCGCCTCCGCCGGACTGTCGACGTCGCCGCTGTTCAGGCAGCTGTGGCCGACGACGCCCGCGTGGCCGCTGCCGCTCGCGCAGACCGGTCCCCCGATCGATGCCTCGGCCTTCCCCGTGCCGGACCACATGGCGGAGGACCGCTTCCCCGATCCCTTCGCGCCGCGGGATCCCGACGCCGTCTCCACGCACGAGGCCACCACGGAGCCGATGCTCAGGCTCGGCGATTCCGTGCTCACCGCCCTGGACACCGCGGCTCTGCGGCCTCGCCGCCGCCTCCAGCGTCCCCGGCCGCGCCGGGCGGCGCCTCCGGCACCGGTTTCCGGGGACGTGCTGGACGAGCCTCCCGCGCGGGGAGATCTCTTCCGCCCGCTCAGCCCCGAGGCGCGGGCAGCCCGCGCCCACACCGACAGGCTCGTCGCCGCGGCCCCCCGCACCGAGACCTCTCCCCCCGAGACGCCTCAGGCTCCACACTCGGGGACGTCCCAGGCTCCGCACGCCGAGACCTCCCAGCCCTCGTTCGCCGAGGCTTCCCGGGCTCCGCACCCCGAGGCACCCCAGACCCCGGCTCCGCCCTCGGCTCGGGCTCCGCACGCTGAGATCTCCCGCCCTCCGCTCGGGGCTCCCTACCTTGAGACACCCCAGCTCTCGTTCGCCGAGATCTCTCTGCTCTTTCCCCCGAGGACCCCCCGCGCGCCGTTCACCGGGAGCAGCAAGAGCACCGAGGCGGCTCCGGCACCCTCCGCGGAATCCCTCAGGATGCCCTCCGCCGAGACCCTGCGGGCTCCGCTCGTCGAGTCTCCTCGGAGGCCGGAGGCCACGCCGCTCACCGGCCTCCCGCCCCACGGAAACCGCGGTAACCACGGCGACGTGCTGGACGACGGTCCCGGCGACGTGCTGGGCGGCCCCCTCGGGGACGTGCTGGACGACACACCTCCCCTGCCCGGCTGGCCCCTGCAGACCGACCAGCTCGACGCCCTCGCCGACCGCGAGCGCCGGTCCTCCTCTTCATCGCCCGCGCGAGAAGCCGATTCATCGTCCGTACGAGAAGCCGGTCCTTCTCCGGCCCGAGGAGCCGATCCCTCTTCCGTTCGAGAGGCCACTCCTTCTTCCATGCCTCCTGCGCGAGGAGGCGGGCGGCACGCGCTCGCCGGCGACGACGACCGCTCCCACTTCTCGCTTCCCGACTGGACCCCCCGGACCGACCATCTCCGCACCTCCGCCGGTCGCGCCCAGCTGCGCCTGCCCCGCTGGGTCATGCGCGAGGACCAGCAGACCGACGACGCCCCCCTGCCCTCCGCACCTCCGAACCACACTCTGACGTCGTACGAGGCGGCGCGGGCCGACACCACGCGGGACGACGCGGCGACGACCATGCCGGGGAACGGGTTCGCGGCGATACCTCCGATGCCCCCGACACGCGCGGAGACCGGCGCGGACGAGGCGGCATCCTCTCTTGCCGACCGGGCCGCGTCCCTCGAACGCAGGAGCGGCCGGGCACCGCGCAGTCACAAGGCGACGAAGAGCGCGGCCCACCACGACTGGGCCTGGGAAGTGATCGGTTTCGTCATCGCGGTGACGATCGCGATGATCGTCTTCTTCGCGGTGCCGATGATGACCACTCCGTGAACTCCTCCCCGGTCCGAAGGCCGGAGTCTCTCCCGTCGCATCACGGTTGAGCGGCGCGCGGGGGTTGACGCTTCGCGGACTCCCGTCAGCCCTTCTCGCTCAGAGCCAGTGTTCGGTGGCGGCACGCCAGGCCAGCTGCGTGCGCGTCCGTGCGCCGGTGACGTCCAGGATGTTCGAGACGCGCCGCTGCACGGTCCGCTGGCTCACCCCCAGCTGGGTGGCGATCGACGTGTCCGACGCGCCGCCGACCAGCAGCGAGACCAGGTAGAGGTCGTCGGGGCCGAGCGGGCAGCGCGTCGTCCTCTCGGTGAGCGCTCCGTCCTCGGCGATCCGCAGCAGGGTCGCCCGTTCCCAGTAGCACTCGAAGAGGGCGATCAGCGCCTCCAGCAGCTGGCCGCCCCGGATCAGTGCCGCCGTCTGCTCGGAGATCCCGTCCACCTGGACCAGGGGCAGTACGGCGGTCTCGTGGTCGACGATCGTCAGCCGCACCGGCAGCCACGACATGACCCTGGCCTGCTCGCCCAGCTTCACCCCGTACGCGATGTCGGCCGGCATCCCCTCCTCCGCCAGCAGGGGCTTCTCGTAGATCACCCGGTACTCGACCCCGCGGCGCAGCGCGGCGAACTCGGCGTGGTTCTCCTCCGAGGGCAGTACGGTCTCGTGGTCCCGGCAGAAGTGGAGGACCTCGTGGCGGGCGGTCTCCTGCAGGTGGTCGAGGCGCTCCTGGAGCGCGGCGCGGTTCGGCAGGACCTCGACCAGCCGACCGGCGTCGCGGCGGCGGACGCTGTCGCGGTACTCCTCGGAGAGCTGGTCCACCTCGCGCCGCGCCCAGTCGATCGCCTGCTGGTGGCGCAGGAGTTGCGAGCCCAGCACGATGTCGGGGGCCACGGCGGCGAACCGCCGCCTGCCGGGACCGATCGTCCTGATCAGCCCTCTGACCCGCATGGATATCAGTATCGTCTCGACCGTCTGGGCGTCGATGCCCAGGTTTCCTATGAGGTCGGTGATGTCCGCCTCCGCCGTGGCCACCAGGAACCGGTAGACGCGCTCCTCCATTGGATCGAGCCCGAGGGATTCCAACATGACGCACATGATGACATCCGAAACGCCTATAAAAGTTACATCTATCGTCTAACCGGACTTACACCACTGATGTGAATTAACCGGACGCGGGCTATATCGGATTCGGGGCGCATTCGTCCCACGGCAACGGCAATCAAGCGTCATCGGGTTGTGACAGCGACCTGTCAGGACTAGTATCACGGAAACTCTTAGGAAAGTTTCTTAAGAGAAACTTAAGGCGGGTGCCTCGAAGGCCCCCGACAACCGTTCGACCCGAACCAAGAGCTGCGCGAACCTCGATGGCGCGGATCGTCATCGCACGGGAGTCCGACCGTCCGGACGTCCCACACCCCCGGTTTCCCCCCACGGGAGCGATCATGCGGCGCACCCCCTCCTTACTCGCCCTGACCGGGCCTGCAAGGTTCTCGGGTGAGCCGCTCGCGCCCCGGTCGCGCGGCGCCTCGAACCTCCGCGGCCCCCACCGCACGAAGGAGTGATCAAGTGTTGAGACAGCGAATCATGGCCGCCCTCGCCGCCCTGGCGGTCACGGGCGTGCTGGCGGTCGCCCTCCCCGCGGCCTCCGCCTCCGCAGTGTCCTCAGTGGCCGCCCCGGCCTGCGTCGCCGCGTGGAAGTCCTCGGCGGTCTACACCGGCGGCATGACCGCCTCCCACAACGGCCGCAACTGGTCGGCGAAGTGGTGGACCCAGAACGAGACCCCCGGCACCGCCGACGTGTGGGCCGACCAGGGCGCCTGCGGGGGCGGCGGTACGACGCCTCCCCCCTCCGGCAACTGCAACCACCCGAACTGGGTCGCGGGCACCTGGTACGCCGCCGGAAGCATCGTCAAATACACCAACGGCCGGTTCTACCGCGCCAAGAACGAGAACCCCGGCTACGACCCGGTGATCAGCACCTGGTACTGGGAGCCGTACACCTGCGGCACGACGCCCACCACCCCTCCCACGAACCCGCCCACCTCGGGCTTCGTCGTGAGCCAGGCCCAGTTCAACCAGATGTTCCCGAACCGGAACTCGTTCTACACCTACAGCGGCCTCACCGCGGCGCTGAGCGCCTACCCGGGTTTCGCGAAGACCGGCAGTGACACCGTCAGGAAGCAGGAGGCTGCCGCCTTCCTCGCCAACGCCAGCCACGAGACCGGCGGCCTGGTTCACATCGTCGAGCAGAACACCGCGAACTACTCGCACTACTGCGACACGAGCCGGTCGTACGGCTGCCCCGCGGGCCAGTCGGCCTACTACGGGCGCGGGCCGATCCAGCTGAGCTGGAACTTCAACTACAAGGCGGCGGGCGACGCGCTCGGCATCAACCTGCTCGGCAACCCGTACCTGGTGCAGAACGACGCGTCGGTGGCCTGGAAGACCGCCCTGTGGTACTGGAACACCCAGAACGGTCCCGGCACGATGACACCGCACAACGCGATGGTCAACGGCCGCGGCTTCGGCGAGACGATCCGCAGCATCAACGGCAGCCTGGAGTGCAACGGCAGGAACCCGGCGCAGGTACAGAGCCGGATCAACACCTACCAGCGCTTCGTGCAGATCCTCGGCACCACCCCCGGTGGCAACCTGAGCTGCTGAGTTCCCCGACTCCCGACGCGTGACACGAAGGGCGCGGCCCACCGGCCGCGCCCTTCTCACGTCCTCTCCCCGCCCCCCTCCTCCGCGCCTCACACGGTGATGACGACCTTGCCTTTCGGGTGACCACCTCGGAGGTACCGGATGGCCTCGGGAAGCTCGCCCAGCGGGTACGTCCGGTCGACGACCGGCGTGACCTTGCCCTCCTCGACGGCCTTCCCCAGAAACCGGAGGTCCTTCTCGCTCTCCCGCAACATCAGCGCGCACAGCTTCTGCGCCACGAACGGCGAGAGCAGCATCGCCCGGAGCTGGCGGTCGGTGCCCTGCAACCACCGCCCCTTCCGCTCGCCGCCGACGATGACGAGCGTTCCCCGAGGGGTGAGGGCGCGCCGCAGGTGGGACAGCGAGCGGTTGCCCCCCGTGTCGAGGATGAGGTCGTAGCGGCGCCTCCCGTCCGCGAAGTCCTCACGGGTGTGGTCGACGACCTCGTCCGCGCCGATCGACCGGACCAGCTCCGTCTTCGCCGCGCCGCACACCCCGGTGACGTCGGCGCCGAACGCCTTGGCCAGCTGCACCGCGAACGTCCCGACGCCGCCGCCCGCGCCGATGACCAGCACCTTCGACCCCGGCTTCACCTCTCCTCCGCCGCGAAGCCCCTGCAGGGCCGTGTAGGCGGAGCCGGGAGTCGCCGCGGCCTGCTCGAAGGTGATGTTCGCGGGTTTGGGAACCAGCCTGTCCTGCCTGGCGCACGCGTACTCGGCGAAGGCCCCCTCGCAGGTGCCGAACACCTCGTCACCGACCCCGAACCGGGTCACACCCTCGCCGACCGCCTCGACGCGGCCGGCGACGTCCATGCCGAGAAGGCGGTTCTTCGGCTTGAGCAGCCCGAAGCCCGCGGCGCGGACGACGTAGGGCAGGCCCGTCGTGACGTGCCAGACGCCGTGGTCGAGGCCGGCCGCGTGGACGCGTACCAGCACCTCGCCCTCCCCCGCGACCGGTCGGTCGACGTCGCCGAGTCGCAGCGCGTCGGGCGAGCAGTAGTCGTCTCTGGCCACTGCCTTCATCGTCTTCATGGTCTTCATCGTTTTACGTCCCCTTCGGCGAGTCGGTGTCCGGATACTGGAAGACCTCGTCGAGCGGGACGCCGAACACGCGGGCGATCCTGAAGGCCATCTCCAGCGAGGGCGAGTAGCGCCCCTGTTCTATGGCGATCACGGTCTGGCGGGTCACGCCGACGCGTTCCGCCAGCTCCGCCTGCGTCATCTCCCCGTTGGCGAACCGCAGGGAGCGGATCGCGTTGGTGATCTTGGTGGGCTTGACCATGCTCAGAACCCCCGGCGGTACGCGACGATCTTCACGGCCGACGAGGAGAGGGCCGAGAGGACGAACGCCAGGTAGAGCGCGTGGGCGATCCAGAAGTGCTCGAACTCCGCCATCGTCAGGCCGAGGGCCCCCACGACTCCGATGGCGAGGACGTAGAACTCGGCTCGCATGCCGTGCCGGTGGATGTCGTCGTCGCGCTCGTCCTTCTCCACCTCACCGCGCGGGGCGGTCCCGGCGAACATGTTGCCGACCATGTTCGCGACCATCGCGGCGCCGATGGCCGTGATCATCGGCCATACGTAGTCGACCTCGGCGACGCCGACCTCCCGGACCCTACCGAGGATGATCGTGGCGTAGACCGCGAGCACGCCGATCGCGACCACGGCGTAGACCCACACCCGTTTCTCTTCCGTTGACATGCCCGCTCCCCATGTAAAACAAAGTAGACATGATGAAACGTAAAACAGAGCAGACACGATGTCAAGAATTATTAACTTCCTGCTGGTCAGAGGAGCGCACGAACGCCTCCGTGGGACGGCGAACACCACCGAGGGGCACCAGATCGCCTCACCGAAACCGGGACACCGGGAACCGAGAGCCCGGAGGCGGGAGGCGGGAGGCGGGAACAGGACACGGAACGCCGGGCGGCCGAGGCCGGCACCGGTCCGCGCCCGGCCTCGGCCCTCTCCGCAGGACCTCAGGTCACACCGGTCTCTCCACAGGACCTCAGGTCATCCCGACCTCTCCGCAGGACCTCAGGTCACACCGACGACAGGACGAGCCCGCTGGTCGGCACCCCCGTGCCCGCGGTGACCAGCACGTTCCGCACCCCGGCGACCTGGTTCGCCGAGGTGCCCCTGATCTGCCTGACGGCCTCGGCGATCCCGTTCATGCCGTGGATGTACGCCTCTCCGAGCTGGCCGCCGTGCGGGTTGACCGGGAGGCGGCCGTCGATCTCGATGCCGCCCCCGGCCACGTAGTCGCGGGCCTCGCCGCGCCCGCAGAAGCCCAGCTCCTCCAGCTGGGTGAGGACGAACGGGGTGAAGTGGTCGTACAGGATCGCCGTCTGCACGTCCGAGGGCCCGAGCCCCGACTGCTTCCAGAGCTGGCGGCCGACCACCCCCATCTCCGGCAGGCCGGTCATGTCGTCGCGGTAGTAGCTGGTCATCATCATCTGGTCGGCGCCGGACCCCTGGGCGGCGGCGGTGATCACTGCGGGCGCCTCGCGCAGGTCCCTCGCCCGCTCGGCGGAGGTGACCACCAGCGCCACCGCGCCGTCGCTCTCCTGGCAGCAGTCGAGCAGGTGCAGCGGCTCCACGATCCACTTGGACGCCTGGTGCTCCTCCAGGGTGATCGGGCGGCCGTGGAACCACGCGGCGGGGTTGGTGGCGGCGTGCCTGCGCATCGCGACCGCCACCCGGCCGAAGTCCTCGGAGGTGGCGCCGTACGTGTGCATGTAGCGCCGGGCGAACATCGCGACCCAGGCCGCGGGGGTCATCAGCCCGTACGGCACATGCCAGCTCATCTCCAGGCCCTGCGACGAGGGCTCGCCGGCGACGCGGGCGTCGGGCTGGCCGTACCTGTTCCCCGAGCGCTCGTTGAACGCCCGGTAGCAGACCACGGTCTCGGCGACCCCGGTGGCGACTGCCATCGCCGCGTGCAGCACGGTCCCGCACGCCGCGCCGCCGCCGTAGTGGACGCGGGAGAAGAACGACAGGTCGCCGATGCCCACCTCGCGGGCCACGGCGATCTCCTGGTTGGCGTCCTGGGTGTAGGTGACGAGGCCGTCCACGTCCGAGGGCGCGAGGCCCGCGTCGTCGAGCGCCGCGAACACCGCCTCGGCGGCGAGCTGGAGCTCGGACCTGCCTGACCGCTTGGAGAACTCGGTCGCGCCGATCCCGGCGACGGCCGTACTCCCTGAGAAGGAGACCACGGTGGTGAGGGCCTTTCTGTGTTTTCGCCGTTTCCGCCGTTCCCGTCGTTCCCGTCGTTCCCGCCGTTCCCGTCGTTTCTGCCGTTCCCGGCCGTTCAGGGCCGTTCTCGCCGTTTCGGCTGGTCCCGCCTCCCCGGTCTCCGCTCTCGGCAGCCGCCGGGGCGCGGTCAGCGGGCAGGGAGGACGAACCTGACGGTGCCCGAGACGTGGGCGCCGAGGCTGACCCCGCCCCGGACCTCGACGGTGAACTCGCCGTCCTCGCGGGCGACCACGCTGCCGGTGAAGGCCAGCCGGTCGCCCGCGTACGCGGGGACGCCGAGCTTGACGTTGATGCCACGGATGACGGCCTCGGGTCCCGTCCAGTCGGTGACGTAGCGCTCGACGAGACCCATGGTGGTCAGGATGTTGAGGAAGATGTCCTTCGACCCCTGCGCCCGCGCGACCTCGACGTCGTGGTGGACGGGGGTGAAGTCCATGGTCGCGAGTGCGGTCGACACGACCACGGTGGGGCTCAGGTCGATCGCGAGCTCGGGAAGCGGAGCTCCGACCCGCACCTCGTCGTCGGTAAGTGTCCGCATCACACCTCCAGGGGGACCCACATGGGCAGGATCAGCTCGTCGTCCATCCGGCGGTACGTCAGGCGCACCGGCATACCGATACCCACCCGCGAAGCGGCGCAGTCCACCACGTTGCCCACGATCCGCACGCCTTCCGGTAGTTCCACCACGGCGACCACGAAAGGCGTCCGAAGCCCCGGGACCTGCGGGTTGTGGTGGACGACGTAGCTGTAGACCTCCCCCTCGCCGCTCGCCGTCACGAACGTGCGGGCGGTCGAACGGCACGACGGGCAGACCGGTCCCGGCGGGTGGCGGAGCTCGCCGCAGTCGGCGCACTTCTGGATCCGCAGCTCGCCCGCCGTGACCCCCTCCCAGAAGAAGGCGGTGTCGGCGTTGACCGCGGGTCTCAGCGGATACGGCGGGCGGGGGAGCGCGGCTCCGTCCTCGCCGGTGGTGTGCGTGTTCTCACCCGGCCCTCCGGCCGGTTGCCAGGGCCGGAACTTCAGCACCCGGAACAGCATGTCGGCCACGGCCTCGCCGTCGGCGTACCAGGTGATGTTCCAGGTGACGAAGTAGCCCTCGCCGAGCGCCGTCCGCTTCGGGCCGGTGATGCCGGTCAACCGGGTGGCCGGAACCAGGGACTCGCCGAGCCTCACGTAGCGATGGTAGGTCTGCTCGCAGTTGGTGGCGACCACCCCGGTGTAGCCGTTCTCGTCCAGCATCGCGAGAACCGCGTCGATCGGGGTACCCGCCCGTTTCCTCCTGTTGCCGGCCACGCCGGGCATCGTCCAGACCTGGATCATCGCCGGTGGGGCCACGATCCCCCCGTGCACTCCCGCCGCGGCGGCCTCGGGGTCGGTGTAGAGCGGGTTGGTGTCGCCGATGGCGTCGGTCCAGTGCCGGATCATCGGGAGGTTCACCGGGTCCGCCTCCGCGACACCGAGCACCTCCCCCTCGGCGATCTGCCGCTCCGCCAGGGCGGTGAGCCGTTCGTGCAGGGAGGCGGGTTCGGGTGCCGGGGGTCCCGGTGGCGTCCCGGTCATCGGGGCGGCCTCGGCAGGCTCAGGCCGAGCATCGCGATGAGCTCGCGCTGGACCTCGTTGACGCCGCCGCCGAAGGTGAGCACGAGCGCGCCCTTCGCGCCACGGTCCACCCGCCTCATCAGGTCCGCCGTCTCCGGGTCGGACGGGTCGCCGAAGCGTGCCAGGACCTCGCCGACGATCCTGCCGACGTCCTGCAACCGCTCCGAGCCGTACACCTTGGTGGCCGAGGCGTCGGGGGCGCCCAGCCAGCCGAGGTCCATGTTGGCCGCGACCTGCCAGTTCAGCAGCTCGTTGGTCCTGAAGTAGGCGTACACCTGGCCGAGCGCCCTGCGTACCGCGGGTTCCTCGATCGTGCCGGTACGGCGGGCCCAGGCGAGGAACCGGTCGTAGGTGTGGGCGATGTTGCCCGCCGGGCCGAGCGTGACCCGCTCGTGGTTGAGCTGGTTGACGATCAGGTCCCAGCCCTTGTTCTCCTCCCCGACGACCATGTCCACCGGCACCCGCACGTCGGAGTAGTAGGTGGAGTTGGTGTGGTGGTTCCCGTCCATGGTGACGATCGGGGTCCACGAGTAGCCGGGGTCGGAGCAGTCGACGATCATCATCGTGATCCCGCGGTGCTTCTTCGCGTCCGGGTCGGTGCGGGCGGCGAGCCAGATGTAGTGGGAGTAGTGGCCGCCCGAGGTGAAGATCTTCTGCCCGTTCACCACGTAGTGGTCGCCGTCGCGGACCGCGCTGGTACGCAACGAGGCGAGGTCGGTGCCCGCCCCCGGCTCGCTGTAGCCGATCGCGAAGTGACACTCCCCGGCCAGGATGCGCGGCAGGAAGAACTCCTTCTGCGCCGCCGTCCCGTACTGCATGAGGGTCGGGCCGACGGTCTGCACGGTGATGATCGGATACGGCACCTCGGCGCGGGCGATCTCGTTGGCGAAGATCTGCTGCTCCAGCGGGCCGTACCCGCCGCCGCCGTACTCCTTGGGCCAGCCGAGTCCGAGCCTGCCGTCGCGGCCGAGGGCGCGGCAGTGCTCCATGTAGGCGTGGCCGAACGGGTCGGCGGAGATCCGCGCGCGTTCCTCCGCGGTGAGGCAGGACCGGAAGTACTCGCGCAGTTCGTCGCGGAGCCTCTTCTGGTCGGGGGTGAGGTCGATCAGCATCAGACGAGCGCTCCGATCGTGTCGAGCCGGGCCTCCACCCCGCCCAGCAGGTGGGCGTGGTGCTTGCCCCAGGCGAAGTAGCGGTGCAGCGGATAGGTCACGTCCACCCCGATACCGCCGTGCAGGTGCTGGCAGGTGTAGAGCGCCCGCAGCGCCTGGTCGGTCGCGGTGAGTGCGCCGACGGCCAGGTCGGCCTCGGCCTCCTCGTCCGCTCCCTCGGCGAGCCGCCACGCCCCGGACCACACGGCCACGTCCAGCGCCCGCCCCGCGATGTAGACGTCGGCGATCTGCACGGTGACCGCCTGGAACTCGGCCAGCGCCCGGCCGAACTGCTTGCGGGTCCTGATGTACTCGGTGGTGAGCGCGAGCGCGCCGGCCAGCACCCCGGAGGTGACGGCGATGTTCCCGGCCAGCGCGAGTCTTCGCAGGCCACCGGCCGCCGCACCGTCCCGCGCCCCGACGGGCTCGCCGGGGGTGCCCTCCAGGACGAGCGTGGCGGCGGGCTCGCCGGTGGAGGTCGGCACCGGCCGCAGGTCCGCCTCGGCGGGGTCGACCAGGAACAGGCCGACCCCGACCCCGGTGGCGGCGGGGACGAGGATCCTCGCGGCCTGGGCGGCGTACGGCGTCGTGCCCTTCGCACCGTCCAGCACCCATCCGGCGCCGTCCTCGCGGGCGGTCGTGAGCGGCGGGGCGCCCAGATCGCCGAAGTCACGACCCGGCTCGGAGGGGGCGACTGCCAGAGAGATATCGCCGTCGGCCAGCGGGGCGAGGGCCTCACGCTGCTCCACAGAGCCGTACCTGGTGATCACCTGCGCCGCGACCAGGCTCTGCTCGGCGGGGACCGGGGCCACGTGGGCGCCGATCTCCCGCAGGACGACCGCCATCTCCACCGGCCCGAGCCCCGCGCCTCCGGCCTCCTCCGGCAGGCAGGCGCCGAGCAGCCCCGCCTGGGCGAGGGAGCGCCACAGTGCGGCGTCGTAGGGCGCGTCCCCCTTCTCGTGGGCTTCGAGTCTGGCCGGGGTCACCTCCCTGCCGAGGAGGTCGACCGCGAGTTCGCGCAGGTCGGTCTGTGTCTCGTCGAGATTGAAGTCCACTGGCGCTCCAGGGTTTCTGTCGGCCGCGTCACCCTTCCGGAAAGTAGAACAGATTCTATTCTGTGTCCATAGTCGGCCTATGGCAACAAGTCACCGCATAACCGCCGCACCGCATATGCCATGTAAGCGCGGGCCATCTTTGTGACCGGCGAGTAACCCATCGGAGTATCCCTAAATCAGATAACGTGTTCTCATGCGTATCTCGCATGTGACCACCGACACGCCGGTCACCCCGCGCCGGACCGGCAGGCACGCCCCGAGCGGCGCCGATCCGGCCATCACCGAGGGGGCACCCGGCATGCAGAGTGAGTCGGCGCCCACGAGCGTCCGCACCAGGAGCCAGCACCAGCGGCGCAAGCGCATCGTCCAGGCCGCCGCCGCCCTCGCCTCACGAGGTGGCGTCGAGGCGATGCAGATGCGGACCGTCGCCGAGCGCGCGGGGGTCGCGCTCGGAACGCTCTACCGATACTTCCCCTCCAAGATGGATCTCGTCGTCGCCGTCGTCGGCGAGGAGATCGACCTGCTGGAGACCAGCATCGAGCGCCGCCCGCCCAGCGCCACGACGGCTTCGGGGCGGGCCGTCGACGTGCTGATGCGCGCCACCCGGGGCCTGATGCGCGAGCCCGAGCTCGCCGACGCGCTCATCCGCTCACTGATCATGGCCGATGTCGACATACCGTTCGGCGACCGCATGGCGGGGTTGCTGCTCCGCGTCGCCGGAGCCGACCTCACCGCCGAGACCGCCACCGAGGAGCAGTTCGCCCTCGCGGGCTCACTGTCCAGCGTCTGGGTGCACGAACTCATGGAGATGCTCAGGGGCCGGCGCACGTACGAGCAGATCCAGCGCCGCATCGAGATCGCCGCCGGACGCCTGTTCGCCGACTTCCAGCCCTCCGCCTCCGGCTGAGAGGCGTTCCGCGAGAAACCCCACCCCGCCTTCCACCTGAAATTAGAACCCGTTACAGTCGCTACCGAAGGCGACTAGAGCGACGTTCTGGAGTGACGCGCGGGCGGGCGGATCGGCGAGGACGGCCGTCCGGTGCGCGCGAGCTCCCAGCCGGATGGCGAGGAGATCGTTATGGGTGCGGTGATCGTCGAGGCAGTGAGAACCCCGATCGGCAGGCGCAACGGATGGCTCGCCGGGCTGAAGCCGCAGGCGGTCCTCGCCGCCGCGCTCACCGGTCTGATCGGCAGGTCGGGCATCGACCCCGCCGCCGTGGAACAGGTTTTCGCCGGGTGTGTCACGCAGGCCGGAGAGCAGGGCGGCCACGTCGGACGGCACGCCTGGCTCTACGCCGGGCTGCCGTACCAGACGGGCGTGACCACGATCGACGCGCAGTGCGGCTCCTCGCAGCAGGCGGTGCACCTGGTCGCGGCGCTCATCCAGGCCGGGGTGATCGACGTCGGCGTGGCCTGCGGCGTCGAGGTGATGAGCCGGGCGCCGCTCGGCTCCAACGTGCTGCCCGCCGACCCCCGGCCCGACGACTGGGACCTCGACCTGCCCGACCAGTTCACCGCCGCGGAACGGATCGCGCGGCGGCGCGGGCTCACCCGCGAGTCGCTCGACCGGTTCGGCGCCAGGTCCCAGCGCCTCGCCGCGGAGGCGTGGGCCCGGGGCCGCTTCGACCGGGAGGTCGTCGCGGTGACCGCGCCGGTCCTCGACCGTGAAGGTGCGCCCACCGGTGAGACCCGCGTCGTCGACAGGGACCAGGGGCTGCGTGAGACCACCGTCGAAGGGCTCGCCGGGCTCAGGCCCGTCATGGGCGAGGGCGGCCTGCACACGGCGGGCACCTCCTCGCAGATCTCCGACGGCGCGGCGGCGGTGCTGCTCATGAGCGAGGAGGCCGCCGCCCGGCACGGCCTGCGGCCCCGGGCCCGCGTCCTCGCCCAGGCGCTCGTCGGCTCCGAGCCGTACTACCACCTGGACGGACCCGTGGACGCGACCGCCAAGGTCCTGTCCTCGACCGGGATGAGCACGGCTGACATCGACAGGTTCGAGGTGAACGAGGCTTTCGCCTCGGTGGTCTTATCCTGGTCATCGGTGCACAAGCCAGACATGGAACGGGTCAATGTCAACGGCGGCGCCATAGCGCTCGGCCATCCGGTCGGAGCGACCGGTTCCCGACTGATCACCACCGCCCTGCACGAGCTTGAGCGGTCCGACTCCTCGACCGCGCTGGTGTCGATGTGCGCGGGCGGGGCGCTCGCGACCGCGACCATCCTGGAGCGCCTCTGAGCGGCGCCGATACCCTGAGGCGTCTCCCCATGGCGCCACTCACCCGAGGCGTCCCTGAGAGGCGCCGCCAACCCGAGGCGCCCCGCGTGGCGCCGGTGGGGAGCACCCCCGTTGCCCCCGCAGGTCGTACAAGGAGCACCAGCGTTGAAATCCCGCCGCAGGCCGTACAGCGAGCAGCGTCCGTTCGACACCGGTGGCGGGGTGTGGAGCGTGCCCGTCCCGATCCCCGGCAACCCGCTCGGCTACACGCTGGTCTACGCGATCGAGTCCCCGGCGGGTCCCGTCCTGGTCGACGCGGGCTGGAACGCCCCCGAGGCGTGGCTGGCGCTGCGCGACGGGCTGGGGGCGGTCGGCATCGACGTCCGCGACGTGCGCGGGGTGGTCGTGACCCACTTCCACCCCGACCACGCCGGGCTGGCCGGCCAGGTGAGGGAGGAATCCGGCGCGTGGATCGCGATGCACGAGGCCGACGCCGCGTTGATCGGCTTCATGCGGCAGTTCGAGGGCGACGCGCAGCGCGACTTCCAGGCCGACATGCTGCGCCGGGCGGGAGCGGGAGCCGTCGAGGTGGAGGAGGTGAGGGGGAACCGGCCGCAGCCGCCCGCGCTCCCCGACCGCGTTCTCACCGACGGCGACCTGATCGACCTGCCGGGGCGCAGGCTCCGGACGATCTGGACGCCCGGCCACACTCCCGGCCACATCTGCCTGCACCTGGAGGACGCCGACCGGATCTTCACCGGGGACCACGTACTGCCGGCGATCACGCCGCACATCGGGATCTACCCGTACGACCGTGCGGACGTGGATCCGCTCAGCGACTTCCTGGAGTCGCTGGAGAAGGTGAAGGGGATGGGACAGCTTGAGGCCCTGCCCGCCCATGAATGGATATTTCAGGACACGGCGGCTCGGGCGACGGAGATCCACATCCACCACGAGGAGAAGCTCCGACGGCTCGCCGCCCTGCTCGCCGAGGAGAAGGAGCCCCTGACCATCTGGGAGATCGCCGAACGCATGACCTGGAACCGCCCCTGGAAGGACTTCCCCGCCGTACTGCGCGGGATGGCCGCCGGGGAGGCCGCGGCCCACCTGCGCACGCTGGAGGTACGCGGAATCGTCAGCCGCGTGACGGGGGTGGATCCGGTGCGGTTCGCCATACACTCATAGACATCGGATGTCTGGCACGACCTGAGGACGGTGCGGAGTGGCGGTCACCGACGCCGCTATCGACAAGATCAAAGAGATGATCCTGTCTGGCGATCTCGCCCCGGGCAGCAAACTGCCCAAGGAGTCCGACCTCGCCGATCGGCTCGGCCTGTCACGCAACTCCCTGCGCGAGGCCGTCAGGGCCCTGGCCCTGATCAAGGTGCTGGACGTGCGCCAGGGCGACGGCACGTACGTGACCAGCCTGGAGCCCAGGCTCCTGCTCGACGCGATGTCGTTCGTGGTCGACTTCCACCAGGACGACACCGTGCTGCAGTTCTTCCAGGTGCGGCGGATCCTGGAGCCCGCGGCGACCGCGATGGCCGCGGAGCACATGTCCGAGTCCGACGTCACCGAGCTGCGCAAGATCCTCGACGGGCTGCCTCCCAATCCGAGCGTCGAGCAGATGGTGTCCAACGACCTGGAGTTCCACCAGCGCATCGCGGCGGGCTCCGGCAACACGGTGCTGTGCTCCCTCATCGAGAGTCTCTCCGGCCCCACCACCAAGGCCAGGATCTGGCGGGGCCTCACCCAGGAGAACGCCCAGGAGAAAACCCTGGAGCAGCACGCCGCGATCTGCGACGCCATCGCCACCCGCCAGCCGGAGGTGGCGCGGGCCTGGGCCACGGTCCACATCGCCGGGGTCGAGGAGTGGCTCCGCAAGACCCTCACCTGACGATCCCCGCGGCCGTCTCGCGCGCTTCGGTGGCCCCCCATCGCACCGGTACAGGTTGACCGGGACAGGCAGAGCAGGCGAAGCACGACAAACGCCTGACTCGGACAGGCACGAACCTGGACAAGCACAAACCTGGACGAGCACGAACAGGCGCCGGACTCAGGCGAGTGCCTCGCGGCTGCGCCGCAGGAAATCGCGCTCGGTCTCGTTGTGGGTGAGGGCGATCGCCGCTTCGTAGGCCCGCGCCGCCTCGGTGGTGCGGCCCAGACGCCTGAGCAGGTCGGCGCGGACGGCGTGGAACGGGTGGTAGTCATCAAGGTCGAGGCCCTCGACCAGGGTGAGCGCCGCCTGCGGCCCGTCGACCTCGGCCACCGCGACGGCGCGGTTGAGTGCCACGACCGGGTTGGGGACGAGAGCCAGAAGCCGGTCGTACAGCGCCAGGATCTGCCACCAGTCGGTGAGGGCCGCGGTCGGCGCGTCGCTGTGCACGGCGTTGATCGCGGCCTGGATCTGGTACGGGCCCGGCCGGTCGCGCCGCAGGCAGCGGCGGACGATGGCCTGGCCCTCGGTGATCAGGTCGCGATCCCACCGGCTCCGGTCCTGGTCCGCCAGCAGCACCAGGTCGCCGTCCGGCGTGGTGCGGGCGGCCCGGCGGGACTCGACGAGCAGCATGAGCCCGAGCAGCCCCATGACCTCGGGTTCGTCGGGCATGAGCTCGGCCAGGAGCCTTCCCAGCCGGACGGCCTCCGCGCAGAGCTCCTCGCGCACCAGCCGCTCGCCCGAGCTCGCCGTGTGCCCCTCGTTGAAGATGAGGTAGATCACGGCCAGGACGGACCTGAGCCGGTCCGGGAGATCGGCCTCGGCCGGGACCCGGTACGGGATCCCCGCGTCGCGGATCTTGTTCTTCGCCCGGACGATCCGCTGGGCCATGGTCGCCTCGGGAACCAGGAAGGACCGGGCGATCTCGGCGGTGGTGAGCCCGCCCAGGAGCCGCAGCGTCAGCGCGACCCTGGCGTTGGCCGAGAGCGCGGGATGACAGCAGGTGAAGATCAGACGGAGCCGGTCGTCGCGCACCGCGCCCTCCTCCAATGGCTCGTCGCCGGCGTACAGCAGGGCCGCCTGGGCATGGCGGTCCTGGCGGGTCGTCTCCCGCCGGAACCGGTCGATCGCCCTGTTGCGGGCGGTCGTGATGATCCACCCCGCCGGGTTCGGCGGCAGGCCGGTGGAGGGCCACAGCCGTACCGCCACGGTGAAGGCGTCCTGGACCGCCTCCTCGGCGAGGTCGATGTCACCGAGGAGGCGGACCAGGACCGCGACCGCGCGCCCGTACTCCGCACGGAACACACGGTCGATCTTCGAGGCGGGAACGCCCTCCATCCTGGACGTCAGCCGCCCGCCCCACCCTGGAACGGCCGCACCTCGACGGGGAGAAGGCCGATCGCCAGGGCGAGCCTGCGTCCCCATTCGAGCGCCTCGTCGAGGTCCGGCGCCCTGATGATCGTGAACCCGCCGAGGTGTTCCTTGCCCTCGGTGTACGGGCCGTCGGTCATGAGCGTGTCACCGTCCTTGACGCGGATCACGGTCGCCGTGTCCGGGGGGTGCAGTCCGGCGGAGAAGACCCAGACGCCGGCGGCCCGCATCTCCTCTTCCAGTGCGCCCAGGTTCCGTACGATCGGTTCCATCACGTCGGGCGCGGGAACGTCTCCGTCGGGCTGATAGATGCTGAGCAGATACTGTTTCATCGCGCCTCCTGGATCGGTGCGGCACCATGGCCGCCTTCCTACCCTTCACACGAACGGCGTCCGACGAAATCGACACCGGGCGCGACGGTCCCGCGAAATTCAACGGAGACCGGGCGGCTCAGGAGATGAGACCTTCGGCGGCGAGGTCGGTCCAGAGGGCTTCGGGGACGGGGGCGGCGGCCAGTTCCGCGTTGCGGGTGACCTCGGCGGCGGAGCGGACGCCGATCACGACGCTCGCGACGGCCGGGTGGCGCAGAGGGAAGGCGAGGGCCGCCTGGGGGAGGGTGACGTCATGACGTTCGCAGACGGCGGCGATGCGGCGGGCCCGCTCCAGGAGCGGTCCGGGGGCGGGGGCGTAGTCGTAGGTGCCCGACGGGTCGTGGGTGGCGAGCAGTCCGCTGTTGAAGACCCCGGCGGCGAGCACCGAGACGCCGCGCTCGACGCACAGGGGCAGCAGCTCCTCCTCCCCCGACTGGTCGAGGAGGGTGTAGCGCCCGGCGAGCATGACCGTGTCGACGCCGGTCTCGCGGACGAACGCGGCGAGCATCCCCGTCTGGTTCATGCCGACCCCGACGGCCTTCACGACGCCCTGGTCACGTAGTTCGGCGAGGGCCGGGTACGCCTCGGAGACCGCCTGCTCCCAGTGGTCGTCCGGGTCGTGGATCAGGGCGATGTCGACCGCGTCGAGGCCGAGTCGCTCCAGGCTCTCCTCCAGCGACCGCAGGATCCCGTCGCGGGAGAAGTCCCACACCCGGCGCATGTCCCCGGGGACGTCGAAGCCCTGGTCGTCCCGGCCGAAGGGGCCTTCGCCGACAGCCGGCACGATCAGACGTCCGACCTTGGTGGACAGGGTGTAGGAGTCGCGGGGCCTTTCCGCCAGGGCGGCGCCGAGCCGTCGTTCCGACAGGCCGAGCCCGTAGTGGGGCGCGGTGTCGAACAGGCGGACCCCCGCCTCGTAGGCCGCGTCCACCGCCGCGCGCGCCACGTCCTCACCGACCTCCGAGAACAGGTTCCCGATCGGGGCCGCACCGAAGCCGTACCTGCTAACCCGCACCGCCTGCTCCGTTCCGTTTCTGCGATCCAGCCGGGATCCCGGTCACGACTTCGGCCGGAGCCTGAGCCCCTGCATCCCGCCGTCCACGGCCAGGATCGTGCCGGTGGTGGCCGCCGCGAGCGGGCTCGCGAGGTAGGCGATCGCCGCGGCGACCTCCGGAGCGCTCACCAGGCGGCCCATCGGCTGGCGGGCCTCCAGCGCCGCCCGCTCGGCCTCCGGGTCCTGCGCCGCATCCAGCAGGCGCTGCACCCAGGGGGTGTCGGCGGTGCCCGGGTTGACGCAGTTGACCCGGATGCCCTCGCGCACGTGGTCGGCCGCCATCGCCAGCGTCAACGACTGGATCGCCCCCTTGGAGGCGCTGTAGAGCGCCCGCTGGGGAAGTCCCGCCGTCGCCGCGATCGAGCAGGTGTTGACGATCACGGCGTGCTCCGAGCGGCGCAGGTGCGGCAGGCTCGCCCGGGTGACCCGGACGATGCCCAGGACGTTGACGTCCATGACCCTGGCCCACTCCTCGTAGGGGTTGTCCTCGATCGTCCCGGCGGCGCCGATCCCGGCGTTGTTCACCAGGATGTCCAGGCCACCGAGTCGTTCGACGGCCTCGGCGACGGCCGCACGGACCGCCTCCTCGTCGGTGACGTCGGCCCTCACCTCGACGAACGGGCCACCGGAGGCGTTGATGTCGAGGGAGGCCACCCTCGCCCCCCGTTCGGCCAGCAGGGTGGCGGTGGCCAGCCCGATGCCGGATCCGCCGCCGGTGACCAGGGCGCGCATGCCGTCGAACTCACCCATCGAGAGACCTCCGTACCGTTTCGTCGCTCACGCCTGTCCCATGGTCTGCCGCTGGCGCCCGAGTCCGTCGACCTCCAGCTCCACGACCTGTCCCGCGCGCAGGTACGGCGTGCCGGGCAGGCCGAGCGCGACGCCCGCCGGGGTGCCGGTGTTGATCAGGTCACCGGGTTCGAGGACCATGAACCGGCTGAGGTAGCGGATCACCTCCGCCACGGTGAAGATCATGTTCTTGGTGTCGCCGTTCTGGAACCGCTCCCCGTCCACCCACAGGCGCAGCCCCAGGGCCTGCGGGTCGGGGATCTCGTCGGGGGTGACCAGCCAGGGACCGAGCGGGTTGAAGGTCTCGCAGGACTTGCCCTTGTCCCACTGGCCGCCGCGCTCCAGCTGGAACTCGCGCTCGGAGACGTCGTTGGAGATGGCGTAGCCCGCGACCTTGGACAGCGCCTCCTCGTGCGTCTCGACGTAGCGGGCCGTCTCGCCGATGACGACGGCCAGCTCGACCTCCCAGTCGGTCTTCACACTGTCCCTGGGGATGAGCACCTCGTCGTTGGGCCCGACGATCGTGTTGGGCGCCTTCATGAAGACGATCGGCTCGGCCGGGGTGGCGGCGTTCGTCTCCGTCGCGTGGTCGATGTAGTTGAGGCCGATGCACACGATCTTCCCGGGCCGCGCGATCGGGGCGCCGATCCGCAGTCCTTCGGCGTCCAGCACGGGAAGCTCGTCCCGCTCCAGCGCCTCGCGGACCCGAGCCACGCCCCCCGAAGCGAAGAAAGCCCCGTCGATCTCGGCTTCCGAGATTGCACGGAGGTTACCGGCCTCGTCCAGAATGGCCGGTCGCTCCTGGCCCACCGGTCCCACTCGCAGTAGCTTCACGCCGCGTCCTTTATCGATACATCGGATGTCTTGTCTCGTGATGTTGAACGACACCGAACCTCGATGTCAACCCCTCACAGATCGAAACGTCTCCTCCACCATCGAGAGGTAACCGCAGATGGAAGGGTTCGAACATGACGTCCTCGGATACACCCGATGACTTGACGCTCTGGTACGACAGGCCGGCCGCCGACTGGGAGACCCAGGCGTTACCGATCGGTAACGGCGCGCTGGGTGCCATGGTGTTCGGCGGCGTCGGCCGCGAGCGGATCCAGTTCAACGAGAAGTCACTGTGGACCGGCGGCCCCGGGGCGAACGGCTACGACTTCGGCAACTGGGCCTCCCCCAGGCCGAACGCGATCGCCGAGGTCAGGGCACGGATCGACCGCGACGGCGCGATGTCCCCCGAGGCGGTGGCGGCCAGGCTCGGGCAACCCAGGAGCGGCTTCGGCGCCTACCAGACCTTCGGGGACCTCTGGCTGGACATGCACGGCGGCCCCGGGATCCCCCCGGACACCGAGACGCCCGAGGACACCGTCACCGGTTATCGCAGGGAGTTGGACCTGCGTGAGGCGGTCGCCAGGGTCGGCTACACCGCGAGCGGGGTGACCCACTCCCGCGAGTACTTCGCCAGCCACCCCGGCGACGTCGTCGTCGGCCGGCTCTCCGCCGACAGGGGCGGCGAGGTCTTCTTCACGCTGCGTACCTCCTCGCCCCGCGACGACAGGGACGACAGACAGGTCTCGGTCTCCGAGGGTCGCCTCACCGTCAGGGGCGTACTCGCCGACAACGGCATGAGGTTCGAGGCGCAGGTACAGGTGGTCACGCGGGGCGGCACCCGCGTCGACGGCGTCGACGAGATCACCGTCACGGGCGCGGACAGCGCGGTGTTCGTCCTGTCGGCGGGCACCGACTACTCCGACGTCCACCCCGCCTACCGGAGCGCCGACCCGCACGCCAGGGTGACCGGGGCGGTCGACGAGGCCTCCCGCAGATCGTACGAGGAGCTCAGGGCCGAGCACCGGGCCGACCACCGCAGGCTGTTCGACCGGGTCGGGCTCGACCTCGGGCAGAGGACCCCGGCCGTCCCGACCGACAGGTTGCGCGCGGCCTACACCGGCGGCACCTCGGCCGACGACCGGGCGCTGGAGGCGATGTTCTTCGCCTACGGCCGCTACCTGCTGATCGCCTCCTCCAGGGCAGGGGCGCTCCCGGCGAACCTGCAGGGCGTGTGGAACGACTCCACCGATCCCCCCTGGGCGGCCGACTACCACGTCAACATCAACCTGCAGATGAACTACTGGCTCGCCGAGCAGACCAACCTCGCCGAGACGACCGAGCCGTACGACCGCTACATCCGGTCGCTGGTCGCCCCCGGCGCGAGGACCGCGCGGGAGATGTTCGGGGCGCGCGGCTGGGTGGTGCACAACGAGACCAACCCGTTCGGCTTCACCGGCGTGCACGACTGGGCCACCGCGTTCTGGTTCCCCGAGGCGGCGGCGTGGCTCACCCTGCGGATGTACGACCACTACCGTTTCTGCGGCGACATCGACTACCTGCGCGAGACCGCGTACCCGGTGATGAAGGGCGCGGCCGAGTTCTGGCTGGACACCCTCCACGCCGACCCGCGTGACGGCGGGCTGGTGGTCTCCCCCGGCTACTCTCCTGAGCAGGGCGACTTCACGGCGGGCGCCTCGATGTCCCAGCAGATCGTCTTTCAACTGCTGACCGACACCCTGGAGGCGGCGAGGACGCTCGGGGCCGACACGGCCTTCCAGGCCGAGGTGACGGCCGCGCTGGCCATGCTCGACCCGGGGATCCGGATCGGGTCCTGGGGACAGCTCCAGGAGTGGAAGGAGGACCTCGACGATCCGGGTAACACCCATCGGCACGTCTCCCACCTGTTCGCGCTGCATCCCGGACGGCAGATCATCGCCGGCACCCCGGAGGCCGAGGCGGCCAGGATCTCGCTCACCGCGCGGGGCGACGGCGGCACCGGCTGGAGCAAGGCGTGGAAGATCAATTTCTGGGCTCGCCTGCTGGACGGCGACCATGCGCACAGGATGCTCGGCGAGCAGCTCAGGGGCTCCACTCTGGACAACCTGTGGGACACCCACCCGCCGTTCCAGATCGACGGCAACCTCGGCGCCACCTCCGGCATGGCCGAGATGCTGCTGCAGAGCGTGCACGGCACGATCCACGTACTGCCCGCGCTGCCGTCCGCCTGGCCCACCGGTTCGGTCACCGGCCTGCGCGCCCGGGGCGACGTGACCGTGGACGTCTCGTGGAGGGACGGCGACGCCGACAGGGTCACCGTGCACGCCGGGAAATCCGGTCCCCTCAGGGTCCGCGCCGCCATGATCGATGGCCGCCACCACGTCGAGGACGAGCGCGGCGGGATCGTCACCCCGCGTCGCGACGGTGACGTCGTCACCGTCGACGCCGAAGCCGGCGGGTCCTACACGATCGTCAAGCTCGCCGCCCCCTGATCGCGGTCGCCGTACGGGCCCCGACTTGACGGGGCCCCCTTACCGTAATAGAACACGTTCCAGAAAGAAGAATCGCCGAGCGCCCGCTCAGGCACTCGGTAACTCGGCGTGCCCGGAGCGAAAGGCGGGAGCTCCAAAAAGTCCCGCGATCGCCACGTTCGCGATGGATTCTCGGCGAACGCGTGAGGGTACGCCGCTGACCGCACCCCCGAAATCGCGCCGATATGAACCGTGTCACGAAAGCGCCGACCGGTTCGCAGGAGGACCATTGGATATCGATCTGGTCGACCAGGATTTCTACTGGCAGAACGGCGCGCCTTACGAACAGCTGGCCTGGCTGCGGGCGAACGCGCCGGTCTACGCGCACCCCGGCGACGCCGAGCGAGGCTGGCCGGGCTTCTGGGCGGTCACCAAGCACACCGACGTGGTGCACGTCTCCCGCCGCTCCGACCTGTTCTCGTCGAGCAGGAAGCTCGCGCTCTTCAACGAGATCCCCGAGGACCAGAGGGCCCTCCAGCGGCTGATGATGCTCAACCAGGACCCACCGGAGCACACCCGGCGGCGCTCCCTGGTCAACCGGGGCTTCACCCCGCGCATGATGAACGCCCTGGAGGGGCACATCCGCGACATCTGCCACGAACTGGTGGACGAGGCCAAGGGGCGCGGCTCGGTCGACTTCGTCAGGGACATCGCCGCCCCGCTCCCGCTGTACGTGATCTGCGAGCTGCTCGGCGCCCCCGTCGCGGATCGCGACAAGATCTTCAACTGGTCCAACCAGATGATCGGGGCCGAGGACCCCGACTACGCGGCCGACCCCGAAGAGGGCACGAACGCGGCGATGGAGGTCTACGCCTACGCCAACACCCTCGCCGCCGAGCGACGCGCCCAGCCCCGCGAGGACATCGTCACCAAGCTGATCATGCCCGACGCCGCCGGGGAGACCCTCACCGAGGAGGAGTTCGACCTGTTCGTGCTGCTGCTCGTGGTGGCGGGCAACGAGACCACCCGCAACGCCGCCTCGGGCGGCATGCTCGCCTTCTTCGAGAACCCCGAGCAGTGGCGGCGCCTCGTCGCCGACCGCTCCCTCGCCCGCACCGCGGCCGACGAGATCGTCCGCTGGGTCGCCCCGGTGAACCTCTTCCGCCGTACGGCCACCGCCGACACGATGATCGGCGGGCAGGAGGTGAAGGAGGACGACAAGGTCGTGATCTTCTACAGCTCCGCCAACCGGGACGAGGAGGTGTTCGCCGACCCCGGCGTCTTCGACATCGGCCGCGACCCCAACCCGCACATCGGCTTCGGCGGCGGCGGCGCGCACTTCTGCCTGGGCAACCATCTCGCCAAGCTGGAGCTGCGGGTCCTGTTCGAGGTGCTGGCCGAGCGGCTGCCCAACCTGGAGCAGGCGGGCGAGGCCCGTCGCCTGCGGTCCAACTTCATCAACGGCATCAAGGACCTGCCGGTCACCGTCGGCTGAGGTCGGGCGACACCGGACACGACATGGGAGGGGCACCCTCCCATGTCGGAGGCACCGGAGAATCCGGCTCACACCAGTGACTCACGGTGGTGCCACCGATGCATCCGACTCGCGGTGGGGCCACTAAAAACCGGGCGAATCTCCCCGTGTCCCACCGTTTCCCAGCGCGTCCTCCTGTGTCTACCGCCCATGTCTCCCGTGCGCCTTTCCGCACCGGTCGACGGGTCACCGTAGCGGCGTCACCCCCATCCTTTAAACATTCTGTTGAATTCAAATTGTTGACAACAGGCTGTGCACTGGATCATCCTGGTCGCATGCCCGCTCATCACGACGGATCATCCGACCCCTTCACCGCTCCCGATCCGGCCCTGACCCGGACGCACCGCGAGTACGCCTCCCTCTCGCGCATCGCCGAGCGCCACGCGACCGACGAATCCCAGCGCCTTCGGCAGGTCCACCCCACGGTCCTCGGAGCCCACGAGGCCGTCAGGCTCGTTACGTTCCTGCTGAGCGGCAGCGCCCACCGCGAGGAGGGCGAGCCGGAGGTGGACCACGCCGACATCACCGCCGCCCTCACCCTTCTGCCCAGGGCCCGCGCGGAGATGGACGAGCTTGAGGCCTCGCTCCTCCTCATGGCGCGGGGCCGCGGCCTCACCTGGCAGGAGATCGCGTTCGGTCTCGGCCTCGCCACCCCTCAGGCGGCCAAGCAACGCCACGAACGCCTCGCGGACCGCACCGCCGCTCCGCCGGCCTGAGGGGCTACGCGTCAAACCCCGCGTGCCGCTCAACCGCGACGCGGCGGGAGAATCCCCGGCCCTTCAGGCCGAGGAGGAGGTCAAAGCATTTCCTCTATCAGGTCGGCCGCGCGGACGGTGCCGCCCTCGCCCCGGACCTCGTTCCTGAGCTTCGCCAGCCGAGCCGCCACCTCCGGGTCGGAGGTGAGGTCGAGCAGGGCGGCGCGCAACGCCTCCGGGGTGGCGTCCTCGGTGTCGATCCGGCGGCCGACCCCGAGTTCCACGAGCCTGTCGGCGTTGCCGAACTGGTCGGCGGCCTGCGGGACGGCGATCATCGGGACGCCGCAGTACAGGCCCTCCTGGCTGCCGCCCATGCCCGCGTGGGTGACGAACGCGTCGGCCCGCTCCAGGATCGAGAGCTGCGAGACCCAGGAGTGCACCTCGACGTTGGCGGGGATCGCACCGAGTTCCGCCCGGTCCACGAACCTCCCGACCTGCAGGACGACGTGCCAGCCGGGCAGGTCCCCGAAAGCGGCCAGGCAGGAGCGGTAGAAGTCCGGCAGGTTGGTGAAGGCCGAACCCAGGGAGACGAGCAGCACCTTCTCCGCCTCCTCGGGCCGGACCCAGGGCTCCTGGTGGGCACGGGTGGCGAAGCAGGGCCCGGTGAAGGTGATCCTGGCGGGGTCGACCCGGTCGGCGTTGGGCTGCATGACCTTCGGGATGAGCGCGAGCGCCCGTGGCGGACGGCCCCCGAAGTCGTGGGAGTCGGTGTCGCGGATGCCGTTGTCGTGCAGCCACTCGTCGAACCGCCGGTAGTGCTCGGCCCCGCCCGGAGCCTTCTTCAGCTCCTCGACCATCGGCGCCATCTCCTCCCGGTAGCCCTCCCAGGCCACGTAGGTCGGCGAGAGCTGCATCAGGGGGATGTCCCAGTTCTCCGCGAGCACCCGGGCGGTGTAGCCACCGATGTCGTAGAGGAACAGGTCGGGCCGGTCGTTGTCGTACGCGGCGCGGAGCTGCGGCAGCATCGAGATCGCGTCGCCGAGGAAGACGTCGAGCTGCGCGACCGTGTCCTCCGGCCACTCGGCGCTGTCTCCCATGGGCAGGGTCGAGGTGTACGGGACGAGTTCGGCCCCGGCACCGGTGATCACGTCGGCGAAGGAGGGGTCGTTGGCGTAGGTCACCCGGTGCCCCCGCGCCACCAGCTCCCTGATCACTGCGATGCTCGGGTTCACGTGGCCCGGCGCGGGGATGCTGACCATCGCGATGTGCGCGCGTCGGGGCATGGTTTCTCCTCTGTTGGAATTCTGCCGGGATGCCGTCGGGGGGTCCGTCGAGACCTTTGGCGTGGGATCGGTGGAATCGCCATATGCGACGAGACGTATCGTCTCGCTTATGACACAGCATTCCCCCTGTCGCACACGCTGTCAAGACGAGACGCTACGACTCGTCTATTGAATGCCCGGACCGACTCAGGACCGGGAGGCCGGAAAGAGTCACCGGCCCCCGGCAAGGCCGGCTCGGGATCGTTCGGACCGCTCGGGGTGAGGCTCGGACCGCTCGGACCTCGCGGGGAAGTGCGTTCGGACCGCCCAGGGGTGAGGATCGGGGCAGTTCGGACCGATCAGGGAGGTGCGTTCGGACCGCCGAGAGAGGTGAAGGTCAGGGCCAGGAGGAGTCCTGGTCGGGGTCGCCGCCCTCGGAGAGCAGCTTGATGTCCGACTCGACCATCATCGCCACGAGTTCCTCGAAGCCGACCGTGGGCTCCCAGCCGAGCTGGACGCGGGCCTTCTTCGGGTCCGCGCACAGCAGGTCGACCTCGGCCGGGCGGTGCAGGGTCTGGTCGGTGACGACGTACCGCTCCCAGTCGAGCCCGGCGGCGGTGAAGGCCGCCTGCACGAGGTCGCGGACGGTCTGGGTGCGGCCGGTGCCGATCACATAGTCCTCGGGCGTGTCCGCCTGGAGCATCAGGTGCATCGCGCGGACGTAGTCTCCGGCGAATCCCCAGTCGCGGCGCGCCTCCATGTTGCCCAGGCGCAGCTCGGAGGCGAGGCCGAGTTTGATCCTGGCCACGCCGAGCGACACCTTCCTGGTGACGAACTCGGCCCCCCTGCGCGGGGACTCGTGGTTGAACAGGATCCCCGACACCGCGTACATGCCGTACGACTCGCGGTAGTTCTGCGTCAGGAAGTGCCCGTACGCCTTGGCCACACCGTACGGCGAGCGGGGGTGGAAGGGGGTGATCTCGGTCTGCGGGGTCTCGCGGACCTGGCCGAACATCTCCGAGGAGGACGCCTGATAGAAGCGGATCTGGCCCGATCCCGCCGCCGTGCGCGAGGAGGAGATGCCCGAGCAGACCCGGATCGCCTCAAGCATGCGCAGCACGCCCATGCCGGTCACCTCGGCGGTGAGTTCGGCCTGCTCCCACGACATGGGGACGAACGAGATCGCGCCCAGGTTGTAGACCTCGTCGGGCTGGACCTTCTCGACAACGGAGATCAGCGAACCCTGGTCAAGCAGGTCTCCCCGGACGAGCTGGACGTCCTGCAGGAGCTTGCGGAAACGTGGGACCCGGGGGTTGGCCTGCCCGCGGACAAGACCGGAGACCTCGTAGCCCTGACCGAGCAGGCACTCTGCCAGATAGGAACCGTCCTGCCCGGTGATACCGGTGATCAGCGCGCGCCTGGCCAACGCGTCCTCCTCGCTTGCGGGGGCGGCAACCTATGCCGGGTCTTGTGCCGTTTGATGGCGAATGTACCCGCAGAGCACCCGGCAGGCACCATCCCCCTGAGGCACAACACACCTAGAACGCGTTACACCGAATCACGCTCGATAAGGCTAACTTCCCAGTTCGCACGCCGTGAAGCGCGATCTAGGGACAATTCCACATCAGGTACAACAGGGTTCGTGAATGGTAGGGTCCGAGGACAAAGGTCATCTTTCACGGTACCTGTCCCCTTTTCGGACAGGTTGAGAAGGGGGTTGCCGTGCCGGGTGCTGAATCACTGCGGGTCGCGCTGCTGTCGTACCGCAGCAAACCGACCTGCGGTGGGCAGGGCGTCTACCTGCGTCATCTCAGTCGCGAGCTGGTCGCACTCGGGCACAGTGTGGAGGTCTTCTCCGGCCAGCCCTACCCGGAGCTCGACGAGGGCGTCGTCCTCACCAAGATCCCCAGCCTTGACCTGTACCGCGACGAGGACCCCTTTCGCACCCCCGGGCTGAGCGAGTACCGCGACTGGATCGACCTGCTCGAAGTCGGCACCATGTGGACCGCCGGGTTCCCCGAGCCGCTCACCTTCAGCCTGCGGGCGTACCGCGAGCTGAAGAAGCGCGTCGGCGACTTCGACGTCGTGCAGGACAACCAGACCCTCGGCTACGGCGTGCTCGGCATCCAGAAGCTGTTCCCCGTGGTCGGGACCATCCACCACCCGATCAGCGTGGACCGGCGCATCGAGATCAAGGCCGCGACGCTGCGCAAGAAGCTCCCGATGCGGCGCTGGTACGGCTTCGTGCGGATGCAGGCCAAGGTCGCGCCCCGGCTCAGCCCGATCCTCACCGTGAGCGAGTCGTCCCTCGCCGACATCCACCGCGACTTCAACGTGCCGCAGAAGAACATGCGGCTCATCCCGCTGGGCGTCGACACCCGCTACTTCCACCCGCGCCCGGAGATTCCCAAGCGACCCGGGTCCATCGTCGCGGTCGCGAGCGCCGACTCCCCGATGAAGGGCGTCGCGACCCTGCTGAGAGCCGTGGCGAAGCTCGCCACCGAACGCGACGTCAACCTGACCGTGGTGAGCAGGCCCACCCCCGGCGGCCCGACCGAGAAGCTCGTCGGCGAGCTGGCGCTGCAGGACCGGGTCAAATTCGTGCACGGCATCTCCGACGCCGAGCTGGGCGAGCTGATCGCCACCTCGGAGATCTCGGTCGTCCCCTCCCTGTACGAGGGCTTCTCGCTGCCGGCCGTCGAGCACATGGCCTGCGGCACCCCGCTCGTCGCGAGCCGCACCGGGGCGCTGCCCGAGGTCGTCGGCGACGCCGCCATACAGGTGGCCCCCGGCGACCCCGAGGAGCTCGCCGCGGTGCTGCGCCGCCTGCACGACTCCCCCGAGGAGCGTGCCGCGGTCGGCAAGAAGGGCTACGACCGGGTCATGGAGCGCTTCACCTGGAACGTCGTCGCCCAACGGACCGTGGAGGCCTACCACGAGGCCATCCAGGCCCGCCGGGCGAAGTGAGCGACACCCTGAAACAACCGAAGTGAGCGACACCCTGAAACGACCACCTCTCACAAGGAGCGGCGAGTGCTGACTGTCGACTTCGACCGGTTGCCCGTGGGTCCGGGGACCCGAGTCCTGGACCTGGGCTGTGGCGGCGGACGGCACGCCTTCGAAGTGCTGCGGCGCGGCGCCGACGTGGTGGCCTTCGACATGGACGCCAAGGAGCTGGAGGACGTGGCGAGCATGTTCTCCGCGATGGACAAGGCCGGGGAGGTGCCGCCGGGGGCGACGGCGGAGACCGTGACCGGCGACGCGCTCGACATGCCGTTCGAGGACGGCGGCTTCGACCGGGTGATCGCCGCGGAGGTGCTGGAGCACATCCCCGACGACATGGCCGCGATGCGCGAGATCTTCCGGGTGCTCAAGCCGGGCGGCCAGGCGGCCGTCACCGTGCCGAGCTTCCTGCCCGAACGCATCTGCTGGGCACTCGACGAGGCGTACCACACCGCTCCCGGCGGGCACGTCCGCATCTACACGCTCGCCGAGCTGAGCGCGAAGCTCAAGTCGACGGGCTTCGTCATCGGCCCGCACCACCACGCCCACGGCCTGCACGCGCCCTACTGGTGGATCAAGTGCGCGGTCGGCGTCGACAACAACGACCACCCGCTGGCCAAGGCGTACCACGAGCTGCTGGTCTGGGACATCATGAAGCGCCCCGCCGCCACCAGGATCGCCGAGGCCGTGCTCAACCCGCTCATCGGCAAAAGCGTGGTGCTCTACGTCCGCAAGCCCGCGTGACCTCCGAAGGAGAGGCAGTGAGCGGCTGCATGGAGTGGGAAGAGGTCGTCCGCACCGCCCGGAGCATCGCGGCGGTGCAGGAGGCCGACGGCGGCGTCCCGTGGCCCGAGGGACACGTGGACGCCTGGAACCACATCGAGTGCCTGATGGCGATGAGCGTGGCGGGGCTGACCGGCCCGGTCCGCCGAGGGTACGACTGGCTCGTCCGCACACAGCGGGCCGACGGTTCCTGGCCGATGAAACTCGTCGGCGGCGAGGCCGTCGAGCAGGGCGGGGAGTCCAACCACGCCGCGTACGTCGCGGTCGGCGTCTGGCACGAACTCCTGGTGACCGGAGACGAGGACTTCGCCCGGCGGATGTGGCCGGTCGTCCGGACGGCGCTGGACTTCGTGGTCGGCCTGCAGACCACCCGAGGTGAGATCGTCTGGGAGCGCGCGGCCGACGGCAGGCCCGCCGCGTACGCCCTGCTGACCGGTTGCGCCTCCATCCACCAGAGTCTGCGCTGCGGTGTGCTGCTCGGCGAGCACCTGGGTGACCCACAGCCCGACTGGGAGCTCGCCGCCGACCAGCTCGGCCACGTGCTGGCCGCCCACCCCGAGGCGTTCGCCGACAAGAGCCGCTTCTCGATGGACTGGTACTACCCGATCCTGGGCGGCGCGGTGCGCGGCCAGGCCGCGGAGACACGGCTCGCCGAGGAGTGGGACACGTTCGTGGAGGCGAGTCTCGGCATCCGCTGCGTCTCCGACCAGCCGTGGGTGACCGGCGCGGAGACGTGCGAGCTGGTGCTCGCCCTCGACGCCCTGGGCGACCGGGGACGGGCGCTGCGGCTCTTCTCCGACATGCAGCACCTGCGGCACGAGGACGGCTCGTACTGGACCGGCTGGCAGTTCGTGAACGGCAAGCACTTCCCGCACGAGCGCTCGGCCTACACCGCGGCCGCGGTCGTGCTCGCCGCCGACGCGCTGGACGGGCACACCCCCGCCTCGGGCATCTTCCGCGACGCGGGCGGGTACGTGACCGACCGTCCCACCGCCGCGTGCGGCTGCAGCCACGCCCGCTCCAGGAGCTGAACCCCCGGCGGTTTCTTTGCACGGAACCAGAAACGCGGTGCTTGAAGGGCTGAATGCGGCTCACTACGTTCGGGTCCGTGACTCGGAGGGGCGGTGGGGTTCGCAGATGCGCGGCGGGATTCCTCGCCCTGGTGTCCGCGACCGCCGGGTGGAGGCTGACCGCCCTGCCGGACACCTCGGCGGTGGAGGCGTCCGCCACCTTCTCCTTCCATGCGAGACCGCTGAGCCCTCCCTCGCGGGCCGGTGACCGTCTCCTGCGGCCGGTCGCGCCGGGGTACGCGCGCCTCGGAAGCCCGGCGTCGTCGCTGGGCGCCGGGGTGGCCCTGTTCGACGTGGACGGCGGAGTCGTCGCCGACGACCTGTGCCTGGTCGATCCCCGCCGCGACACGGTGACCGTGAGGCCCGCGCCGGGGACCTCGCGCCGTTACCGGCCGTTCACGCTGGTCCCCCCCGAGCGCGGACGGCACGAGGCACCGACGGGATGCCTGCCCGCCGATCTCGACCAGGACGGCTGGGAGGACCTGATCGTCTACTACTGGGGCCGCTCCCCCTCCCTGTTCCTGCGCGTCCCCGGCGAGCCCCCGTCCGGTGCGGCCTTCCGCCACCGTTCGCTCACCGCCGAGCCGGAGATCTGGAACACCAGCGCCGCCACGGCCGGAGACTTCGACGGGGACGGCCGTCTCGACCTCGTCTTCGGCAACTACTTCCCCGACGGCGTCAGGGTGCTGGGCGGCGACAGCGGCGACCAGGCCGACCGCGACGACAGCGACGACAGCGACGACCAAGGCGACAGCGACGACGCCGTGATGCCCGACTCGCCGTCCGCCGCGGCCAACGGGGGCGGCGACCGGCTCTACCGGGCGACGGGACCCGCGCTGTTCACCGAGGCGAAGGGGGTGTTCGACGAGGTCGCGGGCGAGGGCCGGGGCTGGACCCTCGCGCTGGGCACCCAGGACCTGGACGGCGACGGACGGCCCGAACTGTACGTGGCCAACGACTTCGGTCCCGACCACCTGCTGGTCAACGAGTCTGCGCCCGGCAGGGTCCGGTTCACCGAGGCGAGGGGCACCCGACACCTGGCCACTCCCTCCTCGCGGGTCCTCGGCCGCGACTCCTTCCGGGGGATGGGGGTGGCCTTCACCGACCTCAACGCCGACGGCAGGCCGGACATCCTGGTGAGCAACCTCAGCGGGGACCCCGCGCCGCGCGAGGGCGACTTCGCCTTCGTGTCACGGCGAGGAGGGCTCCACGAGGGTCACGCGCCGTACGACGACCTCGGCGAGGAACTGGGACTGAGCCGCAGCGGCTGGTCCTGGGACGTCAAGGCCGCCGATTTCGACAACGACGGCATCGACGAGATCATGCACGCGACCGGGTTCGCCAGGGGTGAGGTCGACCGGTGGGCGCGGCTGCGGGAGGCGGAGTCGGCCAACGACCTGTTCCTCTCCCGCCCTTCGCTGTGGCCGGATCTGAAGGTCGGGGACGACCTGTCGGGACGCGAGACCAACACCTTCTTCATCAGGGGACCGGACGGCCGCTACGTGGACGTGGCGCGGCGAGCCGGGGTCGACGGCGCCGGCGGGGACGGCGGGGACGGTGAGGGTGCGGTCAGCCGGGCCTTCGCCGTGGGCGACGTCGACGACGACGGGCGGCTGGACTTCGCGGTCGCCAACCAGTGGTCCGCGTCGGTGCTCTACAGCAACCACGGGCCGACGGCCCCGTTCGTGGGCCTGCGGCTCCGCCTCCCCGCCGGTGCCTGCGGCATGGCCGGTATGGCCGGAGCGGCACACCCAGAGGGGCGGCCGCGGCCCGGACACGTGCGGCCCGGGCAAGAGACGCTCGGCGAGGCGCGAGCCCGAGTGCCATCCCAACCGGAACATCCCGGACAGGCATGGGCCGGAGCGGCACACCCCGGGCCGACGCGGCCCGCCATCGGCGCCGTCGCCACGGTGCGCCTGCCCGGCGGGGTCACGCGTAGCAGGCAGCTCTACCCCGCCAACGGCCACAACGGCGTCTCCGCACCCGAGTTGCTCTTCGGCCTCGGCGACGACCTGCCGGACCCCGTCGTCCCCGTCGAGATCTCCTGGAGAAACGCCTGCGGCGGCACACGGACCACGTCCGTGTCCCTGGAGCCCGGCTGGCATCAGATCCTGCTCGCCGACGACCGCGCCTCGGAGATCCGGCGGCCATGAACGCCGACCCGAGGCGAGAGCCGGCATCGAATCCCGACGGCCACGCCTCGAAAATCCGGCCATGAACGCCACCCGAAGGCGAGAGCCGACATCAGATCCTGCTCGCCGACGGCCACGCCTCGGAGATCCGGCGGCCATGAACGCCGACCCGAGGCGAGAGAGGGCGTTCCGGCGGCTGGCGGCGTCCCTCACCCTGATCACTGTGCTCGGGCACACCGTGCTCGGGTTCGAACAGTCCTGCCTGGCACCGGTGGTCGGCGTGCTCACCGGCGTGACCGCCGAACTCGTGCTGGAGACGGTGGAGGCGTGGTCGTGGCGACGCCCGCCCCGCTATCTCGGCGTGCCCCGCGCCCGGGTCGTCGGCCTCCTCCTGCCGTCCTACGTGTGCGGCCTGCTCTGCGCGATGCTGCTGTACGGCAACGGGCACCTGATGCCGATCGCACTCGCCGTCCTCATCGGCGTTGGCGGCACGTACGTCTTCCGCATGAAGGCACCGGACGTCTCCCGCGTGAAAGCATCGGAGACCCCGGAGCAGGGGCGAAGGGCCGAGGACGTGCCGGGGAGCCCGTTCCTGAACCCGGCGGCCTTCGGGATCGTCGCCGTGCTGCTGTTGTTCCCGTGGGTCGGCCTCGCTCCGGCGTACCAGTTCACCGCGTGGGTCTCGGGGCCGTTCGACCTGGTCGTGCCACTCGCCGTACTCGCCTGGGGCACGGCGGTGAACGCCAGGCTCGCGGGGAGGCTGCCGCTGCTCGTGGGCTGGACGGGCGGTTTCGCCCTGCAGGCGCTGGTCAGGGGCGCGCTGACCGACGTGTCGACGGTGAGCGCGCTGCTGCCGATGACCGGGACGGCCTTCGCCCTCTACGCCGGATACGTGATCGTCGAGCCGGGCACCTCCCCCGCCAGGCCGCGTGAGCAGGTCGTGTTCGGCCTCGCCACGGCGACGGTCTACGGGCTGCTGCTCCAGTTTCATGTCGTCTCCGGGCTGTTCTTCGCCCTGGTGATCGTCGGCGCGGGCCGGGGTCTGCACGCGGCCCTACCGCCCCACCTCCGCCGCACGCTCGCGGCACGCCTCCACGCGACGCTTTCCGTCAGCCGATGCCGGATCCGACCCGTTCGAGCACCCGCAGCGAGCCCTCCTGCCGGACCTCCCTGAACGCACCGGAGGCGAGGGCCCGCTGGTGGACGCGGTACGGAGCCTGCCCGCCCTGGGCCGGGTCGGGGTAGATGTCGTGAAAGACCAGGGCGCCGCCCGGCATGACGTGCGGGGCCCACCCCTCGTAGTCCTTGGTCACCGGATCCTCGGAGTGGCCGCCGTCGATGAAGAGCATCGCGAGCGGTGTGTTCCACAGCGCGGCGACGCGCTCGGAGCTGCCGACGATCGCGACGACCTCGTCCTCCAGCCCCGCGGAGGCGATGGTGGTGCGGAAGGTGGGCAGCGAGTCCATCTTGCCGAAGCGGAGGTCCATCAGCGTGGGGTCGTGGTGGGCCCAGCCCGGCTGGATCTCCTCGGAACCCCGGTGGTGGTCCACGGTGAAGACGACGGACCCCGCCTGCCGGGCCCCCGCCCCGAGGTAGACGGCGGACTTCCCGCAGTAGCTGCCGATCTCGCAGATCGGACCCCGCGGGCCGTACTCGGCGGCGGTCTCGAACAGCGCGACTCCTTCCTCGGGTGGCATGAAACCCTTGGCGCGCTGGGCGACGTACAGCAGGTCGGCCGGCATGGTGGCGATGCTCATCGCAGCAGACTACCGAGACCGAACAACATTCCGACCGCCCTTGCCCGACCTTGTGGAACATGTTCTACTTTGCACCGTGAACCAGCGCGCCCGCATCGTGATGACCGACGACGAGGTGACGGCTTTCATCGCCGAGTCTCGGAAGCTGCAACTCGGCACGATCAACCCCGACGGAACACCGCACATGGTGACCATGTTCTACGGGCTGGCCGAGGGCAAGATCTCGTTCTGGACCTACGGCAAGGCGCAGAAGACGCTCAACATCCAGCGCGACGCCCGGGTGAGCTGCCTGATCGAGGCCGGAGACGAATACTCCGACCTGCGCGGTGTCCTCGTCTACGGGGTGGCGCGCAGGATCGACGACCTTGAGGGCGTCCTCGGCATCGGCATGGACGTGACCAGACGGATGGCCGGGATGCCCGACGTTGAGGAGTCACTCACCGAGTACGTGGCCTACACCGGCCGTAAAAGGGTCGCCTTCGTGGTCGAGCCGAGTCGAGTGATCTCCTGGGATCACCGTAAGCTCGCCATTCCCGGTTAGGAGGCCCGTATGAAAATCAAAGTCGACTATCTGGTCTGTGAGGCCAATGCGATCTGCATGGGACTCGCCCCGGAGGTCTTCGAGCTCGACGACGACGACCAGCTGCACGTGCTGCTGCCTGAGCCGCCGCCGGAGATGCTGGACCGCGTCCGGCACGCGGTCCGGTCCTGTCCCAAAGCCGCACTCTCCCTTGAGGAGAACTAGGAGGACCCCCCATGCGTGGTGCGCTTCTGCATGCCGTCGGCGACGACAAGCTCGACATCCGCGATGACCTCACCCTCGCGCCGATGGGCCCGACGGATGTCCGCGTCAAGATCAGGGCCACCGGCGTCTGCCATTCGGACCTGTCGGTGATCAGCGGCGTGCTGCCCATGCCGTTGCCGGTCGTCCCCGGCCACGAGGGGGCGGGAGAGGTCGTCGAGGTCGGTGACCACGTGACCTCGGTACAACCCGGCGACCACGTCATCGTCAACTGGACCCCGGCCTGCGGCAGCTGTGCGAACTGCCTGGTGAACCAGCCTTTCCTGTGCATGACGTACGTGATGGACAGCTTCGTCAACGCCCGCTTCCGTTACGGCGGCGACACCCCGGCGTTCGGCATGGCCGGGTGCGGCACCTGGTCCGAGGAGATCGTCGTGCCCTGGCAGGGGGCGATCAAGGTCGATTCCGACGTGCCGTTCGAGGCCGCGGCCCTGATCGGCTGCGGGATCACCACCGGCGTCGGCGCGGCGCTGAACACGGCCAAGGTGAGGGCGGGCTCGACCGTCGCCGTGGTCGGCGCGGGCGGTATCGGCCTGTCGGTGATCCAGGGCGCCCGCATCTCCGGCGCCACCACGATCCTCGCGATCGACCCCCTGGAGTCCAAGCACGCCCTCGCCAAGAAGGTCGGCGCGACCCACGCCATCACACCCGACCAGCTCATGGACGCGGTCGGCACGCTCACCGGCGGCGCCGGGTTCGACTACGGTTTCGAGGCCGTCGGCAAGTCCGCCGCCATCATGACGGCCTGGCAGGCGACCCGCCGGGGTGGCGACACGATCGTGGTGGGCGCGGGCGCGATGGACGACAACGTCCCGCTGAGCGCCTTCAACCTGCTGTTCGAGGGCAAGAACATCCTCAGCTCGCTGTACGGCGGCTCGGACGTCCGGCGCGACTTCCCGTTCTTCGCCGGGCTCTACAAGGCGGGCAAGCTCGACCTGGAGAGCATGATCAGCTCCCGCATCAGGCTGGCCGACCTCAACGACGCCGTGGCGGCGCTCAGGGGCGGCGAGGTCCTGCGCCAGATCGTCGTCCTGGACTGAGAACCGTCGTCGGCCGCGTGACGGGCGTGCGAACTCGGTTCGCGCGCCCGTCACGCGGGTGACGGGGCCCGCTCACCGGGTGTGCACCCGATGGGTGGCAGGCTCCGTCATACCTCCTCGATCGCCGTCATCCGGCTCTGGTCGGCGGCGCTGCGCTCGACCGCGGCCAGCACGCGCTGGACGTTCAACCCGTCGTCGAACGACGGAGCCGGGGCGACACCGGAGGTGATCGCCTCGACGAAGTCCTTCACCTCGTGGGTGAAGGTGTGCTCATACCCCAGGCCGTGGCCCGGGGGCCACCACGCTCCCGCGTACGGGTGCCCGGCCTCGGTGACCAGCACCCGGCGGAAACCCGCCTCCTCGGCCGGCAACGCGTGATCGTGGAACCACAGCTCGTTCATCGCCTCGAAATCGAACGCCAAACTCGCCGCGGAACCGTTCACCTCGATCCGCAACGCGTTCTTACGCCCGGTCGCGAACCGGCTGGCCTCGAACGACGCCAGCGCGCCACCACTGAGACGGCCGATGAACAACGCCGCGTCGTCAACGTCGACGTCACCCATCTCCACGCCGTCCCCGCTCTCACTCGCGGCGCCGGTGCTCTCGGCCGACAGGCCGGCCGAGGCCTCGGCCAGCGGCCGCTGGGTGACGAACGTCTCGGTCAGCCCTGACACCTGCGTCAAATGCTGCCCGGTGATGAACTGCGCGGTATCGATGATGTGCGCGCCGATGTCACCCAACGCCCCTGAGCCGGCCAGCTCCTTGCG